>VBGS01000088.1 GCA_005889445.1 Chloroflexota bacterium
ATGGCCTTGTACACGGCGATCGATCCGGTGACCGCGAGCACGACGAATCGTCCCCGCACTCGCTCGCTCACGCGTTGAGCTCCCACAGCAGACGCAGACCTTCGAGCGTCAGATCCTCGTCGACCTGCTCGATGCCGCGGGCCAGCGGAGCGATCGTTGCGGCGAGCCCGCCGGTCGCGAGGATGCGGGGCGTCGCCGGCCGCAGCTCCGCCAGCAGTCGGGCGAGGAGACCTTCGACCAGGCCGACATATCCGAAGACGATCCCCGAGCGAAGGCAGTCCGCCGTGTTCTTTCCGATCGCGGACGCGGGAGGCGTCAGCGGCACGCGAAAGAGCCGAGCCGCGCGAGTGAAGAGCGACTCCGCCGAGACCTCGAGCCCGGGAGCGAACGCGCCGCCCAGGAAATCGCCTTCGGCGCTCACGATGTCGAAGTTCGTCGTGGTACCGAAGTCGACGACGATCGCGGGCCCGCCGTAGCGCCGATGCGCGGCGAGCGTGTTCGCGATCCGGTCCGCGCCGACCTCCGCGGGGTTGTCGACGCGCAGCCGGACTCCGGTCTTCACCCCGGGGCCGATCACGAGCGCGGGCTGATCGAGATAGCGCTCCGCGAGGCGCATGAATGACGCGGTGAGGGGCGGCACGACCGATCCAAGCACGAGAGCGTCCACGTCGTCGAGGGAGAGGTCCTCCCGCGCGAGCAGCGCGTCGACGGTGACCGCGAGCTCGTCCTCTGTCTGATCGTTCCGTGTCGCGGTGCGCCAGGTCGCCAGAAGCTTGTCGCCCTGGTACGCCCCCAGGACGACGTTGGTGTTGCCGACATCCGCCGCAAGGAGCGTGGTCACCTAGTCGTCCGCCTCGGTCGCTCCGGTCCGCAGATTGGATTTGCCGAGCTGCGCCTTGAGACGCTTTGCGACGTTCGGCGGGACCAGATTGTCGATCGGCGCGCCGAACGCGACCAGCTCTTTCACCCGCGAGGCCGAGACGAAGAGATACTCGGGTGCGGTCATCAGATAGACCATCTCGATTCCGGGATCGAGCCGCCGGTTCATGTTCGCCATCTCGAATTCGAACTCGAAGTCCGAGAGGGCGCGGATCCCGCGCACGACGAAGCTCGCCCCGCTCGCTCGGGCGAATTCGACCTGCAGCGCGTCGAACGCCTTGACCTCGACGTTGCCGTACTTGGCGCATGCCTCGCGCATGAGCGCGATCCGTTCGTTCGCCGTGAAGACGGTCTTCTTGGCGAGGTTGCGGCCGACGCCGACCACGACCCGGTCAAAGAGGCGCGACGAGCGCTCGACGATGTCGAGGTGACCGTTGGTCGGCGGATCGAACGACCCCGGGTAGATCGCGATGCGGTCACTCAACTGGTCGCGCCTCCTTGACGAAAGTGCACGCCGTCGAGGGAATCTACCCGGTTGGCAGTCCGACGGTCTCCCGGAGGCGGTGCGTCACCGCGCGAAGGACCTTGAGCGCGATGTCGCCCTTCTGGTGGAGCACATCGCGGAACTGCTCGTGGCCGAGGACCAGGCAGTGCATCGGCGTCGCCGCCGTGACCGTAGCCGAGCGGGGACCGTTGTCGAGCAGGGCGATCTCGCCGAAGAACTCGCCCGGTCCGAGCATGTGTTTTCCCGCCGACGTCTCGACCTCCGCCTGGCCGTCCAAGATCACGAAGAAATCGCCGCCCGACTCGCCCTTCCTGCAGAGCACCTTCCCCGCGGGAAAGTCCATCTCGTCGACTCGCGTCATGATGAAACGAAGCTCGTCGTCGCTGCAGCCGGCAAAGAGCGGTACCGCGCGAAGTCTCGTGATCCGTTGATCTGCCATTCGCTGGTGAGTCTATCGGGGCTATGCGACGCGCTTGCCCGACGCGTACACCTCGTCGATGAGCGGCGCGCCCATCCGATAGGCGAGCTCGCGCTCGTCATCGGTGTCGAGAACGATCACGTCGGCTCGCCGGCCCGCGACGAGCGCGCCGGTCCGGCCGCCCCGGCCGAGCGCGTGCGCGGCGTTGATCGTCGCGGCGACGATCGCCTCGTGTGGTGTCAGGCCGCACAGCGTCACGCCAAGGACGATGGCGTTGGGCATGCCCTCGAGCGGCGATGTGCCCGGGTTGTGGTCCGTCGCCAGCGCGAGCGGAACGCGCGCCGCGATGAACCGGCGCGCTTCCGGCGGCGCGTATCCGACGAAGAAGGCGCTCCCCGGCAGTAGCACCACCGGTGTCTGGGCGCGCGCGAGCGCGCGAAGGCCATCCGCGGAGGCGTGCGCGACATGGTCGGCGGAACGCGCGCGGATCCGGGCCGCGAAGGCGGCGGCGCCGACGTCGTTCAGCTGGTCGGCGTGAAGGGTGACCGCCAGTCCCGCCTTCTTCGCCGCGGCGAAGAGCGGCCTCACGTCATCGACGTCGAAGACGCCCTTCTCGACGAACGCATCGACCGCCTCGGCGAGCTTCTCATCGATCACCGCCGCAAGCGCGCCGATCGCCTCTCTGATGAACCTGGCGCGATCGTCGCCGAGCGGCGCGGGAAGGGCGTGCGCCGCGAGGTACGTCACGGCGACGTCGATCGGCGCGATCGCCCGCGCGCCGGCGATCAGCCGAAGCTGCCGGAGCTCTTCGGCCGGCTCGAGACCGTACCCGCTCTTGACCTCAATGGTCGTGGTCCCGAGCTCGGTCGCGTCGCCGATGCGCCGCTGGAGCAGCGCGAGGAGCGCCTCGTCCGTCGCCTCGCGGGTCGCGCGGACGGTGGCGTGGATCCCGCCACCCGCGGTGAGGACAGCCAGATAGTCCGCGCCGCTGCGTCGGGTCGCGAATTCTTCCCAGCGCTCGCCGGCGTAGCAGAGATGCGTATGCGGATCGACGAAGCCGGGCATCACGACGCGGCCTTCGACGTCGCGTTCGATCGCTCCGGCGACGCGTTCGAGGCGTTCGTGCGTCGCGCCGTGCCCCGTCGCGACGATGGCGCCGTCGCGCGCCGCGACCCATCCGTCCGGGACCGGACCGACGTCGCCGGCGGCGGGACCGACCCGCGGACGCTCCTCCCGCAGCGGCGCCAGCGTCAGCAGCCGTGCGCCGTGGAGGACGAGGTCCGCCTGCGTCATTCGAGGAAGTGGGTCTCGATCACGCGGTCGCGGGTGAAGCCGTCGAGCCGCAACGCGTCCGCGGCCACCGCAAGGACCGCGTCGAGGGGGATGAGGCCGATGAGCTCGCCGCGAAGCAGGTTCACGCCGGCGGCGTTCGCGCGCGACTCGACCTCCCGCCACACCCGAGCGAGCGACGTCGTCGTGAAGTCGAGGAGGTTCATCGAGACCTGCGCCCGCGGCGGATCGGTGAGCATGAAGCCCTTCGCCTGGACCGCCGGCAGCCCGCCCGACGACTCGCGGATCTCCCTGGCGATCCGCTGAGCGAGCTTCAGGTCGCTCGAGTCGAGCTCGATGTTGAAGGCGATGAGGAACGGCCGCGCGCCAACGACGATCGCCCCGCCGGTCGGATGGAGCCGCCGCGGTCCCGCATCGGGCACGTGCGTGGTCTCGAGCAGCGCGGCCAGGCCCTCGTACTGCGGCTGCCGGATATCGGGGAGTCGAACCCGCTCCGGTTGGGCCGCGGCGTTCGCGTAGAAGTACACCGGGATGTCGTGACGCTTCGCGAGCTCGTGACCGAAACGGTGCGCGAGCGCGACGCACTCGTCCATCGTGACGCCCGAGAGCGGAACGAACGGGATGACGTCCACCGCGCCGAGGCGCGGATGCTCGCCCTTGTGCGCGCGCATGTCGATCTCGCGGAGCGCGAGGTCAACGAGCGCGTGCGTCGCCCCGAGGACCGCTTCTGGCTCGCCGGCATAGGTGAAGACCGATCGGTTGTGATCGACGTCGCTCGTGCGATCCAGCAGCCGCACCCCCTCGACCGCGCGGATCGCGTCGGCGAGCCGGTCGATGACGTCGCCGCGCCGCCCTTCGCTCACATTCGGCACGCATTCGACGAATCGGCTCATCGGCCGCGAGTGTGCCACGGCAGAGCCGGCAAAGGCCGCGATCGCCGGGTCGCGTGCGCTAGTGCCGGGCGGACTCCGGGAGCATGTGCTCGGCGTTCCGCACGCGCCGGGTCAGCATCGGCAGGAGCGCGAGAGCGATCTGCGGGTGGCTCTCGAGGATCCCGCGGAAGTGCCAACGCTGGATGCCCAGCGCGGTCGTCGGCTCGACGGCGCGCACGGTCGCTGACCGAGGGAACTCGTCGAGCAGCGCCATCTCGCCGAACACCTCGCCCGGTCCGAGCGTCGCGAGCTTGGTCTCCTTGCCATCGCGGGTCTGGACCACTTCGACCTTGCCCGAGCGGATGATGAACGCACCTACTCCGGTGTCGCCCTGACGGACGACCTCCTGGCCCGGTTGGTAGCTCTGCTCGACGGCCGCGTTCGCGATCGCCTCGAGCGATTTTTGGTCAAGATCCTCGAACATGGACACGCGTTTCAGGAAGTCGATGCTCGCGGGCACGGGCGCGATGCTAGCCGATACTTCCGGCTGGTGCCGGAATTCCGCATCGAGGTCGCTCACGACATCGCAGCGTGCGCGCTCACGGTCCCGCTGCAGCGAGAGACATGGAGCGGAGACGTCGTGGTGCCGCCGCAGCTGATGCTCGCCGTCGCGCACAACGGCGGCTTCGTCGGGATCGGATACAGCGCGGAGGACCCACGGCCGGCCGGTTTCGTGTTCGGATTCCTCGGCATCTACGACTATCACTTCCGGCATCACTCCCACATGCTCGCGGTGCGCGACGAGTACCGCGGCAGCGGCCTGGCGCAGGCCCTCAAGGAGGCGCAGCGCGATCACTGCCTCGACCAGGGCATCGAGGTCATCGCCTGGACGATGGACCCACTGGAGGCGCGGAATGCGCGCTTCAACTTCGGCAAGCTCGGGGCGTTCACGCGCACGTATCACCGAGACTTCTACGGAGCGATGCCCGACAAGCTGAACCAGGGTCTTCCCTCAGATCGCATCTACGTCGAATGGCCGATCGGACACGACCGCACCTACAAGCGACTTCGCGGAGAGGACTCGGCACCGTCGCTCGAGGACGCCGAGCGCGAGGGCATCGCCTACCTGCTCCGCGCCGACCGCGAGCGGCCCGGCGCGGTCGGACAAGCCGCCGCCGCGTCGCACCTCCTGATCGAGATCCCGCGCTCGTTCCAGGAGCTCAAAGCGCGCGATCCGAAGCTGGCTCTCGCGTGGCGTCTGTCCACGCGGGAGGCGTTCGAGCGCGGGTTCGGTGAGGGTTACGCCGCGGTGGAATTCCTGCGCGGCGCCGACGGCCGCGGAGCCTACTTGCTGGTCCCGCAGCCACGCCGCGGCCAGGAGGAACCGTCGTGAAGCTCGAAAGAGTCGAGCTCTTCGTCGTGCGCCTTCCCTTGAAGCGCGCCTACGAGACGAGCGGCGCGCGCGAGACGCACATGACGCGCGTGCTGTGCCGCGTCGAGTCGGAGGGCGCTGTCGGCTGGGGCGAGAGCGTCGCGGGCGAGCTCCCCTGGTATTCGGGAGAGACGCCGCGCACCGTCCTCTACGCGCTCGAAGAGTTCATCCTGCCCGAGCTCTTCAAAGCCGATCTCGCGCGACCCGAGGACGTCCATCGGTCGGTGGCCTGGATCCGCGAGCACCGCATGGCGAAGGCGACGGTGGAGATGGCGATCTGGGACCTCTTCGCCAAGCGAGCGAAGAAGCCGCTGGCGGCGCTCCTTGGCGGCACGCGCGAGCGGATCCTCTGCGGAGTCGCGATCGGCATCCAGCCGTCGATCGACGCGCTCATGGAGACGATCGCCCGCGAGCGCGAGGGCGGCTATCAGCGCGTGAAGCTCAAGATCAAGCCCGGGCTCGAGGTCGAGATCGCCGAGGCGACACGGAAGCGATTCCCCGATCTCGACTTCATGCTCGACGCCAACTCGGCGTACGCGCTTCGCGACGTCGGGCTCTTCAAGCGCATCGACCCGACACGACCGATGATGATCGAGCAGCCTCTCGCCTATGACGACATCGTCGACCACGCGGAGCTGCAAAAGCAGATCCATACCCCGATCTGCCTCGACGAGTCGATCCATTCGGCGGACGACGCACGCAAGGCGATCGCGATCGGCGCGACGAAGATCATCAACATCAAAGCGGGACGGGTCGGCGGCCTCGCCTCGGCGAAGGCGGTGCACGACGTGGCCGCCGCGCACGACGTGCCGGTGTGGTGCGGCGGAATGCTCGAGATGGGCATCGGTCGCGCGCACAACGTGCACCTCGCGTCGCTCCCGAACTTCCGGTTGCCCGGCGACGTTTCCGCGTCGGCGCGCTACTTCGAGACCGAGATCATCGCCGAGCCGTTCACCGTCGAGAAGGACGGCACGATGCGGGTCCCGACCGGACCGGGGATCGGCGTGACCGTGCTCGAGGACGTGGTCCGAAAGATCGCCCTCGAGCGACAGGAGCTGCGCCCCTAGCGGGTCACCGCGGCCTGCGCGGGCTTTTCCTCGGGCCACACGACGACCTCGTCGATCACTGTCCCAAACGCGTCGACCAGGCGGACATAGTCGCCACGCTTCCAGAACAGCCGCGCCGCGCCGGCCGGACCCGCGGCGTACACGTGGATGCGGCCCGAGGCGACGTCGTCGGCGAGCGGGTGTCCGGCGGCACGCACGCGCGAGCCCGAGTGGATCCGGTAGATCTCACCGGCGCGCACGAACGATGGCGAGCCCCACGTGTAGACCCATTCCCACTCGATCGGCTTCGCGACGTCGGGACGCCACAGGCCGCGCAGGTGCTGCAGCCGCCAGTTCGCGAGATCGCTCGAGATGTCGACCTGGATCGACCGGGCGGAAGTCGGCCACGGATGCAGAATACCGGCGAGCGCGGGAGGGGTAGTTCATGAGCGGACACGTCCGGGCATTGTTCGCCGAGGTCGCGGGGACCTTCATGTTCTTCTTCATCGGTGCGGGTGCCATCGTCGCGGCGGTCGCGAGCGGAGGCGACGGGATCGTGTCGGTCGCCCTCGCGCACGGGCTCGCGCTCTCGGTCGCGGTCTCGGCGTTCGGCGGCCTCTCCGGCGGGCACTTCAACCCCGCGGTGACGTTCGGGCTCGCGATCGCGGGAACGCACCCGTGGCCGCGCGTGCCGACCTACTGGGTGGCCCAGGCCGTGGGCGCGCTCGCGGCCGGCGCCGCGCTCCGGTACGCGTTCGACTTCGCGCCGAGCGCGCTCGACAGGACCCATGTCGGAACGCCGGCGCTCGGCGCGGGCGTCACCGTGCCGGTCGCGATCGTCGTCGAGGCGCTCCTCACGCTGTTCCTGCTGTGGGCGGTCTTCGGCACCAGGGTCTCGCCGCTCGCGCCGCGCATCGGCGGCTTCGGTATCGGGCTCGCCGTCGCGGCGGACATCTTCGTCGGCGGCGGCCTCACCGGCGCGGCGATGAACCCGGCGCGGTGGCTGGGGCCCGCGGTCGTCGCGGGCTTCTACGACAACTGGTACGTGTACTGGATCGGACCGCTCATCGGCGCGGCGATCGGCGGGCTCTCCTACCGCTACATCTTCGCGCCGCCCGCGGATCTGGGGTGAGCTAAGGGCCCACCGCGGGTCGATGTCGCGATCATCGGCGCCGGGGTCGCCGGGATCGCCACGGCGTATCACCTCGCGAGCGCCGGAGCGCGCGTCGCGATCGTCGAAGCGCGGACCGTCGCCGAGGCGGCGAGTGGGCGCAACGCCGGCTTTCTTCTGGCCGGCGTCGCCGAGAACTTCGTCGCGGCGTCACGCCGCTACGGCGACACGAACGCGCTCCGGATCTGGCGGTTCACGCGCCACAACCAGGAGCTCGTGCGCGCGCTCGTGGAGCGTCACCGGATCGACTGCCATCTCGTGTGGCGCGGATCCGCGCAGGCTGCGGGTGACGAGGTCGAGTGGTCGGAGGTGCGCGACGGAGCGGCGCGTCTGGCGCGCGAGGGCGCGCGCGTCCGGATCGTGGCGACCGAGCGTTCGGCGATCTATGAGGACGACGGCGAATTTCACCCGGTCCGCTACGTCCGCGGCCTTGCACGCGCCGCGGTCGGCGCGGGTGCGCGCCTCTACGAACGTACTCGTGCCTTCACGGTGGGACCCACGGAGGTCACGACCAGCGGCGGCCGGATCAGCGCGGGGGCGGTGGTGGTGTGCGCGAACGCGTATTCGCACCATCTCGTCCCGCTTCGCGTCCGGCCGGTCCGAGGACAGATGCTCGCGACGGCGCCCATCGCGAGGCGGGTGTTCGAGCGCCCGACATACGCGCACCGGGGCTATCGCTACTGGCGCCAGCGCGACGACGGCCGCCTCCTCGTCGGCGGCTGGCGCGACACGGCCGTCGCGGAAGAGACCGGTGAGGAGGAGCGGACGACCGAACGCGTGCAGCGCCATCTCGACGAATTCGTTCGCGCCAAGGCGCCTGATGCCGCCGTGACACATCGCTGGGCCGGCACGATGGGGTTCTCGCACGATTCGCTGCCGTACGTCGGCCGCCTCGCAAACGGCGTGTACGTGAACGGCGGCTTCACTGGGCATGGGATGGCGTTCGCGACCGCGGCCGGCGAACTCGTCGCCGATCTGGTCCGCGGCGAAACGCGAAGTGAGACCGATCTGTTCGCGCCGGAGCGTCCTTGAGCGTGCAGGCAAGCGAGCCCTGTCGGGATCGTTCGACGTTGAACGCAGAAAGATGCATGCGTCGCTGGTGCCAACTCCAAGCGATCTCGCGGCGCTGCTCGCCTACGTGCTCGGCAATCCCTATCTGTTCATCAGCTCGAGCACGGTGATGACGACGGGGCTCGTCGCCGGCGCGTTCGCGCTCACCATGCTGCGGCCCACCGCTCCGACTCTGCGCGTCGCGGCGCCGTCGCTGTCCCTGGTGCTCCTCTACTTCGGGATCGGGAGCATGGCCCTCGCGACGGAGATCCTTCTTCGCTTCCATGACGTCCTCCCGGACGCGACCGAAACGCAGTTCGCGTCGGGGGTCGGGCATCTTCTCGAGGCCGCCGTGGGCATCGCCATCCTCGTCCCGCAGCTGCGGCGCCGGTCCCGGCGCGCGTGGATCACGGCGAACGCCGTCGCGGTCGGTTACTGGACCGCGCAGGTCGCGGTGCTCACGCCTCCCTGGTTCGCGTTCGCCGGACAGCTGGAGCTCACGCGCTCCTTTGCGTTCGGCGCCCTGGCGCTCGGAGCGCTCCTCAGCGTGGTCCTTTGGCGAACCGCTCCACGGCCGCGATGAGGCTATCGATCTCGAACGGCTTCGCGAGGTAGCCGTCGGCGCCGATCTCCTCGGCCCAGCGGCGCGCGTTCTCCGCGGCCGTCATGACCACGATGGGCACACGCTTCCCGCTGGCGCGGAGCTGCTTCGCGAACGCCCACCCGTCGAGGACGGGCATACGCATGTCGAGGAGGATGAGCTCCTCGCCGTTCACGACGGCAAGCGCCTCCGCACCGTTCTCGGCGGTGGTCACCTCGTGACCCTCCGCGGCAAGGATCTCGGAAACGACGGCGACGATCGACGGATCGTCGTCGACGACGAGGATGCGGCTCAGGCGCGACCCTCAAGAGGGAGCGAGACGTGGAACGTCGTCCCTGTTCCCAGCGTGCTTTCCACCCAGATCCGCCCGCCATGTTGTTCCACGATGCCCTTGCAGATGAAGAGTCCCAGACCCATACCTGCGAAACGGCGGTCGTCGACGTTCGATGCGCGGTGAAAGCGCTCGAACACCTGCGAGAGGTCCTCGAGCGGGATCCCGATGCCTTCGTCAGCGATCGCGATACGCGCCAGCCCGTTGTCCCTCCCCACCGCGATGCGCACCCGACTTGACTCCGGGCTGTATTTCACCGCGTTCTCGACGAGATTCTCGATGACCTGCCCGATGCGACGGCCGTCGTACTGACCGACGACCGGACCGTCCGCCTCGAGCGTCACCCGGTGGCTCCGGTACACCTCGCGCGCCGCAACTTCGCGGGCAAGCGCCACCAGATCGACCGGCTCGCGCTCACCGACCAGAGCGCCCCGCTCCAGGCGCGACGCGTCGAGGAGCTCGGTGACCAGCGTCGAGAGCCGGCGGGCTTCCTTGACGATGCGGCGGATGCCGCCGAGATCCGCCGGTGCCGAGGGCTCCTGCTCGGCGCGGCGCTCCAGGAACTGGGCCTGCGCGACGAGGGTCGTGAGCGGCGTCTTGAGATCGTGCGCGGCCGCTGAGAGGAAGTCGTCCTTGAGACGCGTGGCCTGCTCATGGGCGCGGACGCGGGCCGCCTCGTCGATCAGCGAGCGGCTCTCGAGGATGACCGCGGCCTGATCGGCGAGGAGCTGGACGAGCTCGAGGTCGCTCTCGCTGAAGATCGGACGCTGCGAGGTGTAGACCGCCAGCACGCCGAGCCGCTCGTCACCCGCGCTGATCGGAGCGATGAGCATCGCCGCGACATCGTGCTGTCGGTACGCGGCCGCGTTCGCCGGATTGGCGCGCTGCGGGTCGCCCACGAAGAGCGCGCGCTGCTGGCGAAACACGCGCCACACCATGAAGGCGCTCTCCCCGACCTCGGGCGGAACCACACCATGCGGATTCGCGAAGCGCAGCACCCGCGCGTTCTGGTCCCACAACCCGATCATCGCGCCGGCGCCCATCGTTCTTGCCGCGCCGTCTTCGAGCTCCGCGACGATCGCCCCGGTGTCCTCCAGGCGCGGGAGCCTTGCGGCGCGCTCGAGAAAGCGCCGCAGCTCGGGCTCCTCCCAGGCGCGAAGCAGGGCCGTCGGCGGCGCGAAGCCGGCAAAGAAGCCCAGACCCGCCGCAAGACCGAGGACCTGCACGATCCCGTCGATGGCGCCGGAGGCACTGGGAAGAATCCCCCCGAAGCCCACCGCGAGAAGCGTCGCACCCAGCAGGAACGAACCTGCCGCGACGGCCTGCATGCGGCGATGGGTGACGCCGGTGGACCGTGCCGCGAAGCGCACGAACGCGGTCGCGTTGTACGCCGATACGGCGAAGAAGTAGATGACGATCCCGAGGATCAGCGGCGGCGGCGTGGGCGTGGGCACGAGCGCGAATGCGGCGACGCAGGCGACGAGACCGACCTCGGCCGCGCGCTTGACCCACGTCCGGATCGGCGCGAAGTCGTCGACAAGGCGCAGCAGCAAGTACGGCACCGCAAGCAGCACCCCGATGACGATGTCGTCGACGACGGGATCGGTCGCGAGTCCGAACGAGGTCGTGATGAGCGACTCCAGGACGATGAACGCCAGCCCGGCGAAGTACAGCGCGACATCCAACCGCGGGCGGGTCGGGGCGCGGAGCGCCTGCGCCGCGACGATGACCGCGATCAGGACGTAGATCGCGTCGTTGACGTAGCCGACGAGCTGGAGCGCCGTCACGCGCGGCGATTCTAGGGTTGTCTCCTCGCCGTCTCACCTGCCTAGCGCACTACCGAAACCGAAGTGGCGATCGCGGCCGGCTCATATGCCGCGCACAGCATCCCGAAGTAGGTCGGCGCCTCGTAGGACAGGACCTCGCATCGCCACGGGTCGGCGCCGAGCGCACCGTGCAGCATCAGCATCTGCCAGAAGCTGTCCGCTCTGGCCTCGCGTGCAAAGCTGGACCCGAGCCGAGCGACCGCGCCGAGATCGTTCTGCTTCAGGTGCTCCACGACAGCGTCATCGAACTCTTTCGACTTCGGCGTGTATCCGTATGGGCCCTTCGCGTCGTGCCCATGGCCATGGTCGCAGCTCGCGATGAGCGCGACGCGTTGGTCGCTCGCGCGAATCGCCCGGGCAAGCGCCGCCCCCGCGCGAACGTGCGCATCGTCGGCGAGATCGCGCGCGGGCGCGATGACGACGACCGGGACCTGGGGCTCGGTCCGTCCTCCCATGAAGTGGACGGGGACCTGGACGGCCCAATCCATCGGGGCCGTCGCCGTCGCCGGATCGTTGGCCCCGTAGCTCACGAAGACAACCGGGATCCCGGCCTCGCGGATCGCGTCGTGCGCGGCCCGCGCGAGATCGCGCTGGACCGGAACGCGCAGCGCGATCGGGCTTCCCCACTGGACAAGATCGCCGGCGACCGTCGCGGCATCGATGACCGCCATCGCACCCTCGACGTGGACGTTGTGCGGGGTGAGCACGATCGAGGCGTCAGGACGCGTCGCGGCGAATCGTCTCCCGAGCTCGACCATGCCCGCGGTGGTGGCAGACGCGAGGTCCGGGCGGTCCGGCGGCTTCGCCTCGGGGATCGCCATCGATCCGTGCGGAGCGATGCACGCGAACACGAGCGGCACTTGGCCGAGTATGCCTCCCTAGACTTGTGACGATCGCGGGCCGCTAGCTCAACGGCAGAGCAGGGGACTTTTAATCCCTTGGTTCCGGGTTCGAATCCCGGGCGGCTCACTTTTTTCCGATGAGCGAGTGCGTCGGCGGGGACGACGAGCGCAAGGCGCGAGCCGATGACCAGCGCAGATGGCGCGGCAAAACGCGGAGCCACGGGCCGGATAAGGGGCGTCGAGCGCCGGGCCGACCGAGGGCCCCCGCGGGCGGAGGGGCCCCGTCCCGAGCGAGGGACGGGGATACCGCCCGAAGAGAGGGTTTCGGTCGGCGAGGCGCGATCAGGTGAGACATGACAAAGACGCGCGCTTCACGCACTGGGTAAGGTGAAGAAGAACGTTGCGCCTTCGCCTGGCGTCGACTCTGCCCACACGTCGCCGCCATGCCGACGTATGACGCGACGCACCGTGGCGAGCCCGATGCCATTGCCCTCGAACTCGCGCGGCGAGTGCAGGCGCTCGAAGGGCGTGAACAGCTTCGCCTGGTAGGTCTGATCGAACCCAACGCCGTTGTCGCGCACGAAGAACGCTTTGGGACCGCTGCCGTTGGTCACTCCGAGCTCGATGCTGGGCTGCTTCACCGGCCGGGTGAACTTGAACGCGTTCCCGATGAGGTTGTCGAGCACGACACGGAGGAGGCCCTCATCGCCGGCCGCGCGCAGCCCGTCGACGGCGCGAAACGCGACCGAGCGTTCGGGCTCGCGCTCGGCATGCTCGGCCGCGACCCGCCGCGCGAGACCGGAAAGGTCGATGGGCATCAGGTGCAGCTCGGCACGGCCGGTCCGCGAGAGCTGGAGGAGATCGTCGATCAGCTGGCCCATGTTCTGCGCGGCACGCCGGATCCGGCCGAGATGCTCCCGGCCATCGTCGCCGAGGACGGCCGACTTCTCGTCGATAAGGATCTCGCTGAAGCCGTCGATCGCGCGCAGCGGCGCGCGGAGGTCGTGCGAGACCGCGTACGCGAACGAGGCGAGCTCTTCGTTGGTCGCGTTCACCTCGGCAACCCGCTGCTCGAGCTCGCTGTTGAGCTCACGGACCTCGCCGAACAGATCCTGGTTCCGAAGGATGAGCGCAAGCTGCTTGGCGAGGATCTCCACGAGCTCGAGATCCTCCTCGGCGAAGAGCGGCGCGCGGAACGCGTACGCCGCCAGCACCCCGTAGCGCGTTTCGCCGAAGCTGATGGGCGCCGCCAGCACGGACCGCAGGCTCATGGCCCGCGCGCGATCCGGGAAGGTCGTCCCGTTCCGGTCCTCGATGCGGACCATCGCGCGCTGCTGGACGAAAGCAGGCCCCGCCGCCGCCTCAATCGGGGGTACCTCGCTGATCTGGCCATCGGTGACTTGGAAACGGAGCATCTGCCGCTCCTCGTTCCAAACGCCGACCGCGGCTACGTCCGCGCCCAACGCCGTGCGGACCAGGTGAGCCATCTGCCGGGCGAGATCGTCGGGCGAGCCAAGCGAGCGCTGCAAGGCCTGTGTCATGAACGCACGCAGCTCTGGCTCCGCCCACGAGCGTCGGAGGAAATGCGGCGTCGAGAAGCCGACGTAATACGCCAACGCTGACGCGAGCGCCAGGACGTTCGTCGCGAACGAGAGCTGCGGGACCAGCACGATGAGCCCAACGGCGCCGATCGCCGCGCCGAGCATCGCGGTCCCCAGGGCGATCGCGCCCAGACGGGGCCGAACTATGCCTGTCGCGCGGCGGCTCGCGCGGAAGACGACGACCGCGCCGTACGTCTCGCAGACCGCGAAGTACGCGACGATCACGAGCGTGATCGGCAGCAGCGCCTCGCGCGGCGCGAGCGCGAACGCGGTCGTCGCGATGATCCAGCCGGCGAACGCCGATGGCAGCACGAGCTTCGGCAATCCCGTCAGGTCGTTGACGAGCCGGAGGGTCAAGAATGGGAGCGCGAGGAGCAGGCCCACGACGACGACACCAAGCCAGGCCGGAGCCTGGATCGCGAGCGCTTTGAGCATCACGCTCTCGACCACGATGGCAGCGGCCGCGCCGAAAAAGAGCGCGGCATCGATGTGCGATCGGCGCGGCCTCTTGATCGCACGCCGCAGGACGACCAGGAAGATCAGGACAAAAACGACGTCGCTCGTGTACTGGATGAGCTCGTTGGCGCTCACGACTCGGCGACCGCCATCCAGGCCTCGATCTCGATCGCCGGAAGGGCGCGGCTGAAGAGGAAGCCCTGAGCGCGATCGCAGTGGAGCGCCTTTAGCGCTTCCAGCGTCGCCACGTCCTCGACGCCCTCGGCGACGACCTCGAGACCGAGGCCGTGACCGAGCTGGATCGTTGCCTGCACGATCGCGGCGCTCGACGCGTCCACGGTCATCGTTCCGACGAACGAGCGGTCGATCTTCACCTCGTCGACATCGAGACGGTTGAGATAGGCGAGCGAGGAGTAGCCGGTGCCGAAGTCGTCGATCGCGACCCGGACCCCCAGCGCGCGAAGCCGGGCCAGGATCTCGATCGCGCCCTTGGGATCCGCCATGACGTCGCTCTCGGTGATCTCGAGGTCGAGCCACGCCGGCTCACACCGCGTCGAACGCAGCAGGTCGCGCACGATCTGCGGGAGCTCCGCGTCGTGGAGCGTTCGCATCGAAAGGTTGACCGCGACCGCGAGATCGTGCCCGGCGTCGCGCCACAGGCGGCACTGACGAAGCGCGGCGGCCATGACCCATCTGGTGAGCGGCTTCATCAGCCCGGCGCGCTCCGCGAGAGGAATGAACTCATTCGGCTGGACCATGCCTCGCTGCGGGTGATGCCAGCGGAGCAGCGCCTCCATGACGCGCGGCCGCGAGCTGAGCTCGACGATCGGCTGGTAATGGAGCAGCAGCTGTCCTTCGTCGATCGCCTGCCGAAGCTGCGCCATGAGGGCCAGCCTCGAGGGCGCGTACTGGTCGTCGGCGGTCGCGTACGCGGCCGTACCCACGCCGCGGCGTTTCGCGGCTTCCAGAGCGACCTCCGAGCACCGGATCAGAGAGTCTGGATCGGCGCCATCGCGCGGGAACGTGGCCGCGCCGACGCTCGCGCGGATGAGCAGCAGCTGGCCGAATGCCGAGAACGGACGCTCGAAGACCTCGAGCACCCGACGCGCCATCGCGAGCGCCTCGCTCGGGCCCGCACCGCCGAGCAGAAGCGCGAACTCGTCGCCACCGACCCGCGCGATGTCGCCAAGGCCCTCGACGCCGCGGCGCAGCCGGGGGCCGATCTCGCGGAGCACGGCGTCGCCGACTTCGTGGCCAAACGCGTCGTTCGTGTCCTTGAAGTGATCGAGATCGATGAGCAGCACGCTGAGGGGTTCGCTCTTCGCCTCGGCGGCCGCGATGCCTTCGCGCAAACGATCGCGAAACAGCGTCCGGTTCGGCAGCTGTGTCGCGACGTCGAAGTGAGCGAGCCGCTCGAGCTCGACCTCGCGAGCTCGGGCTTCGGCCATGAGGCGATCGTTCTCGAGCGCGGTCGAGATGTGATCGGCAAAGCGCTGCAACAGGCGCACCTCGCGAGCTGCGAAGTGGCGCTCCGAAGGCGCACCCACGACCAGTGCGCCGACGACGGCGTTGTTCCGTTCGATCGGCACCGCGAGGCCGATGCGCAGACCGGTGCGCGCCTGGAACGCTTCGGGAGGTTCGGAGCCGCCTGCCAGCTGGACCTCTCCCGTGACCAGCGCGCGACTGACCACGCCGTCGGCGATCGGGTAGTGGCTTCCGATGGCATCGTCGGGGATGGCCACGCCGGCAACGACGTGGAAGCCATCCGGATCTGTGATCACGAGCGCGGCGGACTCGACGGAAGCCAGTCGCCGCAGCGCGGCGAGGATCGCGTTCAGCGTGTCCCTCGCAACGGTACCGGCGGCGATCAGCCGGCTCGCCTCGGCGAGGGCTTCGGCCTCCTGTCGCTCGCGCTCGGCCTCATTGAAGAGGCGACCAGCCTCGACGGTCGGGGCGATCTCCGACGCGAGAAGCTGCAGCAGCTGCGTCTGGTCCTGGTTGAACGAGCGCGGTCGAAGCGAAGCGACCACGAGCGAACCGATCGCGCGGTCGCCGAGGAGGAGCGGCACGGCGAGCGCGCTCTTCACCAGCGCCGAGTTCAACGGGATCGCGAGCTTCCACATCCCGTAGTCGTCGACGATCACCGCATCGCGGCGTTCGAAGGCGAGGCCGCTCGCGCCCTCGCCGGAACGGAGCGTCGCCGCCCGCAGGACCTCCGCGGGGCCGTCCCCGGCGAGGAGGCGAAGCACACCCGCCTCGGCGTCCCAGAGATGGAGGAACGAGCCGTCCGCCGCGAGGAGGACGCGGGCGTGCTTGACGCCGAGCGCCGCGACAGCGGCCGGCTCGGGTAGACGGCCGACCGCGCTGGCTACGTCGCGCATCGCGGCGAACGCCCGCTCGAGGTCCCGGCGCGCCACTCGCCCGGCCGCCTGGCGAAGCTCGCGCTCGAGGATGGCGCCCAGACGTCGGGTCTTTCCTTTGACCAGGTAGTCGTTCGCGCCCGCGCGCATCGCCTCGACGGCGATGTCCTCGCCCATCGTGCCCGAGAGGATGATGAACGGCACGTCCGGATCGCGGCCGCGCACCATGCGCAGGGCCATCTGCGACCCGAAGCTGGGCATCGAGTGATCCGAGAAGACCACGTCCCAGATTCCCGAGGCGAGCGCGACCTCGAGGCCAGCGCGGTCGTCGACGCGCTCGTAGGTCAGGTCGTAGCCGGCCGTCCGGAGCTCGCGCGCGAGGAGGTCGGCGTCATCAGCCGAGTCTTCGACGATGAGCGCGCGGAGCGGTTGCCGCGCGGTCACTTGGGCGGTGTCCGCAGGGGCATCTCGTTGAGGACGAGCCAGTACAGTCCGATCTCGCGAGCCGCATCGATGAAGCGCGAGAAGTCGACGGGCTTCCGGATGTAGCTGTTCGCGCGCAGCTCGTATCCCCTGACGAGATCCGACTCCACGCTGGACGATGTGAGGATCACGACGGGCAGGTAGCTGGTCGAAGAGTTTGCGCGGATCTGCCGGAGCACCTCGAGACCGTCGACCTTGGGCAGCTTGAGGTCGAGGAGCACGACCTGCGGATCGACGTCGCGCTTGTCATCGAGCAGCCACTCGAGGGCCTCGGCGCCGTCGCGCTTCACGATGATCTCGTTGGTGAGGTTGTTCTTTCGGAACGCCCGGAGAGTCAGCGCCTCATCGTCGGGGTTGTCCTCCACGAGGAGGATCGCTCCGCCGCGGCGCCGGGAGGGACCACCCACCGAGGTCGTGTCCTGGCTCAGACACGCTTCTTACGGGGTAAAGCCAGGGCCGGATAGACATACTTACGTATAGGTCTCGCCTGCTCGCTCGGTCCTCCACCAGTCGGAATGGCCGACTGGTCGAGCGAAACGGTATTCCGCGGCCGCGGATCGCCAGATCGGACCGGAACGCCGCTGACACCGCGGCGAGCGCGGGACGTTAGATGAGCGCTCGGCTCACCTCGTGAACCAGCTCTTCGACGACGAAGGGCTTCCTGAAAAGCCGCGCCGCGCCGAGCTTCGTCGCGATCGCCGGCGCGTCGTCTCGCCCGCTCACCACAACGATCGGCACGTCCTTCGCCGCGGGGTGACGCGAGCGCCATCGTTCGACAAAGTCGGCGCCGTCCATCTCCGGGAGACCGAGATCGAGGACCACGACCGAAGGCGGAACGGCGAGCGCGCTCCGGAGCGCGTGCGTGCCGTCCATCGCCGCAAGCACGTCTATCCCGCTGTCGCTGAGGGATTCGACGATCAGACGGCGGACGGTGGGGTCGTCTTCGATCACAAGGACGCGACGCTTCACGGTGGAAGGATTGATGGTATGTCGCAGCGGCGTAACCGTGTCAACCAACAGACGTGTAAACGAGCCCTCCGTCGGCGCTAGATCCCCTTCACCAGATCGGCGATGCCGACGTCCAATCGCTTAGCGAAATGGGCCAGAGCGGCGAGCGAGGGAGCGACCCGGCCGGTCTCCATCTTCCAGACGTACTGCCTTTGGAAATAGACCACGCCCTTGGTCGTCGCTCCGAGCTGGGCCATCGTCAGGCCCCTCTGCTCGCGAAGCGTGCGGATGCGCTTTCCCACCTTCTTCAGAAGGCGCGCCTCTCCGGGAACGTCTGGATTCACGCGCGCCGGCATACGAACTCCACGATCGCACCAAGCGCTTCCTCGCCGTAGCTCGCGACGAACATAGCACGCGAATGTTCGCTCCCGCCGAAGAAGAGCAGCGTCTTCGGTCGAGCGGCATCAGTGAAGCACGCGAACACGTTCGGCGCGGCGCGCAGCGTGTCTCGATCCGCGCACACGAAGAGCTTTCGGCCGGTGATCTTCTTGGCGAGCTCGTCGGGTACCGCGACCACCGGCGCCGAGACGGCGACGACGCACTCCACGTCCTTCTCGAAGCTCGAGACAAGCACCGCGCTGCCGCCCATCGATGAGCCGACGAGCGCGATCTCGGCGGCGCCGCGCTCGCGGAGCGCGGCCTTCGCCGCGCGCAGATCGGCGACCGGCGTCCACGGCGTTGGGGGTCGGTACCGGTTCGTCTTTCCGGTCGAGCGCCCGTATCCGCGAAGATCGACCGCGAGCGCGGGAACGCCGCGTTCCGCAAAGCGCGGCGCGATCTCGCGCCATCCGGAGGCGTCCCAGTTCTGGCCGTGAACGAGGATCGCCGCTCGCTTCGCCGGAAGCGCGCCGTACAGATCGGCGTGCAGCGTTTCGGAGTCGCTCCGAAAGCTCAGCCCGCTCACGGCACTGGGTCCAGCAGCGGTTTGCGCTCGAGGAACGCGACGATGTTCTCGGCGGCTCGTACGGCCATTCGCGTTCGGGTGCGCTCCGACGCCGACGCGATATGCGGGAGCAGCACCGCGTTCTCGAGCGCAAGCAGGGCCGGCTCGACGGCCGGCTCGCGCTCGAAGACGTCAAGACCGGCCCCGGCGATGACGTGCTGACGAAGGGCGTCGGCGAGCGCCTTCTCGTCGACGACCGGCCCGCGCGAGGTGTTGATGAGGACGGCAGTCGGCTTCATACGGCGAAGGCGGTTCGCGTCGATCAGGTGCCGGGTCTCCGCGAGGAGCGGCACGTGAAGCGACACGAAGTCGCTTCGCGCCAGGAGGTCGTCAAGATCCGCGACGAAGGTCGCTGACAGCTCGCGCTCCGCGTCCTCGTTACGGCGCGCGTCGTGGTAGAGGATGCTCATGGAGAAGCCCCGCGCGCGCCGGCTGACGGCACGCCCGATGCGGCCCATGCCGACGATCCCAAGCGTCGCGTGGTGCACGTCCTGGCCCGTGAACATGAACGGTGTCCAGCCGCGGTACTTCCCCGCTCGCAGGAAGCGCTCCGCTTCGCCAAGCCGCCGGGCCGTGGCGAGCAACAGCGCGAAGGCGCCATCCGCGGTGGTCTCGTCGAGGATGCCCGGCGCGAACGTCACCGGGATGCCGCGCTCCTTTGCCGCGCCGACGTCGATGTTGTCGTAGCCGGTGCCCATCGTGGCGATCATCCGCAGGCGCTCGGCGCGCCGGATCGCGTCGCCGGTGACCGGATTCGCCGGGAGCGTGTAGACGACGTCGGCGTCCTTGATCATCCGCGCGACCTCATCGGCCGTCGGGACCGGCGGGTCAGCTGGTCCCACGATGACCTCGCCGCGCGGCCGCAGTATCGCAAGCGCGTCCTCCGCAACGGGGCGCGTGACGACGATCTTCACGGGCCGCCGGAAGCATATGTCCGTCGCGCGACGCGCGGCTCCGCCAGAATCGCGTCGTGGCACGTCGCGTCGCGGTCGACGACATCGGCGCGCACAACGAGCGCATGTGGGAGCGTCTCGCGAGAGCGGGCATTCCCTACACCCGTCCCCAGGGCACGCCGCCTCGAGATCGGGCGGGCAAGCGCCGCTTCCTCGATCGCATTACGCATGGAACGCTGAAAGGCATGACGCTCGAAGGGAAGCGCGTGCTTTCGCTCGCCGGTGGCGGCGGGTGGGACGCGATTCTCTTCGCGGAGCTCGGCGCCGACACGACACTCGTCGATATCAGCGCGACGCAGCTCGCGACCGTGCGGCGACTGGCGGCGAAGCGAAGGACCGCGCTGGAGATCATTCGCGCCGACATGCGCGACCTGCACATCCTCGGCAGCGGCGAGTTCGACGTCGTCTTCCACCAGCACTCGCTGGTCTTCGTCCCGGATGCCGCGCGGGTCATCGCCGAGGTCGCGCGGGTGCTGGCCCAAGAAGAGCTACTTCAGCGACGCCGCCGTGCCGGTCCTCCAGCCGACCTGGGAGTTCGATGACATCAAGGTGCGTGCGCCGACCTACGAGTACGCCCATCGCGTCGAGGATCTGGTCAACGCGTGTGTCGCGGTCGGACTCTCCGTCGACGGTCTCTGGGAGTGGTCACCGAGCTACGCGGGTGGCCCGGCTGGGTCGGATGAGGCTCTCGAGCGGCAGCTACCCGCCTTTATTCAGATTCGCGCGAAGAAGACCGGCCACGCAGGGAGCGGCTCGCGCTCGCGTACTGCTCCGCCAGCGCCGCCAGCTTTCGTGCGGCCACCGGGAGATTCACGGCCCACCCCACGCCGAACACGCGCTCGGTGAAGATCACGTCACTCTCAGGATCCCAGTACGCGGCGCGGAGCCGTTCGATGGTGGGCACGCGAAAGTCGTACGGCACGACGCCCGCGACCTTGCCATGCCAGGTCCGCTCCGCGTCAGGCTTGCGCAGCTCCTGATAGAGCGCGGCGAAGAAGCTGAGCCAGATCAAGGTGCGAACGAGGTTCCAGACGTCCTTCATCGTGCGGCGACCGTAGGAGCAGGAGTGGTGCCGGGGTGCTCGAGCGGCGCCCCGGCCGCGCACAGGGGACAGCCCACACCGTAGGTCGGGATCTCGAGGCGCCAGAGCGCGTAGAGCGGGACGTCCAGCGTCGCCTCGCCGCCCGATCGGTCGACGAGGACGGCGGCCCCGAGCACGGTCGCTCCGGTCGCGCGGACGGCCGCGATCGTCTCGTGGACCGATCCGCCCGTGCTCATGATGTCGTCGACGACGAGCACGCGCTCGCCCGGCGCGAGGCTGAAGCCGCGGCGGAACTCGCGACCACCGAGCTCGCCGCGCTCCGCATAGACAGCGCGAGTCCCCAGCTGCCGCGCGACCTCGTGGGCGAGGATGATCCCGCCGGTCGTCGGACCCGCGACGGTCGCGACGTCCCGACCGCGAGCCCAGGATGCGATCGCCCCGGCGAGCTTCTCCGTTTCCCGAGGGCGCTGCAGCACCTGGAATTTCTCGAGGTACCGCCCTGAGTGACGTCCCGAGGCGAGCACGAAGTGTCCATCGCGAACGGCGCCCGCTTCGCGGAAGATCCGCTCGACCTCGGCGCCGGTGAGCTGCGGCATTGCACCTATTCTGCCCGGATGCGCATCCACGACGTCACGCTCACGCTGCGTCCCGACATGGTCACCTGGCCGGGCGAGCCCGGACCGCGGATCGAGCCGCTGCGGCGGATCGCGAGCGGCGACAGCGCGAACGTCTCGCTGGTAACGCTCGGCGATCACACCGGAACCCACGTGGACCCGCCGATCCACTTCATCGAAGGCGGCGACACGGTCGATACGCTGCCGCTCGACGCCCTCGTCGGGCCGTGTCGCGTCGTCGAGTACGAGGGTCAGGCTCATGTCTCCGCCCAGTGGCTCGACCGCGCGGGAATCGCGCCGGATACCGGGCGGCTGCTCTTCAAGACCCGCAACAGCGCGCGCTGGGCCGATCCGAGCGCGCCCTTCACACGCGACTTCAGCTCGATCGATGCCAGCGCCGCGCAGTGGTGCGTCGCGCACGCTGTCAAGCTCGTGGGCATCGACTACCTCTCGATCGAGCCGCAGGGTCCGGAGAAGGCTGGCTACCCCGTCCACCACACGCTCCTCCGGGCTCACGTGGTGATCGTCGAAGGGCTCGATCTGCGTGCCGTCAAGGCGGGCGACTACGACCTCGTGTGCGGGCCGCTGAAGCTGGCGGGCGGAGACGGCGCGCCAGCGCGTGTCTTCCTCATCGAGCGATGACACGCGGACCGCGGGGCGCACCGCATACCATCGACAGGTGACCGTCGCGCAGCGCGCACACGTCGGGCGTCGCGACCTGATCCGCATCTTCGGCGAGGACCGGCTCGTCGCGGTGATCCGGACCCCCTCGGCGGCGCTCGCCCGCGAATCGGCGCGGGCCATCAGCGAAGCGGGCGTTCGGCTGATCGAGATCACCATGACGGTGCCAGACGCGCTCGAGGTCATCGAGGAGCTCGCGACCGACGCGTCGTTCTCGGCACGGGGCGCCATCGTCGGCGCCGGGACGGTCCTGAATGGCCGCCAGGCCGACGCCGCGCTCCTGGCGGGCGCGCGATTCCTTGTCTCCGCGATCTTCGTTCCCGAGATGGTCGCGACGGCGCGCGCGCACGACGCGATGAGCATGCCGGGCACGATGACCCCCACCGAAATGGTGCAGGCCGCGGACTGCGGCGCCGACTTCATCAAGGTCTTTCCGGTTGCCGCGATCGGCGGACCCGATTACATCCGCAACGTACGGCGGGCGCTGATCCACCTCCCGCTCGTCGCGACGGGGAATATCGACCTGGAGGACATTCCTGAGTACTTCGCCGCCGGCGTGGTCGGTTTCGGGATCGGCGCTCCACTTATCCGCACGGATCTCATCGAACGGGGGAACGTCGCTGGCGTGATCGCGAACGCCGAGCGCTTCCTCGCCGCGACCAGGCGCCCGGCCACGAACTAGGAGCTCGCGATGCCTCGCGATCTCCCGCTCGGGAACGGCGACTTCCTCGTCACCTTCGACGCTCGTTACCAGCT
>VBGS01000151.1:0-4054 GCA_005889445.1 Chloroflexota bacterium
GGCGCGAATCATGGCCGCGCGCGGGATCCATCTGGTGCCGACGCTCAAGGCGCTGGCGGGCATCGCCACGCCGCCCGGACCGGGAATTCCCGAGGACATCATCGCGAAGGCGCGTGGCCGCCGGGACGACCGCGACACGACGTTTCGCCTCGCCCTCGCTGAGGGCGTGCCGATCGCGATGGGCACCGACGCCGCGACGCCTTTCAACGTCCACGGCCGCAACGCCGAAGAGCTCACGATCATGGTCGAGCTCGGGATGACCGCGCTCGCCGCGATCGCGGCGGCCACGAGCGTCGCCGCGCGCGCGACCGGTCGCGACGACGTGGGCGTCATCGCCGCGGGCAGGCTTGCCGACCTCGTCGTCTGGCAGGGCGATCCCGGTCGCGACGTCGGGCTGCTGCAACGGCCGCCGCTCGCGGTGTTCTTCGGCGGCGCGCGCGTCGCATGAGCGCGAGTCGTATCGTGCGGCGATGATCCCGAGCGCGCCCTTCGGCCGGACCGGGCACGAGAGCCGCCGGACGATCTTCGGCGGCGCGGCGCTGGGGAAGGCGACCGACGCGGAGGCCGATCGCGCGCTCGAGCTGGTGCTGCGGTACCAGCTCGATCATCTCGACACCGCCGCGAGCTACGGCGACTCCGAGCTGCGGATCGCGCCATGGCTCGCGCGCGAGGGGCGCGACCGCTTCTTCCTGGCGACGAAGACGGGCAAACGGACCTACGCCGAAGCACGTGACGAGATTCGGTTGTCGCTGCGGCGGCTCGGTACCGATCACGTCGACCTCATCCAGCTCCACAACCTCGTCGACGAAGGCGAGTGGCGGCAGGCCTTCGCACCGGACGGCGCGCTTCGCGCGGCGGTCGAAGCGCGCGATGCGGGCCTGGCGCGCTTCATCGGCGTCACCGGTCACGGCCTCTCGGTGCTGCGACGCCACCGGGAGAGCCTCGAGCGCTTCCCATTCGATAGCGTCCTGTTCCCATACAACGCGACCCAGCTCGCCGATCCCGCGTATCGGGACGAGGCCGAGGCGTTCATCGCGCTCTGCGAATCGCGTGGCGTCGCGATCCAGACGATCAAGAGCATCACGCTCGCCCCGTGGTCAGGCGAACGGCCGGACCGTCCCTCAACGTGGTACGAGCCGCTCACAGATCAGCGCGCGATCGATCTGGCGGTGCGCTTCGTACTCGGACGGCCAGGTCTTTTCTTGAACACCGCGAGCGACGTCACGCTGCTCGCGAAGATCCTCGACGCGGCCGATCGCGGCGGCCCGCCGCCGACCGACGCCGAGATGGCCGAACTGGTGCGCTCGCGCGGGATGGCGCCCCTGTTCGCGTAAGCCAACGGTCGATCGCGATCGGACCGATCTTGCCCGCGCGCGCGTGTCGCGCGTGCGCGAGCTGCTTCGCGCCCGCGGCCGGAGCGAGGCCTTTCTACGGGCGCGCCGCAATCTCGCCTGGTTAACGGTCGGGAGCGACGCGCGGATCGTCAGGTCATCCGAATCGGGTGAAGCGGCGGTCCACATCGGACCCGATATCGCCGAGATCGTCACCACGACGAGCGAGGCCGATCGGCTTCGTGACGAAGATCTTGCGGGGCTGGACTTTCCGATCGTCGCGAGCCCCTGGTACGAGCGGCGTTCGGTGCCGGCGGGCGCGTCGACCGACGCCGATCTCGAGGATGAGCTGCGTCGCGTGCGCTCCCGGCTCGCGCCGCTGGAGCACGAGCGGATGCGCTGGCTCGGGGCGACCGCAGGCGCGGCGATGTTCGAGACGCTCGGTTCGTTGCGTCCCGGACAGACCGAGCTCGCCATCGCGGCGCGTCTACAGGCGACGCTCGCCGAACGGGATGTCGCCGCTGCGGTGCTCCTCGTCGCGGCCGATGAGCGGGTCGAGCGATATCGCCACCAGCTGCCGACCACGAAGGTCGCGGACCGCGCGGTCATGGTCGTGGTCGTCGGCGAACGCTGGGGGCTCCACGTCGCGACCACGGGTACGTTGTCGTTCAGCCCATCCTCCGAGGCCGCGCGGCAGGAGCTCGAGGCCGTTCGCCACATCGAGCGAGTGATGCACGAGCGAACAGAGGCGGGCGCACACCTTCGTGACGTGTTCGATGCGGCTCGGCGCGCCTATGCGGAGACCGGATATCCCGACGAATGGCGCCGGCTGCACCTGGGCGGCACGATCGGCTATCAGCCGCGGGAGGTCGTCGCCTCGTTCGACGACGACGACATCATCGAGCCCGGCATGGCATTCGCGTGGAATCCGTCCTTGGGAGCGGCGAAAGTGGAGGACACGCTTCTCCTCACCGCGGCCGGTCAGGAGCTCGTCACGCGGGTCGCCGAGTGAGCGGCCGCCAGTTCGGCTTCCGATTTGGCACCTTCCCTGCTGCGACGCGCCGCAGAGGATGAGCCGGTGATGGAGCAGGCGCGCGCGCTGGGGCGCGCGGCCGCCGCGAGACTGGGGAACGCGGCGTCTGGGGACCACCCCAACTCAGCTGACGCCGTGCTGGTGAGGCTGCGGGTCGGCCGGATGGACCGTCGCGCCCCACAACTCCTTCTTGTTTCGCGGATCGTGCTCTTCGTGTTCTTCCAGATCGTCGTCGCCGCGACGCTGGCCGCGACGGGCAGGCCGGATCCGTGGGGGCGTTCCGCCGCGTGGTGGCCGATCACGGCGACCGCCGCCAATCTCGCCACGATCGCGCTGCTCGATCGCGTCGCGCGCGATGAGGGCCTGACGCTCGCGGATCTGTACAACCTCGGGTTGCAGCGCCGGAGCGATCTCTTCGCGCTGATCGGCGTCCTCGCGGGGGCGATCGCCCTCGGGATCGTCCCTGGTCTTGTCTTCGGTGCGCTGCTCTTCGGCGACGCCGCTCGTGCCGCCGCGCTGTTCATCGGTCCGCTGCCGTTCGCGGTCGCGCTCATCGGGCTGGTCGCCTTTCCGGTGACGGCTGCGTTCGCGGAGCTCCCGACGTACTTCGGCTACGCGATGCCTCGCCTCGAAGCGATGTGGCAGACGCGCTGGCGCGCCGTCGTCGTGTGCGCGCTCTTCCTCGCCATGCAGCAGCTCACGTTGCCGCTCATCTGGGATGTCCGGTTCCTGGTCTGGCGCGGGCTGGTCTTCCTGCCGCTCGCGGCGTATCTCGGCGTGGTCATCCGCGAGCGACCCGCGTTCCTTCCGTATCTCATGGCGACCCAGGCGATCGTCCAGTTCGTCGCGGCGTCGCAGGTCGTCCAGGTCTCGCTCGCGACGTTCACGCGGTAGCGCTACGCGGGCGACCCTTTCGCGAGCGCGGCCTTGAGCTCGCCCAGATCGAGCCCCCCGGTGCGCCGCCACTGGTGATTCCCGCGGTAGGCGCCCGGGCAGTACGCCCACTGCTCATCGTGCATCGTGAGCGCTTCCTGCGGTCGGCGCGTCTGATGCGCCGGCTGCACGCACACGTACGCGATCTGACCGTCCATGACCTGAATAACGTCCCAGGCCTCGGGCTACGGTCACCCCGGCAGGGGAGGAGGTTCGTCGCGTCAACCGGGACGAGTGCCCTCACCCGAACGAGTGATAGACGCAAGCCGTTCGATGGACTCGACCGTGATCGGGTCCACCACCAGGATCGCCTCGTCCGCGCCGGCCTCGTCGAGCGCACGGAGGTGATCCGGAAGCGACGCGGCTGACACGGGCGCCACGTCGGTCGCGCGCTGGCCCGTCGGTCGAGCCATCGCCACGAACACGCATGCGCTTCGCGCCACGCTCTTTGGATCGCGGTCGACTCTGTCGCAGGCGGCGTCGATCTGTTTGTTCAGCGCGGCGAAGCCATCGGCGGTGTTGCCATACGACGTGTACCAGGTGTTCCACGCGTCGACGTGCGGAAGTGTGATCGCGAGCAGCCGCGCCCCATTGGACCCGACCATCAGCGGAATGGGACGTGCTGGCGCCGGGAGAAGCACCGCGTCCTCGACACGGTGGAATCGGCCCGCGAACGTCGTCCGCTCGCCGGCGACGAGAGGCCGGATGATCGCGAACGCTTCTTCGAAACGCGACGCGAGCTGATCGAACGGGAAGC
>VBGS01000151.1:4103-6128 GCA_005889445.1 Chloroflexota bacterium
GCCGAGCCGCACGCGCGAGGTGCTCGCGGCGAGCCCCGCCAACTGGGTCCAGGCGTCCCACGGTCCGCGCTCGAGCCGGCCGCCACCCCGATAGAGGAGGTGATCGCCCAGCCAAATCGAGTCGAAGCCGACACGCTCCGCCGTCCGCGCCATCGCCACGTTCTCCGGCCAGTGAACCGCACGCTCGATCTCGGGAAGCTGGATGCCCACGCGCACGGCCGGAGTATCCGCCGGATCGATCCGCAAGATTGATTAGGCAACTCTGCGGATGCTGGCGGCAGGCGGCCGGACTACGGTTATGGCGCACACAGGGGGAAGTCCCAGCGATGATCACCTGGGAAATGGCGGACGGAACCGAGATCACGTATGAGGGCGCGGGCGTCGAGCCCGCCGCTCTGCGTGAGTTCGTCCTGCGGTTCATGGCCTCGCAGAGCAGCTTCTGGGATGCGCTGCAGTGGAGCGATGACAGCCTCGCCGCCGCATTCGAAGAGCGCTTCGCCCAGAAGGTCGAGGTCAAGCGCGAACCGCGCGCCGATGGCTCGACCCAGTTCGTGATCAGGCCTCGATTGGCGTTCGCCTAACTCATCCACGGCACGGCGACCCGGCCCAGGTGCTATGACTGCACGGATGCGCGGGGTGTTCCTGTGGCTCGCCGGGAATGTCTGGCTTCGCCAGCATCTGCCTCGCTGGGGCTTCGCGCGCCGCGCGGTACGGCGTTTCATGCCCGGCGAAGATCCGGACTCCGCGCTCCGCGCGGCCGCTGAGTTCCGGAAGGACGGGATCGGTGTCGTGCTCACTCGTCTCGGCGAGAACGTCACGCGGATCGAAGAGGCCGATGAGGTCGCCGAGCACTATCTCGGTCTTCTCGACCGGATCGCCACGGAGCGCATCGACGCCGAAGTGTCGGTGAAGCTCACGCAGCTCGGCTTCGATCTCGATCTGGACCGGACGCTCGCGCATGCGACCCGCCTCGCCGCCAAGTCGCGATCGCACGGGCGGTCGCTCTGGGTCGACATGGAGGGTAGCGCGTACACCGACAAGACCGTCGCCTTCTACGAGCGCCTCAAGGCGTCGAGTCCGAACGTTGGGCTCTGTCTACAGGCGTATCTGCACCGGACCGCCGCCGACCTCGAACGCCTCCTGCCGCTCGAGCCGCAGATCCGCCTGGTGAAGGGCGCGTACGCGGAGTCCCCCGCGATCGCATACCAAACGCGGCACGATGTCGACACGAACTTCGTCGCGCTCGCGCGCGCGATGCTCGATGCCTCCCGTTCGGGCACGCGGATCCGCATCGCGCTGGCCAGCCACGACATCCGTCTCATCGATCAGGTGGCCGAGCATGCCCGCGCGCTCGGCCTCCCAAAGACCGCATACGAGGTCCAGATGCTCTACGGCATCCGCACCGACCAGCAGCGCCGCCTTGCCCGCGAGGGCTACATCGTCCGCGATCTCATCTCGTACGGCGAGGCGTGGTACCCCTGGTACATGCGGCGGCTCGCCGAGCGTCCGGCGAACGTCATGTTCGTCCTCCGCCAGCTCCTTCCCTGAACGACCATGCGACGCAAACGCGGCTAGAGTCGCCAGAGGCGGTTGTCGAACTCGAGGGTCATCGTTCGACGTCCGGTTGGAGGCCGAAGAGACCTCTCAGAAACGACGGAGGAGAGACACGATGCGAGTCATGGTCCTGGTCAAAGCCACCACGCAGACCGAGGGCGGCGCCCTTCCCGACGAGCGGATCCTCACCGAGATGACCAAGTACAACGAGGAGCTCGCGAAGGCCGGCATCCTCCTGGCCGCCGAAGGGCTTCAGCCAAGCTCAAAGGGCGCGCGGATCAGGTTCGAGGGCAAGAAGCGCACGGTGGTCGACGGCCCGTTCACCGAGGCGAAGGAGCTTGTCGCCGGCTTCTGGCTGTGGCAGGTGCGGTCGCTCGAAGAGGCGATCGAGTGGCTCAAACGAGCGCCCTTTGCCGACGGCGACGAGGTCGAGGTCCGTCAGGTGTTCGAGAACGATGACTTCGGAGAGGC
>VBGS01000089.1 GCA_005889445.1 Chloroflexota bacterium
CTCGATGAGCCCCGCGAAGATCTCGGCGCCTTCTGCTCCGTACACGCACTGGACCATCGGTCCAAAGGGCATGAGCGGCAGCGTGGCGCGGGCGAAGCGTGGCACGATCCGGCGGAATTCCGCCACGCCGTTCGCGAGGGCGCGCTTCGCTTCATCGGACGCGTGCTCCGCGATGTCCTCCTCCGCGTAGCCGATGCGCGCCTTCCTCACCGCAGTGGCGGCCGCACGCGGATCCAGAGCCTTGAAACGCCTGCCGCTCGCCGTCGGATCAGCCGGATCCGCGCCCGAGATGGCCTCGAGCACCAGCGCGCAGTCGTCAGCGGTCCGCGCCATGGGGCCGAGCTTGTCGAGCGTCCACGAAAGCGCCATCGCGCCCGTGCGCGAGACCAGGCCATAGGTCGGCCGGAGCCCGGTGACGCCGCAGTACGCGGAGGGTGTTCCGATCGAACCCGAGGTCTCCGACCCGATCGCGAACGGCACGATCCCCGCGCCGACCGCGGAGCCCGAGCCGCTCGACGATCCGCCGGACCACCTCTCGCGGTCCCACGGATTGCGCCCCGGGCCCTGCAGGGACGCGCTTGGATAGCGATAGCCGCCACCCCCGGCGAGCTCGACCATCGCGAGCTTCGCTGCGAGCACCGCGCCGGATCTCCGCAGGCGCGTCACGACGGTCGCGTCCTGACCGATGATCTGGTCGCGATACGGCGGCGCGCCCCACGTCGTCGGCGCGCCGCGCGCGGCGAGCAGATCCTTCGCGCCGTACGGGATGCCGGTGAGCGGCTTGGCCTTTCGCGCGGCGAGGGCCGCGTCGGCGCGCTTCGCCTCGTCGAGCGCGCGCTCCGGCATCAGCGCGGCGAGCGCGTTGAAACGAGGCGCGAGCGTTTCCAGAAGCTCGAGCGAGCAACGCGCGAGCTCGACAGCGGAGAAACGCCGCTTACGCAGTCCGCTCGCGAGCTCCAGCGCGGTCGCGAAGCGGACCTCGCTCGCGTTCAACGTGCTTTGAAGACGGTCGGCGGCTCGGTCTCGATCGGAACTCGCTGCGCGCGAAGCTCACTCGCGGCCTTCTGCAAATTTTCATGCGCTTCGTCCGATAGACGGACGGGATCGTCGATGTTCCGCTCTTCGTCAGCCACCGAAGTGCGGAGGATAGCGTGCTACGCTCGGCTCAGGAGCCGATAACGATGCAATACCGCCGACAGGGCCTCATCGAGCATCCGTTATCGCCGCGCGACTACGACATTCCGGTCGGCTGGTGGGGCTGGAACTGGGAGCCACCGATCCCGATGTCGGTGACCGAGCTGCTCGAGGCGCGCAACATGGACGCACGCACGGCGGCGCTGTTCGGGATGGCGCTCGAGGCGCACGGCTCGATCCTGATCGCCGCCGAGCAGCCGCATTCGGGCAAGACGACGACCCTCACCGCGTTCCTGGATTTCCTTCCCAACCGTGTACGGCGTGTCTTTCTTCGCGGATGGGTCGAAACGTTCGACTATCTGCGGCACACGAAGGCCGAGGAGACGATCCTGCTCGGCAACGAGCTGTCCTCCCATCTTCCGGTCTACTTATGGGGACCGAAGGCGGTACGTGTATTCGAGACCCTCCGACAGGGCTATGCCATCGGCTCGACGCTTCACGCCGACAGCGCGCCGGAGGCGGTCGCGCAGCTCACGAGTGAGCTCGGGGTAGCGGCGGCGGATCTCGCGCGAGTCCACCTGCTCGTCGTCATGCGCATCTTCGGCACGCCCCGCGGCGAATACGTGCGGAGGGTCGTCTCGGTCCATCGACTCGCACCGCGGAACGGAACGGGAGTCGCGCTGGTCCCGCTCGTCGAGCACGAGGAGTCGACCGATACGCACCGCCATCATGAGGACGAAGAGCTTGCGCTTCTCGCGTCGCTTCGCCGGGACACCCCGGCGGTTGCCGCGGCCGAGCTTGAGCGTCGTGCGCGCTTTCTGACCGGGCTCGTGCGTGCCCGGTGTCGCGAGATCCCCGAGGTGCGAGCCGAGATCGCGCGTTACCGTGGAGAGAGCGTCCCAATCGAGCGACGAGGAGATCCGACCGAATGAACCAACCGACGACCATCGGCGCGCTGCGGGACTCGGCCTACCGGCCGAAGACCGTCAAGGAAGAGCTGCGCGCCAATCTCATCACCGCGCTGGCATCGAAGAAGCCGATCTTCGAGGGCATCGTGGGATACGAGGCGACCGTCATCCCCCAGATCGAGAACGCGATCCTCTCAGGGCAGGACATCATCTTTCTCGGCGAGCGCGGACAGGCCAAGACCCGGATCGCGCGTCGGCTGATCGAGCTCCTCGATGCCGAGGTGCCGGCGATCGCCGGATGTGAGATCAACGATGATCCCTTCGAGCCGATCTGCGCGGCGTGCAAGTATCGCGTCGCGAACGACGGCGATGCCGTCGAGCTCGTCTGGCTGACGCCCGATCGGCGCTACAGCGAGAAGCTCGCCACACCCGACATCTCGATCGCCGACCTCATCGGCGAGGTCGACCCCATCAAGGTCGCCGAAGGCCGATACCTGTCGGATGAGCTCACCATCCACTACGGGCTCGTCCCGCGCACCCATCGGGGCATCTTCGCGCTGAACGAGCTGCCGGATCTCGCGGAGCGGGTGCAGGTCGGCTTGCTCAACGTGATGGAAGAGCGCGACGTCCAGATCCGCGGCTACAAGGTCCGGCTGCCGCTCGACCTGTTCGTCGTCGCCTCGGCCAACCCGGAGGACTACACCAACCGCGGCCGGATCATCACTCCGCTCAAGGATCGTTTCGGCTCACAGATCCGCACCCACTACCCGAAGGAGATCGCGACCGAGGTCGGGATCATGGAGCAGGAGCGCCAGTCGTACGTCGACGAAGGCATCACCACGGCGGTACCGGGCTACATGAAGGAGGTCCTCGCGGAGATCTCGCAGCTCGCGCGGCGGTCGCCGGAGATCTCCCAGCGCTCGGGCGTCTCGGTGCGGGTGACGGTCGCGAACTACGAGAACCTCGTCTCCGCGGCGCTGAAGCGAGCGCTTCGGAGCGGCGAGACGAGCGTCGTGCCGCGCATCAGCGACCTGCCAGCCGTCGTCGCGTCGACGGCCGGCAAGATCGAGCTCGAGTCGGTCGGCGAGATCTCGGAGGAGCGCGTGATCGACCGGCTGGTGCAACGCGCCGTGCTCAATGTCTTCAACCGGACCTTCTCGCTCGTGGAGTTCGACTCGCTCCTCGCGGCCTTCCAGCGCGGCGCGACGATGCACGTGAGCTCGCAGCTCCCGAGTCAGGAATACGTGAAGCAAGCGCTCCAAATCCCCGGGATGAAGGGCGCGGTCGCAAAGCTCGGCGCGACCGGCAATCCCGCGGCGATCGCGGCTGCGGTGGAATTCGTGCTCGAGGGGCTGCATCTCAACCGAAAGCTCAACAAGGAGCGCGGCGAGACGCGCTCCACGTTCAGGGCGTGACGCAGGAGCCTGACGAGGTCCCGCGGAACGACCCGCCGGGCTTCGGCGATCCGTTTGCCGATGTCCGCTACCGGCGCTGGGACGGGACGCAGCGTCTCGACGCCCTCGAAGCCGAGGAGCTGCTCGGCGCGATGGCCGACGAGCTGTTGTCGGGTGGCGATCTGGAAGATGCGATGGCCCGCCTCTCCCGTTGGGGGATCCCGGGGCGGATGGAGGGCCTCAAGGATCTCCTCGAGCGACTGCGCACCGCGAAGCAGCGCCGCGCCCAACGCCACGACCTGTCCAAGACGTTCGACGACCTGAAGGAAAAGCTCGAGGAGGTGAAGCGCCTCGAGCGCGATGGCCTGGACCGCCGTCGCAACGCCGAGGCGCCGAACGAGCAGCTGAAGGCGACGATGGAGAAGCTGGCCCGCGAACGCATGGAGCAGCTTGACGCCTTGCCCGAGGACTTTGGCCGCGCGGTTCGCGCGCTGAAGGACTACGAGTTCGTCGAGCCCAAGGCCGCAGAGAAGTACCAGGAGCTCCTGAAGGAGCTCCAGCAACAGGTCCTCGGTTCTTATTTCAAGAACATGCGGGAGGCGCTCCAGAACCTCACGCCCGAGCAGCTCGAGCGGACGCGGCAGATGATCCGCGACCTCAACCGCGCGCTCAAGGAGCGGATGGACGGCGGCGAGCCCGACTTCGAGGCGTTCCAGCGCCAGTACCCCGAGCTTGCCGGCAGCGCGAAGAATTGGGACGACCTTCTACGCCAGCTCGCGCAGGGCATGGCCGCGATGCGTTCGCTCTGGCAGTCGATGTCGACCGACATGCAGCAGCAGCTCGAGGATCTGCTCGGTGCCGCGTTCAACGATCCGGGGCTGCAGGAAGCGATGAACGAGCTCGCCGAGACGCTCGGCGCGCTCATGCCGAGCGAGAGCTACGACCACAACGTCTCCGGCGACGAGCCGCTGACGCTCGCCGAGGCGCTCGGCTTGATGGACGAGATGAATCAGCTCTCGGACATGGAGGATGTCGTCCGCTCGGCGCGCAACTCCGAGGATCTCACGGCGCTCGATCGCGATCAGGTCGAGCGCCTTGCCGGGCCGTCGGCGCGGCAGTCCCTCGACGAGCTGCGCCGGATGACCGAGCTCCTCGAGGAGGCCGGTCTCATCCGCAAGGACGGCGATCGGTACGAGCTCACGCCTCGGGGCATCCGCAAGATCGGCCAGCGCTCCCTCGAGGAGATCTTCAAGACGCTGAAGAAGGACGCGTTCGGACCGCATCGCGCGAAAGCTCGCGGACGCGGCGGCGATCCGACCGACGAGCTCAAGACCTACGAGTTCGGAGATCCGTTCCTGCTCGACCTTCCGGGGACCGTGCGCAACGCCGTGATCCGCCAGGGCGCCGGCGTCCCGGTGAAGCTCGCGCCGCAGGACTTCGACGTCTACCGCACCGAGCTCACGACGCAATCGGCGACGGCCATCCTCGTGGACGTCTCACGATCGATGCTCTTTCGAGGCTGCTTCCTCGCCGCGAAGAAGGTGACGCTCGCGCTCGACTCGCTCATCCGCTCGACGTTCCCGAAGGACGACCTCTACATCATCGGCTTCTCGGCCTACGCGACCCAGCTGAAGCCGGCGGACCTCCCCCGCCTCACCTGGAACGAGTACGTGTACGGCACCAACATGCAGCACGCGTTCGAGACCGCCCGAACGCTGCTCGCGCGCTCACGCGGGAAGAACAAGCAGATCATCCTCATCACCGACGGCGAACCCACGGCGCACTTCGAGCAGGGCAACCCGATCCCGCGTTTCTCCTATCCGCCCACGAAGCGCACGTTCGAGGAGACCCTACGCGAGGTCGTTCGCTGCACGCGTGAGGGCATCACGATCAACACGTTCATGCTCGCGCGCGGCCACTACCTCGTCGATTTCGTCAACCAGATGTCCAAGATCAACACTGGACGCGCCTTCTACGTCGAGCCCGAGCATCTCGGCGAATACGTCCTCGTCGACTACGTGAGCCACAAGCGCCGGCGAGTCGCGTAGCGCCGGCGGGCCTCGATCAGGCCAGGCGCCGTCCGAGAGCGGTCGCCGCGGCGAGGAAGCAAACCGCCGCGCCGACCAGCGGCCAGTAGAAGAGTCCGAGCGTCGCCCCGAGGAATCCAAAGCCCGCGCCGACACGTTCCAGCCCCGGAGTCGAGAGACCGAACAGGTTCCCGGTCTGGAACGCCCATGCGCTCCACGCGCCGACTAGCCCGGTCCAGCCGCCGAGGATCGCCGAGGTGAGGAGCGCGGCGCCGCCCTCCCCCGCGAGAGCGCGGCCGATCGTCACCCACCCCACGATCGAGACGATCGCGCCGAGCCAACCAAGCACCGGGACCTGCTCGAGGTATGCGATCGCGACGAACGCGATCGTGCCGAGGACGAACAGCGTGAACAGCTTCACGAACGCAACCTAACCCAGTCCGACCGCGACTTCCGTATCAGGCGCAACGCTCGCTACGGCTGAGCCTCGCCGCTGCTCGGGCTGCCGGTGCGGACGAACGCCAGGACGCGTCGCCACGCGTCTTCGCATTCGCGCTGGTGCTCCTTGAACGAGCGATCGAAGAACGAGTGGGGCGCACCCGGGTAGGTCTCCACGTGGTGCGCGATCCCGGCGTCGTTGAGCGCCGTCACAAATGCGGCGACGTCACTCGCGGGGATCCCCGGATCGGCGCCGCCGAACAGTCCAAGGACCGGCGCCCGCATGCGCTTCGCCTCTTCGGCAGGTACCGGCCACGTCTCAGCTTCACGTTTGCCGAGGCGTCCGTAGAAACCGACGACTCCGGCGAGTCCGGGTATCTCGGCCGAGGAGAGGAACGCAACCCGTCCCCCGAAACAGAAGCCGAGGACGAACGTCCGGGTCGCCCCGGTCTCGCGTTCGATGTGCGAGCGTGCCGCGGCGATGTCGGCGAAGACGTCCTGTGGCCGGACCTGACGGACGTGCGGCGTGTACTCGAAGTCGTCGGTGCGTCGCGCCGTGCCGGCCGTCCGGCCAAAGTAGTCGAAGGCGATCGCGTGCACGCCGGCCGAGGCGAAGCGGTCGGCGAGCTCCTCGTAAAACGGATGGAGACCACGTACGTCGGGCGCGATCACCACCGACACGGCCGCTTGCGGTGCGCGGGCGACATACGCGCGGAACTTCGTTCCGTCGGCTGACGTGAGCATCGCGTCCTGACCGCCGGCCCCGCCGGACATCGCCGGGAGGACCAGATCGTCAGGGACCAGCGGCGGCCGCGATCCAGGTGGATGACACATCAGAACGTTCTCCGATCCGCTCGTATGCTGCCAAAACGTAGCCGGTCCCGTCAGTTTCCGTATGCTCGCGAGCGATGGCTGACCTGACGGAGCGCGTCGCCGCGAAGCTCGCGGAGATGGACCGCTATCTCGACCGCACCGGCGGCCACGTCGAGCTGGTGGACATCGAGGACGGGATCGCCCGAATTCGACTGACCCTCACGCGGCCGCGCCCGAACCGTCTGGTCGCCTCGCTGCAGGTGAAGGGTGGTATCGAGCGCGCGCTGCTGAACGACGTCCCGGAGCTTCGGGGCGTCGAGGCGGTGAACCTTCCGCCCTACACCGTGCTCGGCTGGGATGAGCCGGAGTTCAAGCCGACCCTGCTGCCCGACGCGGATGGCGCGTAGCTAGAGGCTGAAGGCCTTCGCGATCGTCTCGAGGTCGCGCGTCGGTGGCGCGGCCGGGTCGGCACGCAGCATCTGAAGGCACACGTGATCGGCGCCGCGGCGGCGGTGCTCGTCGAGGCGGGCGCGCACGGCTTTCGAATCGCCCCACGCGACGATCGCGTCAACGAGCCGGTCGCTTCCGCCGTTTGCCAGCTCTTCCGACCACCCGAGACGACGCAGATTATTCGTGTAGTTGTCCAGCTCGAGGTAGCGCTTCATGTGCCGCCGTGCGGCCTGTCGCGACACCGCCGCGTCTTCGCTGATGACCGCGGCTTGTTCCACGACCAGGAGCGGGCCGCCGCCGAGCGTCTTTCGAGCGAGGCTGGTGTGCTCGACCGGCACGAAGTACGAATGCGCGCCAAAGGTGCGCTCCGCCGCGAGCGTCAGCATCTGCGGACCGAGCGCCGCGAGGACCTTCGGGACCTCGACCTTCGGTCCGACGTAGGGGGCCACCTCCATGGCATCGAGGTACCGCTTCATGTAGTCGAGCGGCCGGCCGTAGGTGTGCTGGCCTCTCGCCGTCACCGTCGGCGCGTGGCTCACGCCAATGCCGAGCAGGAAGCGATCGGGGTAGGCATCGACGAGCGCGCGAGCGCCGTTGGCCATGGCGACCGGATCGCGCGCCCAGATGTTCGCGATGCCTGAGGCGACGATGAGCTTCTCGGTCGCGCTCAGGAGCAAGCTCGCGTGAGCAAAGATCTCTTTGCTGCCGAGGCTCTCCGGGATCCAGATCGCGGGGAAACCGAGCGACTCGACGGTCCGCGCGAGATCGCGGGCGGCCGGCGCGGTGAGCCGCTCGAGATCGTGCATCCAGAGACCGATCGGGCCGAGGCGGCGCGCCCACGCGCGCGCGGCGTCGCTCACGCGACGAAGCGTACGCGCGGAGCAGGGCCGAGGTCGTACTCGCTCATACGATCGGGGCCGAGCTCGAGGAGTCGCGCGCGCGCCGCCGTCGCGTCGGCGATGAGCGCCGCGACGTCCACCGTTTGGCACGACGGCGCGAAGGGACGCAGACGCTCGATCCCTTCCTCGAGCAGGACCGATGCGCCGTGGAAGTTGCCGCGCCGCCAGTGATGGAAACCGACGCCGATCTGCAGGATCCCGTGATAGAGGCCACGGACCGGCGATGGCGTAGCGCGCCAGAGCAGCTCGAGCGTCTCGTGCTGCTCGAAGAACTCGCCGGCGTTGAACTCGTCGATGCCGCGGAGCAGCTCGGGCGGCGGTGGGTCGTCGCAGCGCGCGCGAAGTGGCTCGTCTGGCGCGTTCTGTGGCGGCCGCTTGGGTCCGCGAGCGATCTTTCGCGCGCGGCTACTGGTGTCCGGGTCGCGCCGCGGCAGCGTCACCCTCCGGCGCGAGGATCTTGCGGTAGCGCAGCTCGTCTTCGATGAACTCGCGCACCGTGTCGTTCTCGAACGCGCGCGGCAAGTCCTCTGGCTGGTCCGCATGAAAGACCTTGATGCCTTCGTGCAGGTCGTGGGCGGCGACGAGATAGCCCGTCGAGAGCTTGTAGAGCCTGGTGTACTGGAGATGCCAGACCGGTCCGGTCTGGCCGATCTTCGTGCCCTCGAAGCGGATGACGCGCGGCTCCTCGCCGACGATCCTGGCGTGCTTGCCGATCTCGCGCTTCGCCGTCGCGCGCTCTTCATCGGTCGCGTCGGCCGGAAGTGGGAACTCCGCGATTTCGCTCGCCACGGTCCGCGATGATAGGCTGGAAATCCGGGCTTTGATTTCTTCCACATCGCTCGACAGGAGAACGGATCGCAGATGGCCTACGTGATCACCGAACCATGCATCGACGTGAAGGACGCGTCCTGCATTGATGTGTGTCCGGTTGACTGCATTTATACAACGGATGTAGACAAGATGTACTTCATCCATCCGGACGAATGCATCGACTGTGGTGCGTGCGAATCGGTTTGCCCGGTCAGTGCGATCTTTCCCGAGGACGCCGTTCCCGATAAGTGGAAGAATTACATCGAGATCAACAAGAACTACTTCAACAAGTAGTCTCCTAGGAATTTACGGCATTCCATTTCGCTTTGCGCGAGCTGCATCACGGACACAGGTCAAACACTGATGCGGATCATTCGGACCAAGGTTGCGCCCTCGAGAACGATACGGACGAATCCTCGCGGTCCACTTGTCGTGACCTCTCAAGCAATAGCGTGATCCGGCCGGCCCAAAGGCAGGGTTGCCGCGGAGCAGATCGGGCTGAGTATGGATGACCTTCATCACCGACTGCGCTTGAGAGCGCTTCACTCGGCCGATGAATGGCCACAGTAAGTGGAGAGCCAACTGAGCCTTCGCGACCGTAACGACCCTCCAGCGACGGTATGGCCTGTGCGGAGGTTTCGGCCGACGTAAGCCTGAGATAGAGCCGAACCCGATCGCTGCCCAAAGTCGGAGGAGCTCGGGTGCGGTGCCTTCGTCGGCAGATTGGGGAACGTACAAGGCTGGGTAGAAGTGGTTGGCGTGTGTGCGGTGTTTCTCGAGATAAGTAGTGCCCTCCCCGTCGAAGAACCCGCCCGCCCACGCCAGCTCTTCGCTCATCGATCCGGGCCAGATCGCGGCAGGCAGCGCGATCCCGAGCGCTGATTCGAATTCCGCGCGCTTCGCTGGACACATCCACGGACCGATCAGATCGGCGACGCGTGTCAGATCGGGAAGCGAGGTCGCCTCCCAGAAATAGAGCGGCTGCTTCCCCTCCTCGAGGACCGGGCCTTTGATCCGCCCGACCCCGACGATCTCGCGGAACTTCAGCAAGACCTCGGGAATGCCGTCCGGTCCCGCCTGGTTGATCCGCGCCTGGACGCCACGCTCTTTCGCCGCGGCCCAACCCTCGCCGTCGAATCCCGCGGCCCAGGCGAGAACGTGGTTGTCCATCCACGAGACTCAGACGACTCGCGCGGGCGGTGTCTATAGGACCGTGAGCCGGGAACGCGGAGGCCGGGCGCTGGCCGCCCGGCCTCGGAGAGGAAGGAGCGATCAGCCCGCCGGGTAAAAGCGCAGCTGCAGCAGCTTGAGACCCTGGTTGTCGTAGTTCCAGAAGTAGCTCTGCAGGCAGCCGTTGAAAAGCGGCACGGTCACGTCGGTCACGGTCGTGACGCCAAGGCACGTCGCCAGCGCGGCGTTCGTGAGCGGATCGACGGTCACGGTGATGAACAGCAGGTCGGCCGAGACGTTCGTGAACGTCGACTTCCCCTTGGTCCGTTGCAGGGTGAGTGTGTTGAGCGAGCAGATGATCTCGTCGTCCGCTGTCCCGAAGATGCCGTCCGCGCCGGCGGTCGTCGCACACGTCGTGGTGCTCGACTTGCCGCCGGGTTTGCCGAGGGCACGCGCCCACACCGTCCAGGTCGTCGATACGTCGGCGGGAAGCTGAAAGAGCGCGCCGTTGCTGTCGGTCGCGTTGGCGTCCAGCACCTGGAAGCTTTCCCCCGCCGGCGCCGGTTGCAGGAAGATCTTGTTGACCTTTACGAGCTGGCTCGCGAGCTTGCCGTTCAGCGACGCCGCGTCCTCGCCGCCGTTCAGCTGCACGAAGATCCGGTGCCCGTCGCCAGCTGTCATCGCCGCGGTCTTGTCCTTCGGCACGCCGATGATGTTCAGATTGAAATGAGAGCCACTGGGCGCGCCGTTTCCGGTGGTCGTGGAGGCCGCTGCGGCGTTGGTCGTTGAGATCGTGCTGGTGGTCGTCGCCGTGGATGTCATAGCGGGGGCACTGGCGGTGCCGTCCGCGGCTGGCTTGACCACGTATGCGCCAGCGACGAACGCGGGTGCGGAAGCGATCGCGAGCGCGACGAGCGCTGACAGGATTCGTCCCATTTGGCGGAGCCTTTCCGCCCCTCTCCCCTACTCACGAGCCGAGCTGCGGCGCCTCTTACCGACCTCCCTTCCCGCGAGGCAATCCGACTCGCATGTAGAACGCAGCCACGCCGCCCAGGGCGTTAGGACTGTCGACCAATCCATCGTCGGCGAATGTGCCGTTTGCGCACGAAGGACCTCGGGACGTAAGTAGAACGGACATCGGCACCGCCAGCGCGCGCCTAGTCCTCGATGAGCTTCCTTCCCGCGAACCCCGTCTCGAGGTCATGCCAGTAGGTGATGCGCTCACCCTCACCGAGCTGCCAGCACAGATAGATCTCGCGCCCGCGCCGAGAGGTCCGAAAGTCGATGAGCCCCTTGTCCGGATCCTTCACCTCGGCGCCGAGATGCGCGATCTCGAGCAGCAGAGCGTTGATCTCCTGCGCGACGGGATCGGTCGCGCGCCGGTCGTACGCGGCCTTGCGGCGCTGCAGGTCCTCGAGGAGAGGACGGACTTTCGGAAGGAGCGCCTCCGCCTGGGCGCGCGTGAACGTCGGCATATGCTCGCGTTCGAGTATGGGGCTGGAGGGGAGAGCGATGGCGACGTATGTCCTGCTCACGAAGGTCACCGCTGCCGGCGTGAAGACACTTCAAGCGAATCCGCGGCGGATCAAAGAGGTGAACAAAGAGATCGAGCAGCTCGGCGCGCGCGTCGTGGCGCAATACGCGACGCTTGGGCGCTACGACTTCGTAAACATCGTCGAGGCGAAGGACGCGGATACCATCGCCCGCGTCTCCGTCGGCCTCGGCGCGCGGGGCACGGTGCAGATCGAGACGCTCAGCGCGATCCCGATCGAGGCGTTCATCCGCGCGATCGCGCGGAAGACACGCACGTAGCCACCCTCCTCCGCGGCGCGGCCTTCGCCGACGGACGGAGCCCATCGCTACGTCGCGCGATGTCGCTTCTCATGCGTGACGGCAGGGTGGTCTATCTCGGCCCGGCTGACGGCGAGCCAGACGGACGCGACGCGGACGTGGTCGACGCGTCCGGCGCGACCATCGTGCCCGGCCTCGTGGATTGCCACGCGCATTTCACCGGCCTCGGCGGCGCGAACTGGATCGCGCGTTTCGGCGACCCCGACTCGGAGCTGCTCGCCCGCGCCGACGAGGCGGCGCGGGCGCTGACGCGCATGGGCGTGCTCACCGCGAGGGACGTGGGCGCGCCGCATCGCCTGAACCTGAAGATCCGCGACGCGGTGCGCGGACTCACGGAGGCGCCACAGATCCTCGCCGCGGGGACGTGGATCGCGCGGCGCGACAAGTTTCCGCCGTTCACGGTCTTCGTCGACTCAGCCGCCGAGCTCCGCGCCGCGGCGATCGCGGAGATGAACGCCGGCGCCGACCTGGTGAAGATCGCGGTCGACACCGGCCGCACCGGCGACGAAGTGACATTCACGGTCGACGAGCTCGCGCCCACGGTGAAGGTCGTTCACGAGCGCGGAAGGAAGATCACCGCGCACGCGCAGGGGAAGGGCGCGGCGGTCGCCGCGGCGGCCGGGGTCGACTCGATCGAGCACGGCTTCGGGGTCAATGCGGCGACCGCGGCCACGATGGCGGGTCGGACCGCTCTCGTGCCGACGCTCTCGGTCCTGGAGTCCTTCATCGGCTTCGCCGCGACCGACGGCGGGCGCTTCGCTGAGGGGAAGCACGCGAGCGAGGCACTTCGCGAGCAAGCTTTCGCCGCGGTGAGAGCCGCGAAGAAGGCCGGCGTGCGCATCGCCACGGGCAGCGACTTCGGTGGCGGGTCCGTGCGACCCGGTCATCTTGCGTGGATCGAGACGGGCGGTCCCGCCGACGTCGTGCTCGTCCATGGCGATCCGCTCTCGGATCCGGCGGCGCTCTGGCGGGTCTGGCGTGTCTACCACCGCGGTGAGCGCGTCAGCTAGCCCTACTGGGTCGGGCGGGCCCTCATGTAGCTGCGCCAGCGAGGCTGCGCCGGCTCGTCCCGGCGGATCATCGGCTGGTACACGGGTTCCGGCTTCGCCTCGGGATGGCTGATCGAGCCGATGCGCTGCGTGATCGCAGCCGCGTCGAGGTTCACCATCGGCTCCGCTCCGATGGTCTGTGTGATCGTGCCCTTCCCGAACATACCCACCGCCACGCGAGGAACGTTATTGCCCCGGAGATCGTGTCTCCATAGCGCGTTCGGTCACTCGGACGGGGGACGGCTCTCCCATGACCCAGCAACCGCAGGAGTGTCGCCTACCGCAAATGCACGAGGCGGCCCACGCGAACGGCTGACCTAGGCGGGGATCGCCTCCGCGAGGAGGTCCACCGCGGTCCGCACGGGCGCATCGAGCGGGATCTCCTCTTCGCGCGGCGACGGGATCGAGACCGCCGGGACGCGAGCGCGTCCGATCCGAGCAGCGAAGGCGACCGCACAACGTTCGGCGACGTCCCGAATGTCGGTTCGCACGCCAAGTCGCTCGAGAGAGGCGACCTCGTGGACGAAACCACAGGGCATGATCCGCCCGAATCCCGCGAGGTCGGTCGAAACGTTTAGCGCGAACCCGTGGGTGGTAATGCCGCGCGAAACACGGACGCCGATCGCGGCGATCTTCGCCGGCCCGCCGCCCGGAAGGTCCACCCAGACGCCGGTCTTCCCTGTCGCGCTCCGGCCGGCGACTCCGTATGACGCGAGCGCATCGCTGATCGCGAGCTCGATCGCCCGGACATACGCGACGAGATCGTCGTTCTCGCCAAGACGCGTGATGGGATAGCCGACGAGCTGTCCGGGACCGTGATAGGTGATGTCGCCGCCCCGATCCACTCGGTACACGGACGCGCCCGCCTGCCGCAGCACATCAGGACCAACGAGGAGGTGCTCGGTCGTTCCCCGCCGGCCGATCGTGTACACGGGTGGATGCTCGAGCAGCAAGAGAT
>VBGS01000152.1 GCA_005889445.1 Chloroflexota bacterium
CGCGCCTTTCGCGGCGATCGCCTGGCGCATCGCCGACGCGCTGGTGAACATGTTGTACGGACCCGGACGGAACGTGACCCGGTAGTACCCGCTCGTGTAGTCGGCCGAGAGGTCCACGTACCTCCCGTCAGTGGCATCGCCCTGGATGAGTGGCATCTCGTACGCGGATGTCCCCGAGTACACGAGGGCGCCGCGGACCATCGGCGTCAGGGACCGATCCGCCAGCCTCGCGCTGCGGATGTTGCCGATCGTCTTGGGGTCCTGCGACTGGTACACGGCGGCGAGCCGCGTGACGAAACCTTCGACGAGGATCTCGAACACCATGTCGGCCTGCGTGATGCCGTAGTGCGGGCGCGCCGCGGGGACGTTGTCGATCTTGATCACGAGCGGACGCTTGTCCACGGCGCCGAGCCGCGCGGGCATGCCGTTCAGCGGCCAGCAGTCCTTGCACGTGGCGGCGGGGTCGAGCGAGGCTCGTGGCGTCGTCGTGGCCGCGGCGATCGTGCTTTCTGGAGCCGAGGACGATCCGGGCGTCGTTGCCGCGGGGGCCGAGCACGCGACCATGACCGCGACCGCGATCAGTCCAAAGCCCTTCCTCAACGTGGCCACTTTATCCGTTCGCGCGGCGTTCTCATAGATGCGAACGTGCGGAGCCACGCTCGCCCGCCGCGCTACGACCGCCTCTCCAGGCCGATCCACCGCTCCAGCTGACGCAGCGCTTGCGATAGGCGCTCCTGCCGCGAGGCTTCCGCGGGCAGGAGATAGACGCCCTTCAGCGTCGCGACGATGAGCGCCGCGACGTCGCTCGGGTCGAGATCCGCGTTCACCGAGCCTTCATCCCGCGCTCGCCGCAGGAGTGTTCGGAGGGTCGCGTGCCAGGTCTGATCGACCTCGCTCATGATCCCGGCGATCGTCTTGTCGCGCGCCGCGCGAAGCGCGAGCTCGCCCATGACCGCAAACAGTTCCGGCTCCTCACGCTCGAGGCGGCGCAGCCCCGCGAAGTGCGACCGGAGCATCGCCGCCGCGTCGTCGCCGCCGGTCAAGGTCGTCCGGAATCGCGCCATCGCGTGCGCGAGCACCCCAGCGACGAGGGTTTCCTTGGTGGGGAAGTAGTAATGCAGCGTCGCGATGTTGATCTTCACCGCGGCGGCGACCTCGCGCGTGCGGAGTCCCTCGAACCCTCGATCGGCGAGGATGCGATACGCCGCCAGGACGAGGCTCTCTCGCCGCGGCTCGGAATGTGACCGGCGCGCTTGACGTTCAATCAATCAGATGATTGAATCATACGACAGATGGAGCACGGGAGGTCCAGCGATGACGCAGCCAAGCACTGAGATGACGCAGAAACGACCAGGTCGGACGCGGATCGACCGCGCGCCTGTGGCCAAGGTGTTCGGGCCGGTGGCGAAGGTCCTCAATCCGCTGCTCGCGCGGGTCTCCGGCAGTCGCTGGATCCCGCTTTGGGCTGTCCTTCGGCATCGTGGGCGCCGCTCGGGTCGGTGGTACGCGACGCCGGTCGCCGTGGCTTGGACCGATGATTCGCTCTTCGTGCCCTTGCCCTTCGGGACCACTGCTGATTGGCCACGCAACGTGCTGGCGGCCGGCGGAGCCATCGTCAAGTGGAAGGGATCGGAGCACCGTATGGTCGCGCCGGAGATCGTTTCGGATTCGTCGGCATTCCCGCCACTCGAGCGCCGCGCTCTGAGCGTGCTCGGGATCCGCGGAATCATGCGGCTTCGTTTCGCGCCTGATACATCCATCGAAAGCTCACAAACCATTCACATGCAGGCTGCACCGTAACCCTCGCGCGGAGTGTGAGCTTCGCAACAGAGCATCACGCGCGATTGACCCGGACGGAATGACGGCCCCATCGTCGACGTTACCTACCCAGCCGGAGGTTCGATGACTCAACCGCTGCGCAACCCATGGCCCGCGCTGCTCGTGATCTGCCTCGGTTTCTTCATGATCATGCTCGACACGACGATCGTGTACGTCGCGACGCCGAGCATTCTGACTAGCCTGCAGACCTCGTTCGATTCGGTCCTCTGGGTCTTCAACGGGTACCTGCTTGCCTACGCGGTGCTCCTCATCACCGCGGGCAGGCTCGGCGACCTCTTCGGTCCCCGCAATCTCTTCGCGGCGGGTCTGGTGGTGTTCACCGCCGCGTCCGTGTTCTGCGGTCTCTCGCAGGACGCGACACAGCTCATCGCCTGGCGCGTCGTTCAGGGCGTCGGTGGCGCGCTCATCGCGCCGCAGTCGCTCTCCGTGCTGACGTCGATCTTCCCGCGTGAGCGCATGGGGGCGGCTCTCGGCGTCTGGGGCGCCGTGATCGGCGTTTCGACGATCGCCGGTCCGACGCTTGGCGGACTGATCGTCACGAATTTCGACTGGCGCTGGATCTTCTTCGTCAATCTGCCGATCGGGATCGCGGCCTTCCTGGGCGCGTTCCTCATCGTCCCCGACGTGCGCCCTGGCCGCGCGCACAAGTTCGATGTCGTCGGCGTGCTCATCTCCGGTCTGGCCCTCCTCGCCATCGTCTACGCGCTGATCGAGGGGCAGCGGTACGAATGGGGGACGATCACCGGCTTCGTGTCGATCCCGCTGATCATCGGCGTCGGCGTCGCCCTCTTCGTCGTCTTCCTCTTCTGGGAGCGCAGACAGGCCGAGCCGCTGGTTCCGCTACGGCTGTTCCAGCACCGCAACTACACGCTCATGAACTGGACCGCGCTCGCGGTCGCCTTCGCGATGCAGGGCATCTTCCTGCCGTTCACGATCTATCTTCAGTCGGTCCTGGGGATGTCCGCGCTGGCCTCGGGCCTCACAGTCGCGCCGCTGTCCCTCGTCTCGATGTTCGTCGCGCCGTTCTCCGGCCGGCTCGTCGACCGCTTCGGCGGCAAATATCTCCTGATGGCGGGCCTCACGCTCTTCGCGACGGGCACCGGCCTGCTGTTCTGGGTCGCGTCGCTGGACTCGACATGGCAGACGTTCGTGCCCGCACTGATGGTTGCCGGTCTGGGGATGGGCTGCGTCTTCGCCCCGATGACGACCATCGCGATGCGCGACGTCGCCCCGCGCGATACGGGCGCGGCGTAGGGTGTGTTCAACACGATGCGACAGCTCGGCGCGGTGGTGGGCAGCGCCATCATCGGCGCGGTCCTCCAAGCGCAGCTCGCGGTCGATCTGCCGGCTCAGGCGTCCACCGCGGCCGCGCAGCTTCCCGCACCGTTCCGCGATCAATTCGTGAGCGGGTTCGCGCAGGCTGCGCGTGG
>VBGS01000153.1 GCA_005889445.1 Chloroflexota bacterium
CGCCGATCATCGTTGCGTCGATCACCTGCCCTTCGCCGGTGCGGTGCCGCGCCTCGAGCGCGGCAACGATCGCGAACGCCGCGAACATTCCGGCCACGATGTCGGCCTGCGGCACGCCGACCATCACGGGATCGCCGTCGGGCGGACCGGTGAGACTCATGACCCCGCCCATGCCCTGCACCACCAGGTCATATGCGGCCCAGGCGCGACCGGGACCGTCTTGGCCGAAACCGGAGATGTGGCAGAGGATCGCGCGCCGGTTCATCGCGCGCACACGGTCATCGGGGAAACCGAGCCGCCCGAGCACACCCGGGCTGAAGTTCTCCACGACGGCGTCCGCGCGCTCGATCATCCGCTCCAGCACGCGCTTGCCGTCCGGGTGTTTGAGGTCGAGGGTGACGCTCCGCTTGTTCCGGTTGATCGCGAGGTAGTACGCCGAGATGCCGTTCATGTGGGGCGGGGCCCACTCCCGCGTCTCGTCGCCCGTGCCTGGGATCTCGATCTTCACGACGTCCGCGCCGTGATCCGCGAGCATCAGAGTGCAGTACGGCCCCGCGAGCGCGCGGGTCAGATCCACGACGCGAATTCCCGCGAGAGCACCACCAGCTTCGCCGAGACTCACCATGCGAGGGCGAGAGTACCGTTGAGCGATGAGCGACTTACTGCCGCTCTTTCCCCTCGGGAGCGTGCTCTTCCCCGGCGCGCTGCTGCCGCTCCACATCTTCGAGCCGCGCTACCGGGTGCTGATCCGGCGATCGGTCGAGGCAAAGCGCCCGTTCGGCATCGTCTTGATCCGCTCTGGTGAGGAGGTGGGTTCGCCCGCCGAACCGCACCAGGTCGGCACCGAGGCCCGGATAGTCGCCGCGTCGGCGCTCCCTGACGGGCGCTCGTACATCGTCACTCAGGGAGAGCGCCGCTTCGCGATCGAGCGTCTCATTTCCGACGCGGAGCCCTACCTCGTCGGGGAGGTCCGCTTCCTCGAGGAGCCCGAAGGCGCCACGGCACCGAGCCGCGTCACCGACGCGCTCGAGGCGCTCGGCGCGTACCTGGTCGCCGTGCTCGCGGTGACCGAGGACGACCGCGGGGAGCGCGCGCTCACGGATGAGCTCCGGACCGCGACGCCGGTCGATATCGCCTACCGGATCGCGGCGAGCCTCGCGGTCGATACATCGGAACGGCAGGCGTTGCTCGAGCTGGCGACAGCCGCGGACCGTCTTGTCGAAGAGACCCGCATCCTTCGGCGTGAGACCGAGCTACTTCAGGATCTGCTGGTGCGACTGCGCACACGCGGGGAGCGCTCGGACCTCAATTAACCAAGGCCGTCGGCGAACCGCACGACCCCGTCGGTGACGCTCGCGCGCACGTTCGCCTCGAGCAGCTCGTCCTCCTGACACGCAGCCAGGTCGCGATCGACGATCGTCGCGTCGCAGCGCATGCCGGCCTCGAGCGTCCCCCACTCGCGCTCGCGGCCGGTCGAGTACGCGGCCGCGGCGGTGTACGCGTGCAGCGCCTCGTCGAGCGTCAGGCGCTGCTCCGGGAACCACGCCGATCGATCGTGAGGGCGTCGTCGCGTCACCGCGGCGTGCACCCCAAGGAGCGGGTCGATCGGCTCGACCGGCGCGTCGGATCCGAACGCGAGGACGGTGCCCTGCCGCAGGAGCGTCCTCCACGGATAGGCTCGTGGGGTCCGTCGCGGTCCCCAGTAGCGGTCCGCGAGGTCGCGATCGCTCGTGCAGTGGATCGGCTGCATCGACGCGATGATCCCGAGCGCGCCGAAACGGCCCAGGTCCTCCTCGCGAACGAGCTGGACATGTTCGATGCGCTGGCGGAGCGCCGGCGACGTCACGCGGCTCGGCGCGATCGCCTCGATCGCCACGCGCACCGCGCGGTCGCCGATAGCGTGGACCGCGACGGCGAGCCCCGCGGCGGTCGCGCGCGCGACATCCGCGCGCAGCTCGAGCGGATCGAGGGTCAGGATCCCGCGGTCCTGGCTCCGCTCGTACGGTTCTTCGAGCGCCGCCGTCTGCGACCCGAGCGCCCCGTCGCTGAAGAACTTCACATGGCCGAGCTGGAGCCACTCATCGCCGTCGCCCGTTTTCATGCCGCGGGCGAGCGCGGACTCGAAGTCGAAGGAACCGGCGTCGCGGATCTGTGGCGGTGTGCCAGTGGTCGGGATGGAGACCGCGAGCGAGCGGTGCGGGATGCCCATGACCACTCGCACGACGAGGGTTCCACGCTCGCGGGCACGGCGAAAGGCGGCGTACGAGCTGGCCTGCTCGAGGGACTCGAACCCCGTGACCCCGCGCCGGAGGGCCTCCTCCTGCGCGCGCGCGACCGCATCGTCGCATTCCGCATCCGTCGCGGCAGGAACGGCCCGATCGGCGAGCTCGTTGGCGCGCTCCTGGAGCACGCCGGTCGGCTGACCGTGGTCGTCGCGAAAGATGGCGCCGCCGGTCGGCGCCTGGGTGGACGCCGTGATGCCCGCGGCCTGGAGCGCCGCGGTGTTGAGCCAACGCGCGTGGCCGTCACGGGTGCGGAGAACCGTCGGCCGACCACCGGTCACCTCGTCGAGCTCGCGCGCGCTCGGCCACCGGCCCCACAGGTTCTTGTCGAAGCGTCCCCCCGTGAGCCACTTGCCGCGAGGAAGCTCACGCGCGCGCGCTCCGATCGCCGCGAGGGCCGCGGGAAGCGAGGTGTGATCGCGAAGATCGAGCTCCGTCATTTGAAAGCCCCACCACATGAAGTGCACGTGCGCGTCGAACCACCCTGCGGTCATGAGACCGCCGCGCAGGTCCACGCGCTCGGCGCGACCTGCGTCGCGCGCGAGGTCCGCGAGCTTTCCGACCGCGACGACCTTGCCGTCCCGCTGGAGCAGCGCCTCCGCGGAGACTCCGGAACGCACGTGCACGCGCCCGCCGTGGAAGAGCGTCGCGCTCAGGTACGGAATCCAGCGCGGCCACGGAGCGGAACGAATTTCACCGGACCGTGTCGCGTTTCGCGGCCATCGGGATGGCGCACGACGAGATGCTGCAGCTCCTCGTCACCGACCGGCGCGACGATCCGCCCGTCGGGCGCGCACTGCTCGATCAACTCGGGTGAGATTCCCGGTGACGCCGCCGTCACGAGGATGCGGTCGTACGGCGCCTCAGAGGGATATCCGACGGATGCGTCGGCAGCGACCACGCG
>VBGS01000154.1 GCA_005889445.1 Chloroflexota bacterium
GTGTGGGTGTAGCGACGCGAGAGCGGACCCGACGGCGTTCGGAACTCGCCGCCGCTATGCGCCGACGGCCCCGCACCCCCGCGTTGTCGCCGGTCACGTCGCAGCAGCCCCAGCGTCAGGATCACCGAGACGAGCCCGCCCATGACGCCGCCGACGATCGCGCTGATGACGATCGCGCTGTCGAAGATGTTCACCGTGCGAGGGTATACCCGAGCGAAAGCTACCCGAGCAGCTTGCGGTACTCCGAGATCGTGTAGCGGAAGTCATCGCGCGAGTTCTCGAGCGCGGCGACGATGATCCGCATGGTGCTGCGCACCGCCTCCATCTTCGATGTCACCGTGGGGTCCTTCTGGAGGATGGTGTTGAGGTCGTACGCCGTGGTCGAGCGGTACAGCATCCTGAACATCTCCATCTCTTCGTGGAGCGTCTCGGGTCGATCCTTCGCCTTGCCGTACTCGGACCACATGCGCTCAACACCTTTGGCCTCGATCGTGTCGATCCAGGCGCGCTCGCTCTTGTCGTCGACCGCGCGGTAGTTGTTGTAGACGATCTCCTTCGTGCCCGAGGGCGTGCGCCCGACGAGCAGCCGCGCCATGAACTCGTCGATCGTGAGCCGATCGACGACGACGTCCTCGTCGAAGTTGCGCTTGATCAGCATCACCGCGTTGATCCGAGCCGGCTCGAGCGGGTTCGTGAAGACGCGCTCCTTCGGGAACACCGTCGTGATGTCGAGCATCGCGCGGGTGTTGTCGAAGGCGAAGAAGCGCGCGATGGTCTCGCGCAGGTGCTGGTTGTCCATCTTGTCGAACGGGGGCTTGCGCCGGAGCTGCAGCTCGACCGCGTCGATCGAGGCCTTGTTCTGGAGCAGGAACTCCGGCGTGACATCGGGTGCGTTCTCGAGGCGCGACCTGGCGAAGTCGAACGCTGCGACCGGGAAGTTCTCGACGAGGTTCGAGCGGATGTAGAAGACCTTCTCGCTGGTGTAGGCGTATGCCTCGGGGTGATCGATGTCGAGCTCGGACGGGGACGCGGTCACCTCGCGGTCGTCGAGACCGCGGCCGATCACGGTCGCATCCTTGTTGCGGTTGTCCTCGAGCCATTTGTAGGTGCGGTACCCGCGCGCGACCTCCTCGCCGTCCTGGAGGATCCGCGCGGGGGAGAAGACCTTCTTCCCGTCCTTGGTGCGGTAGGCGTATCGGACGTAGACCCAGTCGTCGGAGTGGAAGCGCGTGTTGGGGAACTCCATGAGACCGTAGGTCGACGTCGACTTCCCGGTCCCGGTCGGCGCGATGTAGAGGATGCCCTTGCCGTCCTTGGTGACGACCGCGCCGTGGATCGAGTGAATTCCGTAATCGACGGCCAGCTTCCGCCCGACCGCGCCGAGCACCCAGCTCTTGAGCTGCCCGTAGTAGCTCGTGTTGAAGAAGACCACGGTGTCGTTCTGACGCGAGTAGTACGCGGCTTCGGCCTCGCTGGGGATGCGGCCGAGCGCCACCACCAGCACGTCAGGCGTGTCCGCGGGCTTCTGACCGGTGATGCGGAACCACTCGTCCGTGCCGTACCAGTTGTCCTTCCAGTAGCCGATGAGGTGCTCGCTGTTGGTGATAGCCCGTACGCGCAGGCCGTGGATCACCACGTCGTGCGAGTACGTCGTCTGTCCCGACGTGGCGACGTGCTGGAACGCGTTGGCGAGAAGCCGCTTGAAGAGGCCAGGGGTCGCGTCGACGGTCTTGTTCGCGACGGCCGTCCGTCCCTTGGTCCGCGTGATCGTGTTCTTCGCGCCGATCGGCGTTCCCGGCCACTCCGGGGCGGTCGCGTCCGGCGCGGGAGGGAACGTGAAGAGGTCTTTCTTCTCAGCGATCGCCAAGTTAAAGCCACCCCCTGTCGACTCTTGCGGATACTAGGTTGGGCGTGCGTTTCCGCGCCGCGACACGAAGCGGGAGCACGAGGCGTACCACGAGGCGGGCGAGCGGTTGCCCCGTGGCGGGCGAGTACTCAGACTCGGCGCGTCGTGGACGTCGACCGTTTCCTACCCGGTGTGATCGGCGCGTTCGTCGGCGTCGTCGGCTGGCTCCTCGTCGGGCTCTACATCCAACGCCGGCAGTTCGTCCGTCAGGCGCGGAACGCCGCCCGGGCCGTGTACTTCGAGGTCGACGTGAACCGGATGAACGTCGAGGTCGCGCGCGATTACGGCTCGTTCACCCCGCTGAGCCGCTCCTCGTTCGATCGGCTGCTGCCTGAGCTCGCCACGGTGATGACTCCGACCGAGCTGCGCACCCTTGTTTCGGCGTTCATGGCGCACGCCGGGTACCAGCAGGCCGCATCGGACGCCGAATTGCCGCCGGAGGTCCGCCGCGAGGCGCTCGACGCGATCCTCGCCGCGCATCGCGATGCACTCACTGTTCTTCGGCGGTGCTCGTTCACCACCGCCGAGCTCCGCGGACTCGAGAAGGGTCAGGACCCGGCCGCCTGATGCCGACAGATCACGAGGCGTTCATCAAGCGGCTCCTCACGTCGCTCAACGAGAGCAAG
>VBGS01000042.1 GCA_005889445.1 Chloroflexota bacterium
CCGCACGAGCTCATGCGGCGAGGCGGTCGGGTCGAGACCGAGCGTCACGGCGATCCGCGGGAAAGAGCCGAGACCGTTCGACAGGACCCGGAACCCCTTGCGGTATCCCGTGATCTCGTCGAAGAGCGTGGCCTTCGAGGGGCGCGTGCGGCCGAGAAGCTCGGTCGCCATGCCGATGTCCGCTTCGGTGTTCGCGCCGCGGACCGTCTGGAGCTCGCCGAGCGCATCCACGCGCTTGAGCCAGTCCCGAAGATCGGTCGGTGTGCCGACTTTGGTCTCGACGGCCATGTCCGCCTCCCAGCCGTTACGACTCGTCGTCGTCAAAGGTACGCGCCAGCGTCCGGGGTCGCCAACCGTCGTCGGGTATGGCGAGGCAGTGCTCCGGCGGCAGCTCGACCCAGACCCGCTGGTCGCGGCCGAGCTCCGCGGTCGGGTGCGCGCGGGCCCGAAGCTCGGTCCCGGCGACGTCGACGACGCAGTCGAGGTGGTCGCCGAGGAAGGCGGCGACTCGGAGCGTCCCGGCGAACTCGTTCGGCTCACCCCTCGCCGCGGCGTGGACAAAGATCCGTTCGGGCCGGAGGACGAGGAGCGCTCGCGTGCCCGGGGCGACGGCTTCGGACAGCGCGCAGCGCACGATCCCGCCGAGCGACCGCACGCCACCCTCCACGACGTCGCCGGGCACGAACGTCGCGTCGCCTACGAAGTCGGCGACGAAGCCGGAGGACGGCGACGCGTAGATGTCCCGAGGCCGGCCCTCCTGCACGATGCGGCCGTTCTGCATGACGGCGACCCGGTGCGACAGGAAGAGCGCTTCGGCTTGGTCGTGCGTCACGTACACCGTGGTGATGCGAAGCCGCCGCTGCAGCTCGCGAAGCTCGATGCGCATCCGCTGACGGAGCTTCGCGTCGAGGTTGGAGAGCGGCTCGTCGAGGAGGAGCAGCTTCGGCTTCCGGACGAGCGCGCGGGCCAGCGCGAGCCGCTGCTGCTGTCCGCCGGACAGCTGCGGCGCCGGTCGCGATTCGAGCCCGGCGAGGCAGCGCAGCGTGGTCGTCTTCCCGCAGCCCGACGGGCCGAGGAGCGTGTAGAAGCGCCCTTCGTCGACGGTGAACGAGACGTCCTCGACCGCGCGGACGCCGCCGCGTCCGGTCGCGTATGTCTTGCGGAGGGCGGTGACCTCGAGCATCAGCTTTCCCGCACGGAGCGGCCGCCGAGCCGTTGCAACGCGGCGACCAGGACGACGAGCACGGTCACCATCATCACCGAGAGCGCCGCGATCGCGGTGTAGTTGCCGTTCTCGCGGAGGTCGAAGATGCGGATCGCGAGGACGACGCTGTTGCTCGAATACAAGAGGATCCCCGCCGAGAGCTCCCGCAGGGACACGATGAAGACGTAGATCCACGCCGCCAGGAGCGTGGGGCGGAGCAGGGGGACGGTCACCCGACGGAACGTCGGCCACCAGCGTGCGCCCGCCGCCGCCGAGGCCTCCTCGAGCTCGCGATGGATCTGGGTGAGGCCGCCGGTGAGCGAGCGGATGCCGTAAGGCAGATAGCGCGTGACATACGCGATGAGGAGGATCCAGATCGTCCCGTAGATCGGGATCGGGAGCGTGAAGTACACCCACATGAGGCTCACGCCCATGACGATGCCCGGGATCGCGATCGGCACGAACGCGAGGAAGTCCAGAAGGCCCCGGCCCGGGAGCCGGGTCCGCACGGTGATCCATGCGATCACGGCGGTGACGATGACGACGATCGTCGCGGACGACACGCCGAGCATCAGGCTAACGGGCACGAGGCTCGTGTAGACGAGCACGAGGAAGGGCAGCCCGATCGCGACGACGGCGTAGGCCGCGAGACCGGCGAGGGCCAGGTAGCGCATGCGCCCGAGCTCCACGCGGCGCGGCCGATACGCCTTCCCGGTGATCGTCGCGAATCGCTCGGCGTGCCGCGTGACGCGGCGGTGCAGCACGAGGCCGATGACACAGATGGCCAGGAGGACGGCCGCGTACGCGGCCATGAGGCCGAAGTTCGGCGGGTACTGCTTCAGTGCGGTGTACACGCGAGATGAGTACACGAAGATCCGCCCAGGAAGCCCGATGATCGCCGGGACCTCGAAGCCCTCGAGCGACCGGACGAACAGGATGAGCAGCACCGACGCGCTCACCGGAAGCAGCAGCGGCAGCGTGACCCGACGGAGCGTCTGCCACGGGTTCGCCCGCGACGCCGATGCCGCCTCCTCGAGGCTCGGGTCCATCGTGCGGAACGCGGCGCTCATGAGGACGAAGGCCAGGGGCGCGGTGTGGAGCCCTTCGATCCAGATCATCCCGGGAAGCGTGTAGGCCGAGAGCGTCGGACCGCCCGCGGCGCGAAGCATGACGTTGATACAGCCGATCTCCGGGCTGAGGAGGAACAGCCACGCGATCGTGTGGATGATGCCCGGGACGATGAGGGGGACGAGCGCGATCCCATACCAGAGGCTGCGCAGCGGGACATCGGTCCGCTCGACCGCCCAGGCGACGGCGGTACCGACGGCGAAGGCCACGACCGCGGCCCCGGCCGCGTAGATGACGGAGTTGAAGAGCAGCTCGACCGAGGTGTCGTCGGTGAGCACTCGCTCGAGCCACTGCGTCGTGAAACGGAAATCGAGGATGCTGCCGCCACGCGACACCGCGCCCAGGAGCAGCATCGCGAGCGGGACGACGGTCAGGTACGCCAGGACGGCAACAGCGACGCCCACGAGAACGACGTCCGCCCGCAGCGACGGCGCGCGAAGCGCCATGCGGCGGGCGGCTACGCCGGCCGAGGTCATCTCAGCGGATTATTTGATGCCGAGGGTCGTCCGCCAGAAGGCCGCGTCCTTGTCGAAATCGGCCCGCATCGCCATCGAGATGTAGAAGACCTTCGCGAAGTTGGTCAGGTCCGGGTACTTCGGAGCGATTTTCGGATTCGCGGGCACACGCCCGGTCGACTGGATCGCGAGCTGACCCTCGTTCGAGGTCATCCACTCCATGAGCAGCTTGCCCGCGTTCGGATGCGGTGCCTTGTCCGCGAGCGCCATCGCCTGGACGTCGGTGATGATCGGATCGGTCCGCGCCCAGTCGATCGGCTGCTTCGACTCGTACTTGAGCTGCGCGAGCCGGTGCCCGTTCGAAGAGAGCGTCGTCGCGAACTCGCCCGCGGCGAGGAGATTCGCCATCTCGGTGTGGCCGCTGCGCAGCGACGGCTTGTTCGCGGCGATGCACTTGATGACGTTCTGGGCCTCGGTGTCCCCAAGGATCTTGCGCAGCGCCGAGTACACGACGATGTCGCCCTGCTCTACCGCGATCTTGCCCGAGAGCGCCGGGTTGCAGAGGTCCTTCCACGTCTTGACCGTGACGCCGGCGGGTAGCTTCGTGGTGTTGATGCCCGGAAGGTCGTTGTTCACGCGGGCGGCCACGAACGCGCCGTCCTGGTCCTTCAGGTCAGCGGGATAGTCGTCGAACGTGGCCGTCTTGTACTTCTGGGTGTAGCCCTGATCGATGATGAAGCCCACCTCGAACAGGTTCGACTCCATGACGTCCATGATGTTCTGGCCGCCGCGCTTCTCGGTGACGATCTTCGTGGTGAGGTCCTCGCCGGAGGCCCGTGTGTGCTGGACCTTGACCCCGGCGAACTTTTGCTCGAAGACGGGGAAGACCTTCTTCGCGTCGTCGGTGTTCATCGAGGAATAGATCGCGACCGTCCCTTCGGTCTTGGCGAGCTCGTAGAGGCGAGCCATGACCTGGTCGGGTGTTTCCTTCTGGACCGACGCGGCAGCGGAGGCCGTCGCGGTCGGGGTCGGCTGCACGGTCGCCCCACCGCCGCATGCGCCGAAGAGAATCGCGGCGGCCGCGAGGGCCGCGAGGTACCGTCGCATCACCACACCTCCAGCGCGAGGGCGACCGCAGACGGCGAATGATCATACCATTGGACCAACGGAGGTCACACTCTGCCTGTGCCGACCAAGCTCGAGGCGCGACGCGTCGGGATCCATTATCGAAGGCAGCGAAGCGGCGAGTCGCTGATCGCCGTCGACGGGGTCGACCTCCGGATCGCAAGCGGCGAGTTCGTCGCGATCGTCGGCCCATCGGGATGCGGGAAGACGACGTTCCTCAACGCCGTCGATGGCCTTCTTCCGATCGCGTCGGGTTCGCTGCTCCTCGACGGTCGAGAGATCACCGCTCCGGGACCCGACCGTGCGATGGTGTTCCAGCAGCCGAGCCTGCTCCCGTGGCGGACGGTCACCGGCAACATCCTCTATGGGCTCGAGATGCAGCGGCGTGCCGGCACTGAGTCGCGCAGTACCGCCAAGCGGCTCGTCGAGCTTGTCGGCCTTCGCGGCTTCGACGACTCGTGGCCGTCGGAGCTCTCGGGTGGCATGCAGCAGCGGGTGAACCTGGCGCGCGCCCTCGCGACGGATCCCGAGCTGCTTCTGCTCGACGAGCCGTTCGCCGCCCTCGACGCGCAAACCCGCGAGACGATGCAGCAGGAGCTCCTCCGCGTGTGGAACGAAACGCGCAAGACCGCGCTCTTCATCACCCACGACATCGCCGAGGCCGTATATCTCGCCGATCGCGTCATCGTCTTCACCGCCCGACCGGGCCGCGTCAAGCTGGAGGTGGCGATCGGCCTGCCGCGCCCACGCGACCTTCGCATGAAGCGCGAGGCGGGGTTCGTCGAATACGAGCGGACCATCTGGGAGACGATCCGCGAAGAGGTCCTGCGGTCCGAGGCATCGCCACCGGCCGCGGTCGCCTGATGGCCACGCCCTCGGGACAGCTCGACACCATCGCCTCGCCGGCGGAGCCGCAGGCGCTCGTGCGACGTCCGACCGATGCCCGGGACCGCGCGATGCGCCGTCACGAGCCGACGATCATCGGAGCCGCGGCGGTCGTCCTGTTCTTCGTCGTCTGGCAAGGCGTCGGCATCATCCGCGAGACGGCGCCGGAGGGCCTCGCGCTCGGTCCATTCAAATTCATCGCACCCTCGCAGCTCTTCCTACCGACGCCGCTCGACATCGCGAGGGCGTTCCAGGCGTACGTGCAGGACGGGCGCATTTGGAAGGACGTGGCGGTCAGCGGACAGGAGCTGCTGGTGGGCTACGTTTCCGCCGCGCTTCTCGGGATCGTGCTGGGTCTGCTCATCGGTTGGTACGCGCGCCTCCGCTACGCGCTCGACCCGTTCATCACGTTCCTCTACGCGACACCGCGCATCGTGCTGCTTCCGCTGTTCATCATCTGGTTCGGCATCGGCGTGGAGTCCAAGATCGCGGTGGTGTTCCTGGGGGCGATCTTCGCGATCTTGATCAACACCGCGGCGGGAGTCCGCAACCTCGACGTGAACCTGATCAAGGTCGCGCGATCGTTCGGGGCATCCGATCTCCAGCTGTTCCGCACCATCGCGCTGCCCGGTTCGGTCCCGTTCATCCTTACCGGTCTTCGTCTGGGGATCGGGCACGCGCTCACCGGCGTCGTGGTCGGCGAGCTCGTCGCGGCGCAGTTCGGGGTGGGCCAGATGATGGCCGTCGCGGGCGCGACGTTCCAGAGCTCGAAGGTCTTCGCGGGCCTCTTCCTGATCGCGGGGACCGGCATGCTGATGACCTTCAGCCTCCAGAAGCTCGAGCAGCGCTTCGAAGCCTGGCGGCCAAGGCCGAACTAGCTCGCTCGTAGCGCACGCGTGCAGAGAACGCGAGAAGCTCGACGTGTGGCGCGCTAGGCTCCGGTGACCAACGGGAGGAATGTCCATGCAAGGCAACATCGTCCACTTCGAGATCAACGCGAAGGACGGCGCACGCGCGAAGAAGTTCTATAGCGGGGTCTTTGGATGGAAGTTCAAGGACTCGGAGATCCCCGGCATCGACTACTACCTGACCGACGGGCTGCAGCCGGCAGGCGCGATCAACCCGATGACGCAGGAGCCCGGTCCGGTTGTCTACTTCGGCGTTGACAACATCGACAACGCGATCAAGAAGATCCGCGAGCTCGGCGGCAAGGCCGAGAACAAGCAGGCGATCCAGGGACAGGGGTGGTTCGCGCCGGTGGTCGACACCGAGGGCAACAAGATCTCGCTGTTCCAGAGCGACCCGAGCGTCACCGTCGAGACCGAGAAGCAGTACCAGCAAGCTCGCACCTGAGCACCGATAGCGAACGTCGTGAGGCCGCCGCGCGCTGGCGCGGCGGCCTCAATGGTCATACCATTCGAGCGCTGTGTTCACCCCGGTCCATCAAGCGCGTGCCTCGGGTGAGATCGTCTCCCAGATCGAGCGCGCGATCTTCGCGGCGGAGCTGTCCGCGGGGGACCGCCTCCAATCGGAACGCGAGCTCGCCGAGCAGTTCGGGGTCTCGCGCATCACCGTCCGCGACGCGCTTCGCGTCCTCGAGGCACGCGGCCTCATCCGCGTGAAGGTCGGCGCGACCGGCGGGGCCTTCGTCGCGGACGCGAGCACCGACCGGGTCGCCGAATCGCTCTCGACGATGATCCGTCTGAAGCGCATGACCCTCTCGGAGCTCGCCGAGGCACGCACGGTCGTGGAGGCGGCGACGGCCGCGCTCGCCGCGCAGCGCGCCGACGCGGCATCGGTCTCGCGACTCGCGCAGAACGTGCAGCAGGGGCGCGCGGTGATCCGCGAGAGCGTCACCCACGCCGAGGCCAGCATGGATTTTCACGTGGAGCTCGCCCGCGCCGCAGGCAATGAGGTCCTCTACGCGACCGTGGCGGCGTATCGCGAGCTGCTCGTGCCGGCGCTCCGCGATCTGCGGAATCCGAGCACCGTCACGAAGACGCAGCGCGTGCACGAGGAGCTCGTCGAGGCGGTCCGCCGGCGTGACGCCGAAGGCGCGCGCGAGCTCATGGTCACGCACCTCGAGGATTTCGAGAAACGGCTCCGGAGGCGTCTCGCCGAACGTGAGGAAGAGCGACTGCCCACGGGCAACATCCACCGGCTCATCCGTTCGAAGGAGACGAGACGCTGATGGCCGTCGCGACGCGGCCGACCCCGCGGACGGGGCGTGGCTATCCGGATCTGCGAGAGCACCTCGATGCGCTCGATCGCGCCGGGCTCCTGGTGCGGGTGCGCCGGCCGATGCTCGCCGAGACCGAGATACATCCTCTGGTCCGCTGGCAGTACCGCGGCGGGCTCCCCGAGGAGGACTGGAAAGCGTTCCTCTTCGAGAACGTCCACACGGTCAAGGGCGGCGCGTCGCGCTTTCGGGTCGGGGTCGGCGTGCTGGCCGCGTCCAAACAGGTCTACGCAACGGGTCTGGGCTGCACGCCCGAGGAGATCGCCGGCCGCTGGGAGAACGCCCTCGCGAACCGGATCGCGCCGACGATCGTCGAGAGCGGCCCGGTCCACGAAGAGGTGCATACCGGCGCAGGGTTGCTCGAGCGCGGCGGCACCGGCGAGTTCCCGATCCCGATCTCGACCCCGGGATTCGACAACGGCCCGTACACGACCTGCACGCACTGGTTCACAAAGGATCCGGAGACGGGCGTCCGCAACCAGGGCAACTACCGCGGCCAGATCAAGAGCCCGACGCGCATCGGGATCTTTCCGTCGGGCCTCGGTCAGGACGTCTACATCCACTGGCAGAAGGCGCGCCGGAAGGGTCAGCACCTCCCTGCCGCGCTGGTCATCGGCGGTCCGCCGGTCGTCAGCTACGCCGCGGTGCAGAAGGTGCCGTTCGGGATAGACGAGCTGTCCATCGCCGGTGGCCTGGCCGGCGAGCCGATCCGGCTGGTCCGCTGTAAGACCGTTCCGCTCGAGGTCCCCGCGGAGGCGGAGATCGTGTTCGAGGGTTACATCAACACGCAGGAGCTCGAGGAAGAGGGTCCGTTCGGCGAGAGCCACGGATACATGCATCCACGGCAGCTGAATCCGTTCTTCGAGATCACCGCGATCACCCATCGCAAGGATGCGATCTGGGTCTCGTTCATCAGCCAGGTCACGCCGTCCGAGTCGAGCGTGATCAAGAAGGTCGCCTACGAGCCGATCTTCACGCAGCACCTGCGGCAGACCTGCAACATCCGGAGCGTCAAGCGCGTCGTGATGCACGAGCCGCTCACGAACCTGCGCAAGCTGATCGTCATCCAGATGGCGAACGGCGCGCGTGAGGCCGAGGTGTGGCGCGCGCTCCGCGCGGCTTCGTCCTTCAACCAGGGCGTCGGCAAGATCTGCGTCGCCGTCGATGAGGACATCGACCCGGAAGACTCGACCGCACTGTGGTGGGCCGTCTGCTATCGATCGCGGCCGGCGCAGGACGTGGAGATCACCGGCCATCTGGAGAAGGGACACGCTCCTCCGTTCAAGGGAACCGGGATCGAGCAGGCCGCGGAAGGCCGAGACGTCGTCGGGCACGGCGATCCCGCCGACGACAGCGGCATGCTCATCAATGCCTGCCTCAAGGAGCCCTGGCCGCCGATCTCACTTCCGACGAAGGATCACATGGAGAACGCCCTCAAGATCTGGAACGAGCTCGGACTCCCGAAGGTCCGTCCGCAGCGGCCGTGGTACGGCTACTCGCTCGGGCAGTGGGACGACGAGCTTGAGGAGGAGGCGCGCCTCGCGCTCCGCGGCGAGCACTATCAGACCGGCGAGAAGGTCGCCAAGCGCCGCGTCAAGCTGAGCGACACGCGCGCCGCGAGCTCGGACGCGTACCTCGGCACCGATCCCGTTCCGGGGACGCCGGTCGACCCGCGCGCCGCCGAGCACGGCCCGGGCGGACCGGGATACGACGAGGAGGCGCCGCGCGACGTCCCGAGCGACGACGGCATGTGACATGAACGACGAGCGGCTGTGCCGCGAGGAGTGAATCCGCCAGCCATGAGCGTGTCTCCGCGGCGCAGCCGCGAGATTGAGCAGGATCGCTACGGCCCGGCGAAGCGGATCCTCTCGCGGATCGCGCATCCCGTCGCGATCGTCGGTGCGGCACACGGCGCCGAGCGTTCGTGCGCGACCGGCACGGTCATGTACGTCTCGCACGTCCCGCCGATGGTCGCGATCGCCGAGCACCCCGGTTCGCGCACCACCCGTCTCATCCAGGCGTCACGCGAGTTCAGCGTTTCGCTCTTGCACGACGCCCAGCAGGAGCTCGCTGTGGCAGCCGGACGATCGGCCGAGGGTCCGGACAAATTCGCGAGCCTTCGGATCCCCGTCCACGAGCAGCCCGGTCACGCCATTCCCGCGGTCGCCGGGAGCCTCGCGACCATGTGGTGCCGCGTGACCGACGAGCGTCCGACCGGCGATCACATCCTGTTCGTCGGCGAGGTTGTCGACGCCGTGACCGACGATCAGAAGATCGACGCGCTGCTCCGGTATCGCCGCCGGTACCTGCGCATCGGGCACTGGACCTCCGAGGAAGCGCCGGAGGGCTATCCCACCTGAGACGCATCGTCGTCGGCATCTCCGGCGCGTCCGGCGCGATCTACGGCATCCGCACGCTCGAGGCGCTCCAGAAGGTCAAGGACGTAGAGACGCACCTCATCGTGTCGACCGGCGCGAAGGCGACGATCGCGTACGAAACGAGCTGGAAGATCGACGACGTGCTCGGCCTGGCCGATCTCGTCCACGACGAGCGGGATCTCGCCGCGACCCTCGCGAGCGGCAGCTTCCAGACCGAGGGCATGGTCGTCGCGCCGTGCAGCGTGCGCACGATGGCGTCGATCGCGAACTCGCTGAACGACAATCTCATCGTCCGCGCCGCGGACGTCCATCTGAAGGAGCGACGGCGGCTCGTACTCATGGTGCGCGAGACGCCGCTTCACGCGGGACATCTGCGCCTCATGCGCGAGCTTGCCCTGACCGGCGCGGTCATCCTGCCGCCGGTCCCGGGGTTCTATCACCTGCCGAAGACGATGGATGATCTGATCGATCACAGCGTCGGGAAAGCGCTCGACCAGCTCGGCATCGAGCACCAGCTCTTCAAGCGGTGGGCGGGCGTCCCGCGGGACGAGTGAGCGCGGAGCACTCGCGGGCGCCTCATCTCGTCGCCGCCGCCTCGCGGATGCTCGCCGTCGCCGGCATCTTTGACATGCACGGCCACATCAGCCTTCGCGATGGCGATAGCGTGTTCGTGAACGGGCACGGCGCGAGCCGGATCGCCGTGCGGCCCGATGAGATCGCGGTCGTCCGGGTGAGCGATGGCGCGACCGACCGAGGCACACCTCCGAGCGAGCTCCCGATCCATCGCGAGCTGTACCGCGCGCGGCCGGATGTCGGTTCGATCGTCCACTACCACGCGCTGTATGCGACTGCCCTCTCCGTCGCGGAAAAGCCGCTCGTGGCCGCGTTCAACGCCGGCGCGAGCTTTGGCCGCGAGGTCCCGGTACTGGACGACCCGCGGCTGATCCGCGACGAGGCGCGCGGACGCGCGCTCGCTGCCGTCGTTGGCGCCGGAAACGCCGCCGTCATGCGCGGGCACGGCGCCGTGGTCGTCGCGCGGGACATCGTCACCTGCCTCGCGCTCGCGCTGCAGCTCGAGGAGAACGCCCATCGCTTGTGGCTCAGTTACGCGATCGGTGAGCCGCGTCGGTTCAGCGACGCGGAGATCGCGAGCGTCGCCGAGAACCTCGGCGAGCCGCGGGTCGTCCGCAAGATCTGGACGGACGCCCTCGAGCGTGCCCGTCGCGCGGGGGCGCTCGAGGACATCGACGTCGCATTGCTCGCATGAGCCGGGCGGTCGTCTTCCAGTTCATCGTCGCCGGCGCCGTGACCACCGCGGAAGGAACGCTCGGCCTGCTCTACGCGCCTTACCTCGATCGATACGGATACGCGGTGCCAGCGATCGGCACCCTGTCGGCGCTTCTTGCGATCTTCCGGCTGGTCTCGCGGGTGCCCAGCGGCTCGTCGTATCGCGCCGACCGCGCGAAGCGCCAGCTCGTTTTCTGGCTGATCGTCTTCAGCGTCGCGACGAGCGGGTTCGCGATCAGCTCCGGAAGCGTCGTGCTCATCGCGGCGCTGACGATGTTGCACGGGTACGCGTTCGGCGCGCTCGGCACCTACAACCTCGCGGTCACGATCGACCTCACCGGCGGAAAGCGCGCGGGTGCGACGATGGGCTGGTACACCGCGGCGCTCTCGACCGGCTACGCGGTCGGAGCGTTCCTTGGTGGCGCGGCGGCGGACCGCATCGGTATCGAGCCATCGCTCGCGCTCATCGGCGCGATCCCCGCGGTCAGCGCATTCCTCGTGCTGTCGATCCCGGCGGTGCCGGCCGCCCCCAACGCGGCGCAGCGCTCGCCCGGCCTGCGCGGCCTCATCGCCGCGCACTGGCGCGTCGACCCGCGCGTCTGGCTTGCCTTTCTCATCGTGCTGTACATCAACGTCCTTTCTGACAGCGTGGACACTTTCTTTCCGCTCTTTGGACTGGGCATCGGCCTGCCGCTCGCGGCGTCGGGAGCGCTCAAGGGGATCAAATCGGGAGCGGCCACCTTCATCCGCTTCGTGTCTGGCGGGCTCTTTCGTTATGTCGATCACCGGACCGTGAACTTCTGGAGCGTGCTCGTATTCGGCGCGACGACCATCGCGCTCAGCGCGGTGTCCTCGTTCGCTGCGTTCTTCGCGCTCTTCTTGTTCGCCGGGCTCGCTCGCGGGCTGCTCCGTGTCACCAGCGCGGCTTCGATCGCCGAGCTTCGAGCCGAAGGACGCGATGTCGGCATCGCGTCGGGTGTCTACAACATGGGTCTCGATATCGGCGCGATCGTCGGACCGGCGGCGGGCGGGTTCGTCGGGGACCTCGTCGGCCTCGGCCCGATGTTCCAGCTCGTCGGGGCGGCGAGCTTGGTTGGCTACTTCGCGGTCGCGCTCGCGACCCCGCAGGGCCGCGCCGCGCTGCCGATCGCGAGGTCTCGACCGGCACGCGCAGGCTCGTGATACTCCCCGAAATGCCGGTCGACCAGGACGAGCGCGAGATCGAGGAAAGCCGCGAGAGCTATCGCGAGTGGCTCGCCGGCCCGGAGTCCTTCCTCGCGGCGGTCGCGCGGCACGAGCTGCCTGTCGGGGAGACGCTCCGCTTTGGGGTCAAAGGCGACGTGGATCTTCCGGACGCCGGCACACGCCTGGTGATCGAGGCGACCGAGGACGGCTTCCGCGTCGACGGCTTCAAGCGCGGACCGGGGATCGTACGGCTCGGTCGCTACCGCCTCCGACTCTCGCACCAGAACGCGCCCGCCGTCGTCGTGCTCGACCCCGAGGCGCCACGAGAGATGCTCTCGCCGCGCTGGTTCACGTATGAGCCGCGCTTCCGTTTCACCAGTACGATCGAGCCCGATCTCGCGCAGCTCGCGCTGGGCTCGACCCGCGAGCGCGAACGTAGCGCCGAGCGGCTGGGCTGGTTCGATCTGGTGATCGGTGGCGTCGACTGCCGGCTGGCAGTGACGCGCCTCCTCGAGCCGGGGGTACCGAAGGACTCCTTGCAGATCTTCTTTCGGGATCTCACGACCGGCGAGGAGACGTACGGTCTCGGCCGGTATCTCGATCTCGAAGAAGCGGGCGAGGGCAGCTACGTCGTCGACTTCAACCGCGCGTACAACCCCGCGTGCGCGTACTCACCGCACTACAACTGCCCGGTGCCGCCGGCCGAGAATCGGCTCGAGGTCGCGGTCACCGCGGGTGAGATGACGCCTCGCTGAGGTCTGGCACGATCCCTGCGGCCGCGGCGCGCAGGAGGTCAGCAATGGATACTCCAACCGAAGCTCCAGAGGAGGTCAACGTCCCGAGCGAACACGTGGCCGTGGTCGCCATGTTCTCGGACCGCGGAGCCGCGGAGGACGCCGTGGACGGCCTTCTCGCCAGTGGGTTCGCCGACGACCAGATCTCACTCGTCGCGCGCGGCGCGGGTTCCGACGAATCCGGGAAGTTCATCCCGGGCGGCCTGATGGTCACGGTGAGCGCGAAGGGCCGCGAGGCCGACGCCGAGCGTGTGCTGCGCGATCACGAGGCGCGGGAGGTCACGACGAATCGGATCGGCGCGACCGGCAAGGTCGGCGAAGAGACCTAGCGCGAGAGGGGCACCGTTGCCGGGCGGTCGACGACCGAGCCGATCCACCGGCCGACGACGCTTGCCGCTTCGCTCTCGTGATCCGCGTACATGTGGTCCGCGCCCGGGATGAGCGCGCCGCTGAACCGGCCGGGCGCGAGCGCGTCGAGCCGGTCGAGATCGGCTTGGCCGCCGACTTCCACCTCCTCGGTCCCGTAGATCGTCAGGATCGGACAGCCGATCGCCCGGACGCGCGGGGCGGGATCGCCGAAGGCGGCGCGTGCCAGCACGGTCGCCGCGCTCATGCGACCGAAGGTGACCCCAGCCGCCGGAAGCTCGAGCAGATCCTGCGGCGTGCCTTCCGCGACGGCCTTTGTCGCGGCGGCGAGCAGATCCGCACGCGGTGGCGACGCGAACGCACGAAGGGGCGGGGACGCGAGGACGAGTCCGGCGAGAGGCTGCTGCGGGTGTTCACTCGCGTACAAGATCGCCTTGACCGCGCCGAGGCTGTGACCGAAGAGGACGATCCGCTTGGCTCCCGCCGCGAGGGCGGCGTCGATCCACGCGTCGATGTCGATCGCGGCGTCCTCGAGGCGCTCGAACCACGCCCCGCCCAGGACGCGGGTCCCCGATCGGTGGAGCAATGGATACGCGAGAGCCGCACCCCGGTTGTTGCCGGCGATCACCGTCCATCCCGCGTCGCTGAGCGAGCGTCCGATGAGGACATGGGTTTTGCGAAAGACCGAGCTCGTGACCCCGTGGGTGTAGACGATGGCGATGTCTATCGGCCGCGGGCCGTGACGGACGCCCTCGAGCAGCAACCCGTCCGCGGTGTAGGTATGGAGCAGCTCCTCCACTTATTCGGCCGGCGCGCCGGCCTCTTCGCGCATCGCGTCGTCGACCGCTTGCTGGAGGATCCAGCCCCACTTCTTTCGTGTTTCGCGCTTGGTCTCCGCGTCCGGGCCGATCGCGATCGGAAAGCGATCTCGCCATTCCCACGGCTTGGTCGCGTCGATGATCAGCCGCGAGTTGAAGCCCTTGCTCTCGGGTGGGATCGCCGGATCGA
>VBGS01000134.1:0-1772 GCA_005889445.1 Chloroflexota bacterium
TCGCCCTGCCCATGAAGGTCGCCATTCGCCGCCTGCGCAAGGAGGGACACAAGGTCGGCCTCGTCCGTCTCAAGTGGTTCCGGCCATTCCCGACGCAGGAGATCGTGAAGAGCCTTTCGCGGTTCAAGGCCGTCGGCGTCATCGACCGCGACTACAGCTTCGGCTCTCCGTACTACGGCGGCGTGCTCTACAACGAGGTGCGTTCCGCGCTGTACTCGCTGGACAGGCGTCCGACGATCGTGGGCTTCATCGCGGGCCTCGGCGGCCGCGAGATCGAACAGCCGATGGCGACCGACATCTTCGAAAAGACGAAAGCCGCCGCAGCAAACATCAAGTCCGGTGACACCTGTCACTGGATCGGCGTAAGGAGCTAGAGATGGCAGTGGAAACGCACGGCACCGGGACCCTTCCGCAGATCAAGGGCGTCAAGGACGTCCCGTACGACGAGCTCTTCGTATCGGGCCACCGCACCTGCCAGGGCTGCGAGTCCGCGCTCGTCATGCGGCACATGGTGAAGGCGTCGGGCCCGCGGACGATCGTGCTCGGCTCGACCGGCTGCATGTACGTCGCGAACACGACCTACTACACGACCCCATGGGTCGTGCCGTGGATGCACACCCAGCTCGGCGCGTCCGGCTCGGCGGCGCTGGGCACTGCGGCAGGGCTCAAGGTCCTCATGCGCAAGGGGAAGATCAAGGACGAGAAGATCAACGTCATCGCCTTCTGCGGCGACGGCGGCGGGGCGGACATGGGTCTCGGCGCGATCTCGGCGACCCTCACGCACAAGGACTACAACTGCCTCGTTCTCCTCTACGACAACGAGAGCTACGCCAACACGGACATCCAGCTCTCGAGCCAGACGCCGTACGGCGCGGTCACGACGTTCTCGCCGTCGGGCACGACGAAGCGCCTCATGCACACGCGCTGGAAGAAGAACGTTCCCGGAATGCTCGCCGCAGGTCACCCCGAGTCTCGCTACATCGCCGCCGGGTGCGCGGCCTACGCCGTGGACCTCATGAACAAGATCCGCAAGGCACTCGAGCTCGGTGGGCCCACCTTCGTTCACACCCTCGACCCGTGCCCCAAGGGCTGGGACTACCACCCGCAGTATTCGCAGGAGCTCGGCCATCTCGCGGTCGAGTGCGGGATCTGGCCGCTCTACGAGGTCATCGACGGCGTCTGCAATCTGACCGGTCCGACCCGGCAGATCGCCGAGGGCCGCAAGAAGCGCAAGCCCGTGTTCGAGTACCTCAAGCGCCAGGGCCGATTCGCGCACTTCGCCGACGAGGACGTGGAGCACTTCCAGGCCGAGGTCGACAAGATGTGGACCGAATGGCTGATCCCGGGCGTGATTCCCTTCACGATCCAGGCGAAGGACCAGGCCATCCTCAAGATCGACAAGAAAGCGCTGCACGAGCAGAAGACCGCGTAGCGGCGAGCGGATCGCAGCGGGCGATACATCCAAAGTGGTAGGTGGACGACCTGGTTGAGGTGACCGGGGTGGTCGAGAGCGGCCTTCTGCCGTCGTAGGTTGACCTCCGACACGAAGGAGGTCAGCAGTGAAGAAGATCGGTACGACCATCGCCCTCTCCGCCGTTCTGCTCGTCGGCATGGCTTCCACGGCGTTCGGCGCGATCAAGATCGACGTGACCAGGTTCTACGCTGATCCGACCGCCGCGGCCGCCTCGGTCCCCGACCCGGACGCCCGGCTTCGCATGATCAACCAGAAATACGCGCCGGCCGACGTCAGCGTGGTCGACTGGCTCTGCGAC
>VBGS01000134.1:1780-5615 GCA_005889445.1 Chloroflexota bacterium
GACGCGACCGAAGTAGTAAGAGTGCAAAGCCGCGCAATCCCCGCGCTCAAGCCAACTGACACGTCGCTGAGGCCGAAGGCCTTGGCGCCGGCCCCATAGTCCCGGTCCGATGCGCCTCCGACTCGCCGCCGTTCTCGCGGTCGCCGGCCTCCTGCTCGCCTGTGGACAGGTGGCGACGCTCGCCGAGCCCACGCCGGTCGAGCTGCTGCAGAAGGCCAACGCGAATCTGAAAACGGCCAAGACGACGCATATCGAGGGCACCGGCAGCGTCGCCCTCAAGGGCGGAATGAGCATGACCTTCGACATGAAGCTCTCCGGCGACGCCGAGGTCCCGGACAAGGCGCGGATCACGGCGCAGATGTCCATCCTCGGCCAGAACATCTCCGCCGACTCGATCAGCGTCGGCGGTCACACCTACGTGAAGACGGCGGGCGCGGCGGACTGGGTCGAGGGTGCCTCGGCCGATCCGACACAGGGGATGCTCGACCCCATGGGGCAGGCCGACCTCACCGCCGCAACGAACGTGACAGAGCTCGACCGCCCGACAGTGGATGGAAAGAAGACCCGTCACCTTTCGTACTCCGTCGATCCACAGGCGCTGGTCGACAAGATGCTCAAGGGAATGGAGAGCGCTGGCTCCACGGCCTTCAAGCCCGGGAACGCCACCGCGAGCGGTGAGGTCTGGATCCGTACGGACGACAACCAGATCGTTCGCCAGCTCGTGAAGATGGGCTTCGACATCGAAGGCGACCTCGGGCTTGGCGCGGGCCAGCCAGCTTCCCCGACGGCGAAGGCATCGCTCGAGGTCTCGTTCGATCTCGCGTTCAGCCACATCGGAGAGGCCATCGCCCCGGCGATCACGGCGCCACCGATCGTCGCGCCCGCGCCGGTCCGCACCCCCATCCCCACCCGGTAGCCATTCGTCACCGACGCGGCGCGCTCGGCCGCTAGCATCCGGCCGTGGCTTTTGTCGCCGGTCTGATCTGGGGCCTCGTGATCGCTGGGATCCAGGTGGCGAGCGAGCACTACGGACCCTCGCTCGGGCCGATCGCCCTGAACGGGAACGGCGCGCTCGCCGTGCCCGCGACCCTCATCCCGCTGGCGATCTTCTGGGGATGGACCTGGATCGCGAATCGGTGGTCGGGGCGAAGCCTCATTCCCGGGATCGTCTTCGTGGCCGGACTCTGGCTCGGGACGGGCGCGGCGGCGCCGATCGACGTTCTGCTGTACCCGCAGAGTCCGGACGCGACGCTGGTGAGCTCGCTCCCGGGTCTGTTGCTCTCCGGGGCGATCTTCGTGCTGCCGCTCGCCCTTATCGCGGCCGGGGTCTACTGGGCGCTCCGCTCTGATCGCCTGCCAGCGGCCGGCCTCATCGTCTTCCTGCTGTACGTGATCGGAGTCGCGCTTTCGATTGTGCCTCTGCTCGGCCCGATCATCGGCGGTGGCGTCATCGCCGGAACGGCGGCCGGGCATGTTTGGCGTCGGGCCGGCGGACACACGCTGATCGGGATATTCGTGCTCGTGCTGATGCTGATCGCGGTCTACGGCGTGCCGTATGTCCAGGCCGGCGGAGCGCTCCCCCGCCTCAGCGGTTAGCTCGGCGGCTCAGCCGGGGCCACGGCAGGCGTCACCGCAGCCGGCGCCTGGACAGGGGCCGGCGGACGTGGCGGACCGCCTGCTGGTCGGAACTCGCCGGCAGGGCGGAACGGCGGGCGCTCGGGCTTGGGAGGTGGCGGGCCACCGGCCATCGCGCGGGCCTGCGGCGACATGAGGCCGCGCACGTGGTCCGCGGTGTACGGGAGCATCGCCATCAGCCGGGCGCGCTTGAGCGCGGTGGTCAGCATGCGCTGATGTTTCGCGCAGGTGCCGCTCTTGCGACGCGGGTCGATCTTGCCGCGATCGCTGATGTAGCGCCGGATCCGACCGACGTCCTTGTAGTCGATGCGCTGCACCTTGTCGACGCAGAACGTGCAGACCTTTCGTCGCGGGCGCCGCATGCCGGGGGGACCGCCGAACGAGCGCCCGCCGCCGCGGTCCCGGTCGCGATCCCCGCCCTCGCGCGGGCGATACGGCGCCCGCGGTGCCGCGCGGTCTGGACTTGAGGACTCTTGGGCCATCACTTGCTCCTAGAACGGGATCTCGTCGGGATCGAACTTCTCGCCCTCGGCCGCACGGGGCGCCGCCTGCGCGGTGTCGCCCATGGCCGCACGGTCCGGGCGCGGGTCGAGCATCTGGAAGTCGTTCGCGCTGATGTCGAGGCTCAGGCGCTCCTTACCCTCGCGGTCCGTGTAGGTGCGCGGCGTGAAACGGCCCTCGACGAACACCAGGCGCCCCTTGGTGATCATCTGTTGAGCGCGCTCGGCGAGCTGCGACCAGCAGCTCACGCGATACCAATCGGTCTGCTCCTGGCGGTCTCCGCCGTCGCTGCGCCCCGTGACGCGATTGACCGCGACGCTGAATTCGCAGACCGGCCGACCGTTCGGCGTCATGCGAAGCTCGGGGTCGCGGCCGACGTTGCCGATGATGATGATCTTGCTTACTGAAGCCATGGGGTCACTCGTCCCTTCTCACTACGAGGTGGCGGAGGATGTCTTCCGTGAGGCGGATGGTGCGCTCGAGCTCACGCGCCTGCGCAGGCGGCAGCGAGAACTCGACAACGCCGTACTGGCCGTCGCGGTGGTGCTCGACCTCGTAGGCGAGCCGCCGCTTCGTATTCGGCACGACCTTCTCGACCTTGCCGCCGAGATTGGCGATCGTCTGCTGGATCCGCTCGCCGACCGCACCGATCCGCTCCTCGTCGAGGGCCGGTGGGCACAGATACATGAGCTCGTACGGTCGCATCAGCTGATGAGTCGTCCTTTCCATGGGCTTGCCGCGGACCTTTGGTCCGGGGCGAAAAGGCGCCGCGGTCAAATGCCGCGGCGGTCACCAATAGTGTAGAGGAAGGCATCGGTCATAGGGAGATCGGCTGCGGCTTGAACGAGCTACTCGACGACGCGACCCGGGAATGCCGCGAGTGCGGCCTGCCGATGACGCCCGTGGCTGAGGAGCGGGGCCGCGTGACGCTCGAGTGCGCGAACCGCCATCGCGCCAGCCTGCCTGTACCCTCTGATACGGTCTCCCGCGAGCGCGTCCGCAGCTGGATCGCGCGACGTGGGGCGCAGCTCCATATCCAGCACGAGCGCTGGGAAGCCGAGGAGGAAGAGCGCCGCGCGATGGAAGGCAAAGAGCCACGGCTGATCCGCGCCCGCGATCGCCATCGCCAGACCGGTCAGACGGCCGGAATGATCCGCGAGGAAGCGGTGAACGCCGACGGGCTCTGGGTCGGCGTCGTCCGGACCGAACCGGGTCGCTTCTCGAGCTGGCATCACCACGGAGCGCACCGATCGGTGATCTACGTCATCAGTGGCCAGGTGCAAGTCGAATGCGGTCCCGGCGGGAAGACCACGCTGCAGGCGCGACCTGGCGACTGCGTCTATCTCCCGCCGGGCGAGATCCACCGCGAGGGCAACGGCGGACTCGAGGAGTCCGAGATCGTCGTGGTCCGCTCCGGCGAGGGCGAGCTCGTCGTGAACGTCGCGGGACCAGCGGCCTAGTGTGCGAGATTTTTTTCAGATCCCGTCCATCTCGTTGCCATGTGCGGGCGCACGCTGAGGTTGGCCCGGCCCACGGTTAGCGCCAAGCACGCACGCGGTGCGCTCGTCGTCGGTCGGGCTGGATCAGCCATCCCCTTCTGATCCAGTTGGGTCAGAACCGCGTAGGTTGCATGGACTCGCTAGCTCAACAGGGAGGTATCAGCATGCGCTTGCTCGCCATCGCGTCGGTCAGCGCGGTC
>VBGS01000135.1:0-2255 GCA_005889445.1 Chloroflexota bacterium
AAAGATATGCGCCGCCGAGCGCCGCGAGAGCCCCGGAGGCGAGCACGGCCCAGTACCTGGTCTGGCGCACGCCGATCCCGACGGTGTCCGCCGCCCGCGGATGCTCGCCGACCGCGCGAAGCCGAAGTCCAGGAACCGTGCGGAACAGGAAGAACTGAAGAAGGGCGACGAGCGCGAAGGTGATCCAAACGATCGTGTTCTGATGGCCAAAGATGTCGCCGACGAAGGGGATCGCGGCGACCGGTGCGAGCTCCAGATCCGGCACTCCGGCGAGGTCGGCCGGCGTTCCGGTGTTCCCGTAGAACTGGTAATCGAGGTAGCTGGTGAGCCCGAGCGCCAGGATGTTGAGCGCCATTCCGGACACGATCTGATCGCTCCGGAGTTGGATCGCGGCGACGGCATGCACCGCGGCGAGCGCCAGTCCCACGCCCATCGCGACCAGCAGCGCGAGGACGACGCTATGGGTCTGATCGGCGGCGTACACGCCGAAGAACGCGCCGACGAGCATGCAGCCCTCGAGCGCGATGTTCACGACACCAGAGCGCTCGGAGATCACCCCGCCGAGCGCGGCTAGCGCGATCGGGGTCGCGAGACGGAGCGTCGCCGCGAAGACGCCTGCCCCGATGAGCTGATCGATCGTCACGCGATGGCCTCGATGGGCTTGGGGCGGCCGCGCCGCGCCGAGAGCAACCGAACGATGAGCTCCGCCGCGATGACGAAGAGCACCGTCGCCTCGATCACCGAGACGAGCTGCGAGGAGACGCCGGCGTTCGCCTGCATGATCGTTCCGCCTCTCGCGAAGGCGCCGAAGAGCAGCGCCGCGAGGACGATGCCGATCGGCGAGTTCTTGCCGAGGAGCGCGACGGCGATCGCATCGAAGCCATAGCCCGAGGAGAAACCGTCGAAGACCCGATGAAAGACGCCGCTCACCTGGATCATTCCGGCAAGGCCCGCGAAGCCGCCGGCGATGCCCATCGCGAGGATCGTTCGCGAGCGCGGGTCGATCCCAGCCTGCGCCGCCGCCCGCGCCCCCAGCCCGACCGCGCGTAGCTCGTAGCCGAGCGGCGTCCGCCACAGCAGGAACCAGAAGACGACGACCGCCGCGATCGCGAGGAAGATGCCCGCGTGGAGACGGGTCAGCGGGACGAGCGAGTTAGGGATGATGATCGGCAGGACGGCGCCATCGCCGATCGGCGCGGACGCCGGCGTCCCGAGGGCGTTCGGCGCGGTCATCGGTCCGTTCTGCAGCAGCCAGTGCATCACGAAGACGACGATGTAGTTCTGCATGATCGTCGTGATCACCTCGTTCACGCCGCGGGCCGCCTTGAGATACCCCGCGACCGCGCCCCAGGCCGCTCCAGCGCCGATCCCGGCGAGAACGACCATCGGCAGGAGGATCGGGCCGGGGAGCGAGCCGAAGCGGGCACCGACCGCACCGGCGGCGACAGCGCCGATCAGCAGCTGACTTTCGGCGCCGATGTTGAAGAGTCCGGTGCGGAAGGCGATCGCGACGGAGAGTCCCGCGAGGATCAGCGGGATCGTCTGGATCAGCGTCTCGGTGATGTCGTAGGGACTGCCGAACGCGCCCTTGAACAGGTTGATGTAGGCGTCGATGGGGGAGTGACCGGAGGCCAGAACGAACACCGCGCCGATCGCGAGCGCGAAGACCACCGAAACGACCGGGACGGCCGGTCCGGTGCTCCACTGCGCCGTCGGTTGACGCACCGACGGGGCCGTTGCCGGCCCCGTCGGTGTCGCTTGCGGTTCGCTCGCCAAGGAGCTCTCGGTTATTTAACGGTCAGATCGGTCTTGGGCTTGATCGCGCCGCTCTTGATGTCCGCGAGGGCCTTGTCCGCGGCGGCCTTCGCGTCGGCCGGGACGACCGCGTCGACCTTGCCGTACGCGATGCCGTCGTTGGTCGCGCTGAAGAAGTTGTCGCCGGCCTTGAACGAGCCGTCCTTCACGGCCTTGGAGGTGTCGTAGACCGCCTTGTCGACACGCTTCATCGCGCTCGTGATCACGGTTCCGGGCGCGACGTCGATCTGGTCGACGTCCACACCGATCGCGTAGACGCCCTTCTCTTTCGCCGCGGCGATGTAGCCGAGGCCCGAGCCGCCCGCGACCTGGAAGAGGATGTCGCAGCCCTTGCTGATGTGGTTGAGCCCGACCTCCTTGCCCTTCTGCTGATCGACGAAGTCATTGCTGTAGCCGTTGAGGATCGTCGTCGTCGGGCTGATGGTCTTGATCGCGTCCTG
>VBGS01000135.1:2294-13129 GCA_005889445.1 Chloroflexota bacterium
CAGGTTCGCGACGTTGGTCTGATTGTCGGTGTTGCCCTTGTCATCCGCCGGAGCGCCGTCGATGATCGCGAACTTCACGTTCGGGAACTGCTTGGCGACCTTCCACGCGGCGTTCTGCATGAGGAACCCGACCGCGATGACCAGGTCATAGTTCTGCTGCGCGAAGGTCGTGAGGTTCGGGACATAGTCTTCCTGCTTCTTGGATTCGATGACCTGGGTCTGAAGTCCGAGATCCTTCTCGGCCTGGAGCCGCCCGGTGTTGGCCGCCTGGTTGAAGCTCTTGTCGTTGAGACCGCCGACATCGGTGACCAGTCCCACCTTGATCGCCTTGGCCGAGGCGGTCGGCGCCGCGGCGCTGCCGGTGGGGCTCGTGCCGCTCGTGCCACCCCCGCCGCCACATGCCGCGACGATCGTGACCGCAAGAAGTGCGAACGCGAGGGTCCGCTTCATGAACGCTCCTCCTCACCTGCGCCGCGGCGATAAGCCGCATGGCGAACGGGAGGATTCTATTCGCGTTCTACGTCAGCACGCGGTAGAGGACGTAACCGAGGAAGACGACATACAGACTTCCGCCGAGCATGAGCGCCGACAGCGGCAACGCGTTCTCACGCGCGCGCAGGCGAAGCTGCACGAGGATCAGCAGCGCTGACAGCAGCGCGAACACCGCGGCGATCACGCCGTACTGGCCGAGCTGCCACGGGGTGAGCAGGACGCCGATGGTCACCGGGAACGTCGACTGGAAGACCATCGCGCCGGCGACGTTGCCGAGGGCGATGACGTCCTTGCTGTCGCGCGTCCAGATCAGGCTGTTCGCGGCCTCCGGGAGCTCGGTGGCGAGTGGCGCGAGGATCAGCGACACAAGCAGGGTGTTGAAGCCCATCGCGTGCGAGAAGTCCTCGACGAAGGTCGCGAAGAACCGCGCGCCGGCCAGGATCGCGGCGAACGCGATGATCGTCTGGGCGAGCACGAGCCAGAGCGGCGGGGCCGTCTCCTTGAAGTCGAGGCCGGCTCGTTCCAGAAGCCGAGCGAAGGTCAGCTCGTCGAAAGCCTGCCTCGCCTCCAGCTGCTCCTCGATGTCCTCCGCGGTACGGCGCGGTGTGCGCAACAGCAGGACGAGGTACGAGCGTGTAGAGCACGAGGAAGAACGAGAGGTCGCGCGACGCGTGCGCCGAATCGACGTGCAGGGTCCGTCGCTGTCGGCGCCCGCGGTACGCGAACGCGGTCACGCCGATGAGCAGCATGACGAGCGTCCCAAGCATGAATGGGGCGCCGAGGATCGCGCCGACGCCGATCTCGTCGGCGTCGGGTGTGTTCGTGAACAGGATCGCGACGATGGGAATGAGCGTCTCGGGCGTGGCAGTCCCGAGCGCCGCGAGGATGCTTCCGGTCGCGCCCTCGCTGATGCGGAGCTTGATGCCGAGCCATTCGATCCCATTCGTGAAGACCTCGGCCCCGGCCAGGATCAGGACGAAGGCGCCGACGATCAGCGCCAGATCAAGCGGGCTCAGGCGGTGACCACCGCCGGACGGCGTCTGCGCGTGAGGCTGCGCGCGAGCGGGATGAGGACGAGAACGACCGCGAGCGCGAGCACGACCGTCGCGAGCCAGCTCGAGAAGAAGTAGAGCGGATTGCCCCCGCCCGCGATGAGCGCTTTTCGCAGCTCCCGCTCCATCGAGTCTCCCAGCACGAGCGCGACGACGAGCGGCGCGAGCGGGTACTTCAGCTTGCGCAGCCAATACCCGATGAGCCCGAAGGCCACTGTGATGAACACGTCAAGCATCGAGTTGTTGAGCGAGTACGAGCCGATGATCGAGATGACGACGATGAACGGAGTGATGATCGCGTAGGGCACCCGCATGATCATGGCAAGCAGCGGCACCGCGAGCAGGCAGATGATGAACGTCAGCAGGTGGCCCAGATAGATGCTCGCGATGAGGCCCCACACGAAATCCTGATGCTCCACGAAGAGGACGGGGCCGGGTTGGAGGCCCCAGATGAAGAGGCCGGCCATGATGACCGCTGACGTCGGCGAGCCCGGGATCCCGAGGGTGATCATGGGAACGAGCGATGCGACGCCGGCGGAGTCCGCGGCTGACTGCGGCCCCATGATCCCGGAGATCTCCCCCTTGCCGAAGTTCTCCTTGTTCTTCGAGTACTGCCGCGCGAGCCCGTAGCCCAGGAACGACGCCGCGGTCGCGCCGTGTCCAGGCAGGACGCCGAACAGGAAGCCGAAGATCGAGTTCGAGAGGACGAGCACGAGGCGCTTGCGCAGCTCGCGAAAGGCCTGCGCCACGTCGCGCAGACCGAGGCGGGCGGAGAGCTTTTCGACGTAGCCGATGCCCTGCTCCTCCGCGGACGCGAGGATCTCGCCGATCCCGAACAACCCGATCGTCACCGGGACGAAGCTGATGCCCGCGAGCAGCGAGATCTGACCGAAGTTCAGGCGCTGCTCGCCGGTGATCGTGTCGAACCCGACCGCGGCCAGCAGCAGACCAAGCGCGAGCATCGCGACGCTCTTGATCGGCGCCTCCGCGCCGAGGCCGATCAGCGTCGCGAACGAAAGCACGAATACGGCGAAGAGCTCGGCGGGGCCGAACTGCAGCGCCTGTAGCGCGATCGCCAGCGCGAAGAAGGTGAAGAGGATCGTCGCGACGAGCGCGCCGACGAACGAGGATACGAACGAGCTTGCCAGGGCGAGCCCGGGGCGGCCCAATCGCTTCGCGAGCGGAAAGCCGTCGAACAGGAGCACGACCGCCCAGGGCTCGCCGGGAATGTTGAACAGGATCGATGTGATCACCCCGCCGAACAGGGCCCCCCAGTAAATGCCTGCGAGCAAGATGATCGCCGTCGTCGCGTTCGATCCCGGGAGCGAGCCATGCGCGATGAACACGGTGATCGGAAGAAGGATCGCCACGCCGCTCGTCCCACCGAGACCGGGCAGGACGCCGATGATCAGACCGAGGATGACGCCGACCAGCAGCATGGCGACGTTGATCGGCTGAAGTGCCGTGGCGAAGCCGCCGGCGAGGCTGCTCACCGTGGTGACGAAGTAGTTGGCTATCTCCATCTAGAAGGGCGCGATCCCGCGGTCGTAGAGGAAGCTCTTCGGAAGGCTCACACGGAACCCGAGCTCGAACGCGGCGAAGATCACGAACGGGAACGCCACGGCGATGAGCGCCACCCACCAGACCTTGTAGCGCCCGAGCCACCATGCGAAGCCACCCATGTAGAGAGCCGTCGCCAGATAGAAGCCAAGCGGCGGGATCACCGTGTACGTGACGTCGGTCGCGTCGTCCTTCCAGCCGACCCCGCCGATGAGGGTCGCGTAGAGCAGCATCGGGACCGCGAGCTTCAGGACGGAGAAGATGCTTTCGCGGCCGGCGAAGATGCCCTCAGCAGCCTGCGGTGTCGTGAACGCGCGGTACGCCACGACGATCGCCGCGATCCCCATGAGCGTCGCCGTCCAAAAGGGATACCAGCGCGAGCCGACGTCGCCGGGTGCGGTGCCCGCGGACGGGCTGAAGGCCGCGCGGGAGTCGAACATGGCAACGGCGGCGATCAAGACGATCGCCGCCGCCGTCGCCACCTGGTAGGGCCTCACGAAACCAAGGTCACGAAACCCACTTGAACTTCGTGGCGATGTCCTGGTGGAGCTGCTGGTATTGGCTCAAGAACTGACGGAAGTCGAGACCGGTGCGAAAGTCAGGCTGAAGCGCGTTGTCGGTCATGAACTTTTTCCACTCGTCCGAGTCGTACACCTTCTTGAACACGTCGACCCAGAACGCTTGCTGCGCCGGCGACAACCCGGGCGCCGCCATGATCCCGCGCATGATGAAGTAATCGTCGATCGGTATGCCCTGGGACTTGCAGGTGGCGAGACCCGAGTACACGCCGGTCGTCGGGCTCGCGGGGAGGAACGCGCAGAGCGGCCGGAGCTGCTTCGGGCTCGCGTTGTACAGCGCGAGGCCCTCGCTCGGGTTGTTCACCGTCGCGACGACGCCGCCCTGGTGTCCGGCGAGGGCCGCCGCCACCGTCGCGAGTTCGCCTTCGCCGCGTCGACGAAATCCTGCGCGGTCTTGAAGGTACTGTCGTTGTTGACCCACAGGAAGAACGGATCGAGCGCCATGTTCGCGATCGGCGTGAAGTCCGTCGCCTTGTAGGGAAGCTTCTGAGTGATGATCGTCGTGAAGAAGCTGTTGAGCGTGATCATCACGTAGTGCATGTCACCCTTGTGGTCGTACACATAGGTGAATGCGACCGCGCCGGAGCCGCCTTCCTTATTCAAGGGCTGGACCGGTTGTGGCGACAGGTTCTTCGCCGAGATGATCGACGCCATCGCACGCGCGTACAGATCCGAACCGCCGCCGGGTGCCGTGCTGATCACGAACTCCACCGGTTTGGTCGGGGCCACGGCGGCTGCGGATGCGCCTGCCGAGCCGGACGGCGTCGCCGTCGAGCCGCCTCCGCTGGCGCAAGCCGTGAGGGTGACGAGCGCGGCTGCCAGGATCGCTACAGTCGAGCGCCTCATTTGCCTCGCACCTCCAGAGACGGATACGCCGGCGGGTTCCAAAGGGGTCACACCGGCGGTCTGACCGCCACACATCCTGTCACAATGGGGCCAGCAGGTCGGCACGGGGCGTGCGTGAGGCCGGGCCAAGCTCGTTCGGCCGGCAGGGCCGAGCAAGGAGTGTGGGCATGGTGCAGGAGCTGACCAGACCGACCTCGCTGCGACGCGGCGCCGCTCCGGACAGCGCGTGGGCGTTCCTCGACGGTGAGTTCGTTCCGATCCGCGACGCGAAGGTGAGCGTCCTGACGCACGCCTTCAACTACGGGACGGGCGTTTTCGAGGGGATCCGCGCCTACTGGAATGCCGCCGACGAGCAGCTCTACGCCCTCAGCCTGAAAGAGCACTACCTGCGAATGCACCGCTCCTGCCGGATCATGCGGATCTCGCTGCCGTACACGGCCGACGATCTCGTCGGGATAACCCTGGAGCTGCTTCGCAAGTGCGCCTACCGCGAGGACGCTTACGTCCGGCCCCTGGCCTACAAGTCCAGCCCGGTGATCGGCGTCCGCCTCCACGATCTCGAGGACTCGTTCACGGTCTTTGCGGTCCCGTTCGGCACCTATATCGATATCGATCGCGGAATCTCCTGCAGCGTGTCGAGCTGGCGCCGTACCGACGACAACGCCATTCCCGCGAGGGCGAAGATCACCGGTTCGTACGTCAACGCCGCTCTCGCGAAGACCGAGGCGCAAGAGGCCGGCTTTGATGAGGCCATCGTGCTGACGGGGGACGGGCACGTCTCAGAAGGGAGCGCCGAGAACCTCTTCATGGTCCGGGACGGCGTGCTGAACACTCCGCCCGGAAGCGACAACATCCTCGAGGGGATCACGCGCTCGTCGATCCTCCAGATCGCGGCCGACGCCGGGATCGCCACGCGGATCCGCCAGATCGATCGCACCGAGCTCTATGTCGCCGATGAGGTGTTCCTGTGCGGCACCGGTGCGCAGATCTCGCCGGTGACGAGCATCGATCGCCGAGCGATCGGCAAGGGCGAGCCCGGGCCGATCACCACCAAGGTCAGCCACATCTACTTCGACGCCGTTCGCGGCAAGGTGCCCCAGTACCGAAGCTGGCTCACTCCCGTCTATAAGCGGTGACCGCGAAGAAGAAGGCTCGAGAGAACCCGCTCCGCGGCATCGCGCGCGCGATCGACGCCGCCGGGCGCGACGCTGATCTCGCCCGCCGGACCGCGAGCGATCCAGCCTTCCGGCGAGGACTGCAGAAGGACCGCCGCGGAACGCTGTCGAGGTTCCGCTCGGTTCGCCAGGCCCTCGCCGACCGCGAGAAGATCGAGAAGAGCAAGAAGCCGAAGGCCTAGCGGCGACGCGGTCCCACCCGCACCGCGTCGCTAGCGCGCGAGGTCAGTCGCTAGCCCTCGAAAATCCGACCCCACGCGTACGACGATGTCCGCGGGCGAGGATTCGCCGGACGGCAGTGTGTCGACCGGAAGGCCACCCAGCTGGGCGGCCAGCGCGTTCGCGGTGTAGCGCTTCGCGCTGTTGCGAACGAGGACGGCCGAGCGCGCGGTGGCGCCGTTCGTGACGATCGAAACGGCGTAGGCCCGCTCGGCGAGCCGATCGGCGATCGATTGCGCCATCCCGGCGCGACCACCGGCGTTGCGGACCTCGATCGACGCCCCTTCAGCCTTGACCTGGGGGTCGTAGAAGATCGAGGCCGCGAAGTCCCGCACCTTGCTCCGATCGGGGAGCAGGAAGAAGCCGCCATCGCTCCCCGAGTAATTGAGCTCGCAATGCGGGTAGTCGCCGCCGCACGGATAGAGGACCTCGCTGCGGATCGCGTCTCCGGGAATGCCGGAACCGAATCGGGCGAGCGGAATGATGTTGGCGGGATCGAAATTCGTCTGGACCGCGCTCCCGACGTTGTCGACGATCCCGGGAAGCCCACGCAAAAAGTCGCCCTCGCTCAGCTTCGTGCGGAGGGAGCTGATCACCAGCTGCTGCCTCGCCGCTCGGCTGTAGTCGTTGCTGTCGTGCCGTGAGCGAGCGAACCGGAGAGCCGTGACCCCGTCCATGAGCTGCGGTCCCGCGGTGATGTCGATCCGTTCGACGCCGTAATCGGTGGTCGGATAGGACTCGTCGCGGACCGGCCGGTGCACGTCGACGATGACGCCGCCCACCGTATTCACGATCTTCGTGAACGCTTCGAAGTCGACGAGCGCGTAGGCATTGATGCGGATGCCGAGCAGATCCTCGACGACCCTTCGCGAGAGGTCCGCCCCGCCGAAGGCGTAGGCCGCGTTGATCTTGTCGGTCAGCATCCCCGGACGATTGACGTAGATATCGCGCGGCAGGGACAGCATCGCCGCGGTCTTGTTCACCGGGTCGAGGCTCAGCACGATCATCGTGTCGGTGTTCTGCGACGTCGTGTCCCCGGGTCGTGCGTCGATGCCGAGGAGCAGGATGTTGAGTCGCTCTGTCCCGCTCCATGACGGCAGCGGCTGCTCCTGCAGGCTCCCGGCCCCAAGCAGCGGCTGATTCGCGATCGGCGCGAAGATCTTGGCGAACAGACCCGCCCACGGCGCCGACCCGCGGTACGCGGCGCCGTAGAAGCCCACGAGCGCGAGGCAGACCGCACCGAGCATCAAGTAATCGGCGATCCCTCGACCCCGGAGCGAACGCATGCCCCGAAGCTTTCCCGCGAACGCGTCGGCGACGACGAACAGGTGGTACGTCAGGAACGCCGCGGCGACGAGGAAGGTGAAGGCGGGCGCGTTCCGCAGCACCAGCCCGGTGAGTGGGTCCGCGATCGCGATGAATGCTCCCGTAAGGAGCACGACGAAGATCGGAATGAGGATCATGAGGATCCCGCGCACCCATCGGCCGTGGTACATCTGGCCAAGGCCTGGGAAGAGCCCAGACAGCACGGCGGCGAAACCCGGTGAGCTCTTCGCGATCGGCGCGCGGAGCGTGCGCACGCGAGGCGTGCTCAACTGAGGTGTTCCCCGATTCGACATCGGACCCGTAGCGTACGAGACTCGGGCCTCCGAAGATGGAGCGCCAGCGGCCGGCTGATTCCGCGACCCTACGCGGCGCTCGCGCCGTCGGGATCGTTTGCGCGACCTTGTTCTTCCTTCCGGTGGTGTTCGCGATCGCCTTTCCGTCGGCATTCTTGTTCGCGCCCTATCACCGGATCTACGAGCGGATGATCGCGTCCGTCCTTCTCGCCATGGGCCTCGGCCTCCTCCTCGCGATCCGCCCGACCCGCTCCACTGGGTCGCGCAGATCCCGATCCTCGCGGCAATCAGCATCACGCTCGTGGTGACCTACACGCGCCTCCGGCGTCCTCACCCGGTCGTCGTCCGGATCGTGGTCGCCGCGGTCCTGCTGCTGCCGGTCGCCCTGTTCCTTCACGACCTCGCGTACGCCGCGTTCGTCGCCGGACGCTGAGGCACTCATGCCGAACATCGTGCAAGTCCAGGACCTCCGCAAGCGCTACGGCGACATCGAAGCGGTTCGCGGGATCAGCTTCAGCGTCGAGCAGGGCGAGGTCTTCGGAATGCTCGGCCCCAACGGGGCGGGGAAGACCACCACCGTCGAGATCCTCGAGGGCCTTCGTCGCGCCGACGGAGGCTCCGCGACGGTCGCGGGGGTCGACGTCCTCGCCGACCCATCGGGCGTGAAGCGCCGGATCGGCGTGCAGCTTCAGTCGAGCGCCTTCCCCGAGCACCTCACCGCGAAAGAGACGGTCGATTTCTTCGCGGCGTGCTACGACCTTACGGTCGACGCGATCGCGCTGCTGCGCTTGGTCGATCTCGATGACCGCGCCCGGCAGCTCCAGGAAAAGCTCTCGGGAGGGCAGCGTCAGCGGCTTTCCATCGCGACGGCGCTGGTCAACTCGCCGCAAGTCCTGTTCCTTGACGAGCCCACCACGGGGCTCGATCCACAGGCGCGGCGAAATCTCTGGGAGCTCATCAAGTCGATCCGCGCCCGTGGCACGACCGTTTTCCTCACGACGCACTACCTCGATGAGGCCGAGGTCCTCTGCGACCGGGTCGCGATCATGGACGAGGGCCGGATCGTCGCGCTCGATCCGCCGCGCAAGCTCGTCGACGATCTCCTCGGCCGCGGCTTCACGAAGCCGACGATCCAACAGCAGGCGAATCTCGAGGACGTCTTCCTCGATCTCACGGGCCATGAGCTGCGCGAGGCATGAGGCAGACGGCACGGCTCACATCGGCGCTCCTTCGCGCATACGCGCGCGACCGCATCGCGCTGTTCTTCAGCCTGGTGGTCCCGCTGATGCTCATGGTGATCTTCGGCTACCTGAACCTCGGCGACTTCGGACGAGTCTCGATCGCGGTCGACGACCAGGCGAAGAACAGCGCGAGCAAACAGTTCACGGACATCCTGCGCGGGATCGAGACGCTCCAGCTCGCCGAGCAGCCAGCGGCGGACGCCCTGACGAAGCTGAAGCGCACCGAGCTCGACCTGTTGATCGTGATCCCGTCCGACTTCGCCATTGCCCCCGCGCGGCCGGGCCAGACGGTCCCGCAGCTCACGGTGTACGGCGATGACGCGCGTCCGCAGCAGGTGGCCGTGGGCCGCCAGATCATCGCGTCGGTCATCGACCGGTTGTCGTTCGCGGTGACGCAGACCGCGCCGGTGGTGGGCCTCAAGGAAGAATCCGTGCAGGGCGTCCGCCTGCGGTACGTCGACTTTCTCGTCCCCGGGATCCTCGGGGTGAACATCATGCAGCTCGCGGTCTTCTCGGTCGCGTTCGCGCTCGTTGCGGACAAGCAGCGCGGCGTCCTGCGACGGATCATGGCGACGCCGGTCCGCATCACCAATCTGCTCACGGCACACGTGCTCACGCGGCTCGTGATCGCGGCCGGCCAGGTCGCGATCCTTCTGCTCGTCGCCTTGCTCCTCTTCAACGTCACGATCGTCGGTGGGCTTGGGCCGCTCGTCGTCGTCGCGCTCCTGGGCACCATCCTCTTCCTCACGATCGGCTTCGCGCTCGCCGGATGGGCGCAGACCGAGAACCAGGTGCCCGCGATCGCGCAGCTCATCACGCTGCCGCAGTTCTTCTTTTCCGGCGTGTTCTTCTCGAAGAACGCAGCGCCCGAGGCGATCCGTCCGATCACGAATCTGCTGCCACTGACCTTCCTGAACGACGCGCTCCGCGAGATCTCGGTCCAGGGCGCCACCCTCTGGGACGTGCGCACCCAGATCCTCGGGCTCGTCGTCTGGATCGTCTTGGGATTCCTGCTCGCGGTCCGCCTGTTCCGGTTCGAGCGCTTCTAGGGCCGGCTCTCCGAGGGCTCGCTCGTGACCTTAGGTGCGTTCGTACTTTCGCAGAAGATCGTCCAGCGCCTCGCGAAGGAGGACCGCCTCCTTCTTCTTGAGGCGCTCGCCGAGCGCTCGAAGACGACCGAGCTGTGCCCGAGAGTAATAAGAGGAGCGAAGGACCATGTCCTCGGGTGGCGGAAGGCCTACCGCGTTACCGCCTTGCTCCTTCGCGGAATAGAGCGCCAGGTCCGCCTTCCGCATCAGCTGTTCGGTCGTCTTTGCGTCCCGCGGCAGGTTCGCTACGCCGATCGTCGCCGTCGCGGCGAACCGCACTGGGACGGCCTTCCGGAGCGCGGCATTCACCGTGGTCCGGACCTGCTCCGCGCGCAGGAACGCCGTCTCCAGGGGGATGCCGGGAGCCGCTAAGGCGAACTCATCGCCGCCGATCCTCCCGAAGGCCCAGCGCTCCGCCTTTGCGAAGGACGTGAGCGCGCGAGCCGCGGCCGCGATCGCTTTGTCGCCGGCCTCGCGTCCGGCCTTCTCGTTCAGCGTCATGAGATTGTCCAGATCGACCAGGAGGACCGAGACCCCCGCGCCGTCGGTGGCGGCGCGTTCCAGGGCCGCGCTGAAGCTGGGCGCTGATACCTTTTTCAGTCTTGCCATATATATCGGCGATACATATATATAGTCATGCGATGCATGTCAACACGCGGCCCGTCGTCCCGCCGGAGTGGCGCGTGCCGGTCGAAGAGGCGTGGTCCGCCTACGCGGCCGGCACGGTCCCCGTCGGTGCGGCGATCGTGGACCCGGCCGGGCGCGTGGTGTCGCGCGGCAGGAATCGCATCTTCGACGATGCCGTGCTGGGCCAGATCGGCCGCACGAGGCTGGCGCACGCGGAGGTCAACGCGATCCTTGGGCTACCCACCGACGGCACCGATCCACGGAGCCTGACCCTCTACACGACCGCCGAGCCGTGCCCGCTCTGCGTCGGCGCGACCGTGATGTCCAACATCCGCGCG
>VBGS01000136.1 GCA_005889445.1 Chloroflexota bacterium
GCAGTCAGCGCGCGAACGGGGAGTGGGCAGGGCCGAATCTTTCCCAGCCGAAGTACCACGGCACCCACTGGGCCAATCTGATGCTCGTCGAGTACGGGGTCGACGGGACCGATCCACGCGTTCGGCGGGCGGCCCGGCACGTTCTCGAGGAGCTCGCGTCACCGGGGATGGGGGGAATGGGGTGGGCGCTGGAGAGCGACCACGGCGTCTCCTGTTTTACCGGCAACGTCGTCCGCTACGTGTCACTCGCGGGGTATGGCAACGACGAACGCCTCGAGCCACTGATCCAGCGACTCGTGCGGGACTCGAAGAAGTTCGACGCCGCGTGCGCGATCAACGGAGACGAGCCGTGCGCGTGGGGATACGCGCGCCTTCTCTGGGGTCTCGCCGCGCTCCCCGACCCGGCGCGCACCCGCGAGGTCCAGCGCACGCTGCGCCGGGGGATCGAGTTCCTCCTTTCCTATCGCGTGGAGCGAGGCCGGTATCCAGGGCCGTTCGGCACGAGCTATCTCTGGCGGCAGCTGTCGTTCCCTCTCTTCTATCAAGCCGACGTGCTCTTCGTCCTTCGGGCGCTCGACGCGGCGGGCGCGCTCCGCGACGATCGCACGCAGCCCGCGATCGCCTGGCTGCTGGCGCGCCAGGATGGTCGCGGCCGCTGGGGAGCACGCGCGCCGTACGCGGACCGGATGCCGTCGAAGGTCGACGCGAGCAAATGGGTCACGCTTCAGGTGTGCACTCTCCTCAAGCACGCGTTCGGCGAGAGTGCAGCCTGACGAAGCGCCGCATCCTTAAGGAGATCGCTCCACTTCGTTTCGGTCAGGGCCACGACTGCACCCTTCCTGCCGCGCTCGCCGCGGCAACGGGCGCGGAGTACGACTGGCTGCAGGGCGCATCCGGCTCGGCCTTCACGACAGCCATCGACGAAGCCTCGTGGGACCCGCTTGCCGCGGCGCCACGCGGTGAGAAGACCGCCGAGGCGATGGCCCGAGCCGCCGGCGTTCGGCTGGATCCGGTGCCTCCGCCCTACGACGACGAGATGCGACCGCTGGTGCTCGATCGCATTCGCGAAGGCGTCGACGCGAAGCTGCCGCCGCTCGCTCTCGGGCTGGGCGGACCACCCGAATACGGGCTCGTGATCGGCTACGACGAGGACGGGCCGGTCTTCTTCTCGCGGACGTTCTTCGACAAAGGCGACGACCCGCGAAAGATCGGCTGGGACGCATTCGAGACCGAGGACCGCGGCGGGCTGACCTTCCTCGATCGAGGCGACGCGCCCGATCGGCAGCGCCTCGTTCGGGACGGCCTCGACACCGCGCTCGCCGCGGCCGCCCAGACGGACCGCGCGCTCGAGTCGTGGGCGGCCGCGCTGCGAGATGACGCGCGCTGGACCGACGCGAAACACGCGGGCACCGCGGCGTTCGCCGATCACGCGATGCGCGGGATCCTGATCGACAAGCGCCGTGCGGCGGCGCGCTTCCTTCGGACGGCGCGCGGCCTCTTCCCGAACGCGCCGGGCGGCGACCTGCTGCGCGCCGCCGAGTCCTACGGCTACGCGGCGGATGCCGCCGCGAAGGGCGGCGTCGGCGAATTCGACGGGAGTGTCGCGATGCGCTTCACCGATGTCGGGCACCGGCGAGCATGGGCGAAGAACCTCGATGCCATCCGCGAGCACGAGCGCGAGGGCCGCGAGGCGCTCGCCGCCTCACGATCGGCGATGCGATGAGCGATTCCGCCGCCGCCGCGATCCTCGGGCTGGTGCAGGGACTCACCGAGTTCCTGCCGGTCAGCTCGACCGCCCACCTCATCCTCGTGACCGACGTGCTGAAGCTCGATCCGGCGAAGTTCGGCCTGTCCTTCGACGTCGCGCTGCACCTCGGGACCGCCCTCGCGGTCCTCCTGTATTTCGCGACGACCTGGTGGTCGCTGCTCCGCGATCTGCTCCGCGGACGGTGGCGAATGCCGATGCTCGTGATCGTCGGGACGATCCCCGCTGCGGTCGCCGGCTTTCTCCTCGAGTCGACGGTGGAGCGCACGCTGCGGTCGCCGATCTACATCGTTGCCGGACTGATCATCGGCTCTTTGATCTTCATGGCCGCAGAGCGGGTCGCCCGCCAGCGCCGGACCATCGGCGATCTGTGGCTGGTCGACGCGATCTACATGGGCGCCGCGCAGGCGATCGCGCTGCTTCCCGGCATCTCGCGATCGGGGATCACGATCTCGGCCGGATTGACGCGCGACCTGCGTCGCGACGAGGCGACCCGCTTCTCGTTCCTCCTGGCGACCCCGGTGATCCTCGGCGCCGGTCTCAAGACGCTCCTCGACGCGCGCAAAGCCGAGGCGCTCTTCAAGGATCCCGGCATCCTCGCGATCGGCTTCGGCATCTCGTTCATCTCGGGCCTGCTGGCCGTGGCCTTCATGGTCCGGTTCCTGCGGACGAACTCGCTCAATTGGTTCGTCGCCTACCGGCTCATCCTCGCGGTCGCGATCGTGATCGGACTGACCGTCGGGGTGCTGTCGCCCTAGCGGCCCGAAGCGACGCGGTGGCACGATAGCGGCGTGGACCTCGGCCTCAAGGGAAAGACGGCACTCGTCGCGGCGGCCTCGAAGGGACTCGGACGCGCCATTGCCGAAGAGTTCGCCCGCGAAGGCAGCCGGGTCGCGCTCTGCAGTCGCGAGGAGGCGGCGATCACCGCGGCCGCCAAAGAGATCGAGCGACGGACCGGCAATCGCGAAGTCCTTCCGATCGCGGCCGACCTCGCGACACCGGAAGGCTGCGAAAGCTTCGTGCAGCTCGCGCTCAGCCGATTCGGCGCGATCGACATCCTCATCGTCAACGCGGGCGGGCCGCCGCCCGGACGATTCGACGACCTCGACGACGCGGCATGGCAGAAGGCCGTCGAGCTCACGCTCTTCTCGGCCGTGCGGCTCACGCGAATGGTGTTGCCGCAGATGCGTAAGCAGGGCGGCGGATCGATCGTCTACTCGACGTCCACATCGGTCCGCCAACCGACGCAGTACCTGAACCTGATCCTGTCGAATGCGATCCGCGCCGCGGTCCAGGGGATGATGAAGACGCTCTCGTCAGATCTCGCGAAGGACGGCGTCCGCGTGAACGCGGTGCAGCCGGGCCGCATCGCGACCGATCGACTCGTCCAGCTCGATGCCGATACCGCGCGCCGTCAGGGCACGTCGCCCGACGAGGTGCGGAGGCGCTACGAGTCCACGGTGATCCCGATGGGCCGGTACGGCACACCGGAGGAGTACGCGGCCGCCGTGGTCTTCATCGCCTCGCCGAAAGCGTCGTACATCGCCGGCGTCTCGCTGCAGGTCGACGGCGGCATGCTCATGAGCATGTTCTGATGCGCGCCGGGGCATTCGTCGTCATCTTCGACGAGCAACGGCGAGTCCTCCTCTGCCATCGGCGGGACTTCGATGCCTGGAACCTCCCCGGAGGCGGCGTCGAAGAGGGCGAGTCCCCGTGGGACGCGGCGATCCGCGAGACGCGCGAGGAGGTCGGCCTCGCCGTCGAGATCGTTCGCCTCACCGGCCTCTACTGGAAGCCAAAGACGAGCGAGCTGGTCTTCAACTTTGAAGGACGAATCACGAGCGGCGTTCCGAGCACGAGCGATGAGGCAGATGCGGTCGAGTACTTCGCCGTCGACGAGATCC
>VBGS01000137.1 GCA_005889445.1 Chloroflexota bacterium
CCCGTGCCGACGCCGAGCAAGACCAACGGCGTCGACCGGTCGTACCTCGCATGGATCGACGGCGGCGGGCGGAACGCGATCGCCAGCACTCGCTGGCAGGTCGGCTCGGCGCCGTACCAGCTCGGGATCCCGGTCGAGTTCTACGCCCGCGACTGGGTCGGACAGGTGTATCTCGACCGTCCGATCTACCGGCCCGGCGAGACCGTTGAGTACAAGGGCATCGTCCGCGCGGACGACGACGCGAGCTACGCCCTCCCCGACCAGAACGCCGCGTTCGAGGTGCTCGTCTCGAACTCCCGCGGGCAGCAGCTGCTGCGCGATGTCGTGCATCCGAACGAGTTCGGCTCGTTCGCGGGCAGCGTGTCGCTCCCGTCCGACGCGCCGACCGGCAACTATTCGGTCGGCGTGAGCGCGCTCCAGGCGCAGAAGACCTTCGTCGCGGCGAACGCGTTCCTGGTCTCGGAGTTCCGGACGCCCGAGTTCCAGGTGTCGGTCACGGCCGCGAAGGACTCGTACGTGAACGGCGACAGCATCGACGCCCGCGCCGAGGCCACCTTCTTCTTCGGCGGCGGCGTGACCGGCGCGTCGCTGGAATGGTCCGCGATCGCGGACCCGTATTCGCCGAAGGCGAAGGGGTACGAGCGCTACTCGTTCACGGATTTCGATCCCTCCAAGCAGGCCGTCTCGCGGGAAGCCCTGCGCGCGAAGGGCACCTCGAAGACCGCGGCCGGCGGCATGGCGACGTTCGGCATCCCGGCGACCCTGGCGACCGCGGAGGGCGCGCAGCGCTTCACGCTCGGCGTGGCGGTCACCGATCAGAACGGGCAGGTCGTCGCGGGCAGCACCGCGGTCACCGTTCATCCCGCCGCGTTCTACGCGGGCATCCACCCGGCGCAGTTCGTCGCGAGCCAGGGACAGAACGCCCTGGTCGACCTCGTCTCGGTCGATACCGACGGCAGGCCGGTCGGCGGCCGCGCGGTCGTCGTCCGCGTCTATGACCGGCAGTGGATCACCACGAAGCAGCTCATCCCCGGCGGCGGGCGCCGCTACCAGAGCGATCCGAAGGACACGCTGCTCGCGACGCTGAACGCGACCACGAACGCGAAGGGCGAGGGCAGCGTCGGCTACCGCCCGACGAAGGCCGGCACGCTGCGCCTCGTGGCGGAGATCACCGACGACAAGGGCCGCGTCTCGCGCTCGTCGACGTACCTCTGGGTCTGGGGCACGACGATCGCGAGCTGGCAGCTCACCAACGACGACACCATGAAGCTCGTCGCGGACAAGGAGCGCTACGAGGTCGGCGACACCGCCGACGTCCTCGTGCCCGCGCCGTTCCCGGGCGCGACCGCGCTCATCACGATCGAGCGCGGCAAGGTCATCACGCGCGAGGTGCGCACGTTCGCGACGAACAGCGAGCGGCTGCGCATCCCGATCGTCGATCGGTCGGTGCCAGACGTCTTCGTGTCCGTGGTCATGTACTGGGCGCCCACGTCGGGCGATCCGATCCCGCGCTACAAGGTCGGCTACGTGCAGCTGCCGGTCTCCACGGCGACGCGTGTGCTGAACGTCGCGATCAAGCCGGACCGAGATCAGACGAAGCCGGGCGACACGGTCAGGTACGACATCAAGGTGACCGACCACACCGGCAAGGGCGTGCGCGCCGAGGTCTCGGTGGCGGTCGTCGACAAGGCGGTGATCTCGCTGCAGGACGAGCTCGGCCCCGATGGCCTGCACGCGTTCTGGTTCGAACGAGGGCTCGGCGTGTCGACGACGTCATCGATGGCCGTCTCGGTCGATCGCTGGAACGACGCGATCGCGGTCGCGGTCGGTCAGGGCAAGGGCGGGAGCGGGCTCGCGCAGCAGCAGGTGCGGCAGGACTTCCGCAACACCGCGTTCTGGGCCGCCCAGCTCGTCACCAAGGACGACGGCACCGCGTTCGTCGAGGTCCGGATGCCCGACAACCTCACGACGTGGCGCCTGCAGGCGCGCGCGATGAGCGGCGACTCGATGGTCGGCGAGGGCCTCAACGAGCTCGTCTCGACGCAGCCGCTGCTCCTGCGGCCCGCTCTGCCGCGCGTGCTGCGCGTTGGCGACGACACCGAGCTTCGAGCGCTGCTGCGCAACGGGACCCGGAGCGACGTGTCCGCGACCGTGACGCTCAAGGCCGACGGCGTCGCGGTGAGCGGCCCGCTGACGAAGACCGTCACGGTGCGCCCGAGCGAGTCACAGGTGCTGGGCTGGCCGGCGAGGGTCGAGGCGGAAGGGACGGCGAAGATCACCTTCAGCGCCGTGGGGCCCAGCGGTCTCGCCGACGCGGTCGAGCAGGAGGTGCCGATCACCCTCGACGTGACGCCCGAGACGACCGCCACCGGCGGCATCGTCACCAAGGACGGCGCGCTCGAGGCGGTGTACCTGCCGCCGTTCGCCGACACCAAGCACGGCTCGCTGAGCGTGTCCGTGCAATCGGCGCTCAGCGGCGCCATGTCCGACGAGCTGAAGAACTTCCCCTCCTATGACTGGGAGAACACCGAGTACATCGCGAGCCGTCTCATCGCCACCCTCGCGGTCCGCCGCGCCGAGAAGAGCGCGAGCGGCGCGCAGAACCGCGACGGCGGGATCACCACCGATCTCGCGAGCATCATCGGGCGGCAGCGTCCCGACGGCGGCTGGCCGTGGTGCACGCACCCCGAGTGCCAGAGCGACCCGAACGTCAGCGGGTGGGTGCTCCTCGCACTCGGCGAGGCGCAGCGCGATGGGATCTCCGTCGACAGCGGCGTGGTGCAGCGCGCATCGGGCT
>VBGS01000138.1 GCA_005889445.1 Chloroflexota bacterium
CGGCCGCGCGTCGGTCCGCGTTCGGCTCCACGACTCGCACATCCGGGATGCCCGCCGCGCGCGCTGCGTAAAGCCCAAAGACACCGATCGTGCCGCCGCCGAGGATGACCGCCTTCGCCGGCGCGACCGGTCGGCGCGCGAGACCGACGGCGTGGACAGCGTTCGCGAGCGGCTCGACGAGCGCGCCGACGCGCGCATCCAGCGCGTCGGGCAGCGCGACGAGATTCGCCGCGGGAACAGCCACGCGCTCCGCGAAGCCCCCGCTCACGTGCACGCCGATAAGGCGCCGGTTCGCGCAGAGGTTCCGTTCGCCGGCCTTACAGCGCGCACAGATGCGACAGGAAAGGAGTGGGTTCACGACCACGCGATGTCCTGTCCAGTCGCCGGGAGCACCGCGTCCGGACGCCAGGACCGTCCCGGCGAACTCGTGGCCCATGACGAGCGGTGGGACGCGGTTCGGCATCCGCCCGAGGTAGCCCTCGATCTCGGACCCGCAGATTCCCGCGGCGTCCGGTCGAACGAGGACGTCGTCGTCGCCTTGCCGCGGCTCGTCGATGGACTCCACGGCGATCTGCCGCGGACCACGCCATACGAGTGCGCGCACCGCCGCAGGCTACGGCAAGTTTGACGCGCGGTGGCCCGGGGACATACTCGCGCGGACATCCGGGCTCGGGGAGGTTCTCATGCATCGGAGAGAAGTAACGACGTCGACGGATCGGCTCTTCTCGAGGCGACGCTTCATCTATTACAGCGCGGCCCTCGCCGCCGCCGTCGCGTGCGGACCGGCGGCCCCGGCGGCGACCTCGCCCGGCGCATCTCCGAGCGGCCCCGTCCAGCTCAAGGGCACGAAGGTGGCCCTCCTTCATTGGACGAGCTTCGTCCCGGACGAGGACAAGTGGTTCAAGGAGACGCTCGTCAACGATTGGGCGAAGCCGAACGGCGTCGACCTCACGGTGGAGCTTGTCTCGGCGAACGAGGCGCAACCGAAAATCGTCGCCGCGCTCCAGGCAGGCGGCGGGCCCGACGTCATGTTGCTGCAGTGGACGTGGGCGCATCTCTATGCCGACAAGCTCAGCGACGTTTCGGCGGTGGCGGAGAAGATCGGGAGCGACGGCGGCGGCTACTACGACGTGATGAAGCAGAACGCGCAGGTGCAGGGTGTCTGGCGCGCGGTCCCATTCGGCATGACCGGCAACGCCATGCACTATCGCGAGAGCCTGCTGAAGCAATCCGGCGCCGACAAGTTCCCGGCGACCTGGTCCGAACTCGCGACGGTCGGCGCCGACGTGAAGGCAAAGTCGAAGCTCTTCCTCGGTCAGGCCCTTGGCCACTCGTACGGCGATCCGCCGACGTTCGCGTTTCCGTTCCTCTGGTCGCATGGCGGCTCGGAGACCGACGAAACCGGGAAGAAGCTCGCCATCAACAGCGCGGCGACGAAGGACGCGCTCGTCGCGTTCAAAGACCTCTTTACCAAAGCCTGCGATCCGCAGTGCCTCTCCTGGGACGACTCGAGTAACAATCGCGCGTACGCGGCGAAGCAGATCTGGGCCACGCTCAACGGCGCCTCCGTCTACCTCACAGCGCAGAAGGCCGACCCCGAGCTTGCCAACGACACGCAGCTCCCGCTGCTCCCCGCGGGACCGAAGGGGCAGTTCGTCCTCGGCGTGCCCTTCCAGTACGCGGTACCGAAGTACGTGAAGGATCCGGGACCGGCTCTCGAGCTCATCTCCTACGTAATGTCACCGAAGACGTACGGCCCGTTCATGAAGGTGGGAGGAAAGGGCTACACGCTCGCTCCGTACAAGAAAGGCGAGGGCGAGCTCTGGCCATCGAGCGATCCGAAATTCGATCCCTTCAAAAAGATCGGAGCGCTCTCGAAGTGGTACGGCTACCCAGCCCCGCCGAGCCCGGCAGCGACGGAGTCCGGCTCGAAGTACATCGTCGTCGACATGTTCGCGAAGGTCGCTCAGGGCGAGACGCCAGAGTCCGCGATGACCTGGGCGGAGGGCGAGCTCAAGAAGGTCTACAAGCTCTAGTCCTCGACGCGGTAGGCTCGCGCCGTGCGGGCGGAAGCGCGCAAGCGACCCGTCACCGCGGGGCAACTCCCGACCATCGGGGAGGTGCTCGACCGGCAGGGCGTACTCGCCTATGTGCTGCTCCTGCCCGGTCTGCTGATCCTCACCGCCTTCATCGGGTGGCCGTTCATCACGTCGCTCTGGCTTTCGGTCACGGATCAGTCCGTCTCCACCAGCGTCGTGCGGTTCGTCGGCCTCGATAACTTCTCCGACGAGCTCCGGAGCCAGATCTTCCTGCAGACAGTGCGAAACACGTTCGTCTATACGGGCGTTACCGTCGTCTTCAAGCTCGCGTTTGGGATCGGCCTCGCGGTCCTCATGAATCAATCCTTCCGCCTCAAGAACCTCGCGCGCGCTGCGCTGCTGCTTCCGTGGATCGTGCCGACCGCGCTGTCGGCGATCGCTTGGCTCTGGCTCTTCGACGCGACCTTCAGCGTCTTCAACTGGGCGATCGTGCGGAGTGGTCTCGCGGATCGCGGGATCAACTGGCTCGGCGACGGGAGCTGGGCCATGACATCGATCATCATCGCGAACGTCTGGCGAGGAACTCCATTCTTCGCGATCAGCATCCTCGCCGGCCTGCAGACAGTCGACCGCGAGCTCCTCGACGCGGCCGCGGTCGACGGCGCATCGCTGTGGCAGCGCTTCTGGCGGATCACCATCCCGCTCATCAGGCCGGTCGTGCTCATCGTCCTGCTCTTCTCCGTCGTCTCGACGATCTCGGACTTTCAGCTCGTCTACGTGCTGACCCGCGGTGGCCCCGCCAACAGCACGCACCTGTTGGGCACGCTGGCCTACGACATCGCGGTACGCGGGGGTCAGCTGTCCGAAGGCGCGGCGGTCTCCCTCTACATGTTCCCCGTACTCATCGTGTGCGTCGTAGTTCTGCTCCTTTATCTCAGGCGGTCGTCGACGTGAGGATGACGGCCTCGCGCCGGACGGTCACGATCTACCTTCCGCTCTCGCTCGCCGCGATCGTCCTGCTCTTCCCGTTCTACTGGATGCTGATCACTTCGCTAAAGACGGACCGCGAGCTGATCGACCTCAGCGGACTTCCCTTCTGGGTCTTCGAGCCAACGCTCGAGCACTACCAGTACCTCTTCGCCGAAACCGGCTTCCTCCGCTGGGCGCTCAACACCCTGACGATCTCGGTCGTCGCAACGGCGATTTCGCTAGCGTGCAGCATCCTCGCCGGCTATGCGCTCGCCCGGCTCCGCTTCCGGGGTGCCGGAGCGATGGCCGGGGCAGTCTTCATCACCTATCTCGTTCCACAGACGCTGCTCTTCGTGCCACTCCTCGAGATCGTGCGCCAGCTCGGCCTTTCGAACACCCTGTGGTCGATGATCCTCACGTATCCGACGATCCTCATCCCGTTCAGCACGTGGCTGCTCATGGGCTACTTCCGGAGCATCCCGCGCGAGCTCGAGGAGAGCGCGCTTATCGACGGCGCGAGCCGTTTGCGCGCGATGGCGCAGATCGTCCTCCCGCTCGCGATGCCCGGCATCCTCTCCGCGGGCATATTCGCGTTCACGCTCTCGTGGAACGAGTTCATCTATGCGCTCGTCTTCACAAACTCGACGGACATCAAGACCATCCCGGTGGGCGTTGTGACGGAGCTGGTGAAAGGCGACGTGTACTTCTGGGGCTCACTCATGGCCGGTGCCCTTCTCGGGTCGGTGCCGGTTGCGCTGATCTACTCCGGTCATGAGGCGATCCTGTCGCGCGAGCGCCCGCTCGTAGCGCGCCCGTCTGGCCGCCTTTGGTCGATACGTGCGCGTGGTGCGCGCCGGGATCTCGATCGACGGGAGCGCCCCGATGCGCTCAAGCGCGACGATGGCCGCTCCGCGAGTCGACGACTCGACGTCCGCCGCAAGCACCACCGGCCTGCCGACCGCGTCCGCGATGACCTGCGCCAGCTCGGGCTGCCGAGCGAAAACGCCGCCCGAGGCCACGATCCGCTCGATGCCCGTTCGCGCCTCGAGAAGCGTACGGGTGACGGCGGCGAGCCGCAGGACGACTGACTCCACGAGGGCCTCCCTGATATCACCCGGCGTCGTCCCCGCGCGCAGGCCGGCGTCCACTCCCGTCGCGCGATCGTCCCACCACGGTGTGCGCTCTCCGGATAAGAGGGGCAGGACCGTGAGGCCGTGCTCACTCGTGCGTGTTGCCCCGCCGCGGAAGAGGCGCGACGCCCACTCGATCGCGTTGCCGCCGTTGCTGACCGCGCCACCGACCACGACGTACCGCCGATCGAGCCGGTATTCCCACAAGCCCTGGGGCGCGGTGCCTCGTGTTGCGCGGTAGCACGCACGAACCGCCCCGGAAGTGCCGAGCGAGACGGCGGCGCTGCCGTCGACGGCGCAGCCGGAACCGACGTTCGCGAGCGCGCCGTCGCCGATCCCGGGGAGCCATGCCGCTCGGGCGAGCGCGGGCCATCGCCGTCCGAAGGCGGCACGCAGCTCGGTGATGGGTTCGTCGGAGATCGGGGAGAGCATCTCTGGGTCAATGCCGATGGCCGCGAGGATCTCCGGATCCCACGTCGCGGTGCCGTGGTCGTAGAGCCCGGTCGCCGATGCGATCGCGTGAGAGGCCGAGGCCGTGCCCGCAAGGCGAAGGCTCAGGTACTCGGGGAATGAAACCCAGCGCGCGGCGCGACGGAATGCCTGCGGATGAGTCTCGCGGAGCCAGTGCAGCTTCACCGCGGAATAGCTCGAGTGCAGGTAGCAGCCGGTGCGCCGGTGAAAATCGTTCGGGTCTACCTTCGCGGCGAGGGCCCGAGCGGAGTCGCGGGCGCGGTTGTCGGCCCACGTGAAGAGATCCGTGGTCGGGCTGCCCCGTCGATCGACTCCCACGAGGCTGTGCCACAACGCGGAGGTGCCGATGGCCGCGATCGCGTCGGCATGCCGCCCGAGGCGCCGCAGCGTCGTGTCGACGCACGCAACGACGGCGCCGAGAACGGCGTCCGGGTCGAGCGTCGCCGCACCCGCTGCATCGACGGCGAGCGCATGCGGCACGCGAACGACCGTTCCTCGCGCCGGGCGCGCGCGTCCGTCGAAGATCGCGGTGCGCGTTGATGAGGTCCCGATGTCGATCGCGAGCACCAGCGGTGACCTCGCCTCGTCGCGCGAGACCGGGTCATGCAGCGACGCGTCGGGCACGGCAACGTAGTTTGCAGCGTTGCCGCGCGCTCAGGCGCGAATTCGCACACCGCTAGGAACATGACATGAAGAACCATGTTGTCGCCGGTCCGATTCCGGCCCTCGGCCGAGGGCCGAACGCCTGTCCAACGAGGGCGCGCCGCTGAGATACTTCGCGCCAGTCGGCCGCAGATATGGCGCACTGGGGAGAGGACATGGCTGGCGCATGGGAGTGGTCCAACGTAAGTGTGGGTGACGGTCGGGTTCTAGAGGTTCTGACCTCTGGACCACGCGATGGCGTCCCGCTTGTCTTTCACCACGGCACGCCGATGGCTGCCGCCGAGTTCGTACCACTCAGAGATCTCGCAGCAGCTCAGGGGCTGCGAACGGTGTTGTACTCCCGACCAGGCTACGCGCAGTCAATGCGACACGCCGACCGAACGGTCGCGGATGTGGTCAGCGATGTTGTCGCCGTGCTGGACGCTCTAGGCGCCCAAACATTCTTCAGCCTGGGCTGGTCTATGGGTGGACCACACGCGCTAGCGTGCGCCGCGCTCCTTCCGGAGCGGTGCGCGGCCGTCGCGACCATCGCGAGCATCGCGCCGCACGAGGCAGAAGGACTTGACTGGATGGCAGGGATGATGGAAATGAACGTCGAGGAGTACTCCTTAGCATTGCAAGGAGGAACAGCCGTCGTACCACTTCTGGAGAAGTGGAGACCAGACCTAGCCGAACTTCAGCCGGCCAACGTCGCAAAGGCGCTCGCTGCTCGGCCGGATGTGGACGGCCAGATCCTCGCGGGAGTCCGCGACTTTGTAGCCACAAGTCTCCGACGATCGGTTTCGACTGGGATACTCGGCTGGCTGGATGACGATCTCGCCTGCCTT
>VBGS01000139.1 GCA_005889445.1 Chloroflexota bacterium
ACGACTCGCGCTCACGCGCTCGGTCGCCAGCGCATCGGACAGCTTCATCGACGGCAGCCTGGCGACACTCCGCGCGCTCAGCAACACCCGGTCAGTGAAGAGCGCCGACGCTGAGACCGTGAACGCGATCCTGTCGCCGATCCTGAAGCAGGACCCGAACTGGCTGACCTTCGGCCTCTCGTCCGCCGACGGCTGGAACCTGTCGAGCTTCACCACGGCGCCGCACAGCGTGAACATCGCCGACCGCGACTATTTCCAAACGGCGATCGCCGGACACGACGGTGTCAGTTCGGTCGTCATCGCGCGGGCGCTCAACGCGAAGACGATCGTGCTCGCTGTTCCGGTGTCGTTCACGGACGGCACCCGGGGCGTTCTCTCGGGTGCGCTGTCGCTCGCCAACCTCGAGAAGCAGATGAGCCAGATCGTCGCGAGCACGACCATCGAGCTTCGCTTCGTCGATCGACTCGGTCAGGAGTTCATCGGGCCCGAGGCGACCGGCGACACGCTCCCCGACCGATCCACCAGACCCGAAGTCCGCGACGGCCTCGCCGGCGCCACGAGCTCGATCATCGGGCCGGATGCGCGCGGGCGCGACGCGCTCGTGACGTACGCGCCGGCGACTCGACCGGCGTGGGTGGTCATCCTGACCGAGCCGACCGCAACCGCGTTCGGGCTCCCGGATCAGCTCAGCCGAGTCGCGTTCGTCCTCACCGCCCTCGGCCTCGCGGTCGCGCTCGCGATCGCGTGGTACCTCGGCGGCCGCCTCGCGCGCTCGTACGTCGAGATCGACGCCGCGCGCGTCACCGCGCAGGGCGAGCGCGCGCGGCTCTACGAGGCGCTCCGCCACGCGCCCGCCCGCGTCGGCCTCCTGCGAGGCCCCGACCTCGTCTACGCGGTCGCCACGCCCGACCAGCTCGCGCAGATGGGGATGCGCGAAGAGGATGTGATCGGCAAGCGCTTCAGCGACATCGATCCCGAGCCAACGCATCGCGCGATCCTCGAGCGCGTGTACAAGACGGGGGAACCGTTCCTCGCGAATGAGACGCCGAGCGCCGTGAAGCTGCCGAACGGGCAGCAGGTCGAGGGATACTTCGACGCCACGATCGTCCCGACCCGCGACTCCAGGGGCGCGATCGACGGCGTCATCTACTACGCGACCGACGTCACCGATCTGGTCAAGGGACGCAAGCGCGTGGAGGAGCTCGCCGCCGCGGTGGCGGCGGAGCGCGACGAGCTGCAGCAGATCGTCAACGAGATGCCCGAGGGCGTGATCGTCATGCGTATGAACGGCGTGGTCACCAGCAATCGCAGCGCCGATGAGCTCCTGGGCGGGAAATTCGACGGTAACTTCGCCACGGCGACCCGCGACTATCAGCCGCGCCGCCGCGACGGGACACCCTACCTGGACCGCGACTTCCCGGTCATGCGTTCGCTCTACCGCGGGGAAAGCGTGCGCGGCGAGGAGGTCGTTCTCCACAACCCCATACGCGACGAGGACCGTAGCCTGCTCGTCAGTGCGGCGCCGGTCCGGCGCGACGGCGAGATCGTCGCGGCCGTCTCGGTGTTCCAGGACATCAGCGAGCTCCGCGCGTTCGAGCGGCAGCGCACCGAGTTCTTCAGCATGGCGAGCCACGAGATCCGCACGCCGGTCACGGCGATCCAGCTCCAGCTCGATCTGGCGCTCCGCCAGCTCTCCAAGGGCGACGGCTCGCGGACCGAGGAGCTGGTCGGAGATCGTCAGCACGACCGCGGACGAATACCCGACGGATCCCGGCCACCCGATCCACGTCGTCACGACCGCGAACGAGCTGCTCGTTCGCGCCGACGCGCGCCGGCTGGTCGAGGTGATCGAGAACCTCATCAACAACGCGGTCAAGTACAGTCCGAGCGGCGGCACCGTCACGGTGGAGATCGCTCGGGAGGGCGAGAACGGCGTCGTACGCGTCCGCGATGAAGGCCTCGGCGTACCGGAGGACGAGCGCGCGCACATCTTCGAGCGCTTCTATCGCACCACGGCGGCCAAGCCGTACGGCGGTGTCGGCCTCGGGCTCTACATCAGCAAGGAGATCATGGTGCGGCTCGGTGGAGACATCGTCCTCGAGTCGGCGAGCGAGCGCGGGAGCGTGTTCCGAGTCTCGTTGCCGCTCGCGCCCGTGTCAGCTGTAGTCAGTTGACCCTCAAGGCCAGCGAATCCGGCGCGTGGTCCCCGGAGTTCCTCGCCGCGATCGTGGACTCGTCGGACGATGCGATCATCGGAAAGACGCTCGACGGAGAGATCATCAGCTGGAACAGGGGCGCTGAGCGGCTGTACGGCTACACCGCGGCAGAGGTCGTTGGCCGGCCGATCTCGATCCTCATTCCGCCCGATCGTCCCGACGAGCTCCCCAAGATCCTCGCCCTGCTACGTCGGGGCGAGCGCGTGGACCACTTCCGCACCGAGCGCGTTCGCAAGGACGGGATCAGGCTCGCGGTCTCGGTGACGATCTCGCCGGTCCACGACGCCGAGGGTCGCATCATCGGGGCGTCGGCGATCGCTCGCGACGTGACCGCCCAGGAGCACGCCGTGCGCGAAGCGCTCGAGATGCGCGAGCAGTTCGTCTCGGTCGCGGCTCACGAGCTCCGCACGCCGCTGACCGCGGTCTTCGCTCGCCTGCAGCTGATCGAGCGACGTCTGGACCGTCCCGATTACGACCGTCAGGACCTCGCGCGGGACATCAACGTGGTCCGGCGAGGCACCGATCGGCTGCGTCTGCTCCTCGAGCGGCTGCTCGACGTCTCGCGGATCACGTCAGGACGTCTCGACCTGGAGCGGAGTCCGACCGACGTGGTCGCGCTCGTGCAGGCCGCGGCGAGCGAGTACGCCGAGGCTTCCGGGCACGACGTCACGGTCGAGGCAGCGGGCGCGGAGGGCATCCTCGCGAACGTCGACGCGGTCCGGATCGAGGAGGTGCTGATGAACCTCATCGACAACGCCGCGAAGTACGGTCCGGCGGATAGACCGGTGGAGGTCGAGGTCCGGGCCGGCGACGACGCGCTGCGGATCGCCGTCCATGACCACGGCAGTGGGATACCGGAGGACCAGCGCGAGCGGATCTTTGAGCCCTTCTACCGCGCGAACGCGAACATCCGCGGAGTCGGTCTGGGACTCCATCTCGCGCGGGAGATCGTGCACCAGCATGGGGGCTCGCTCGAGCTCGAGGACGGCGACGGCGCAGGTACGACATTTGTGGTCAGCCTGCCGAGATAGGCATTACCAGCACCGGCGTAGGCTGACCCGCGGCGATCACGCGCCGTCAGACGGGGAGGGTGATTCCGATGGAGCCGCGACTCGCGCATTCCCACACGCTCTCGCGCAGACGACTGCTGCAGGCCGGCGCGGCCACGGGCGCGGCGGTCATCGCCGGCGGGCTGGTGAGATCGGTGCCGACGCTTGCCGCGTCGGGTCCCGGTACGCCGACGCCGGTGCCCGCGAACGCGGCCTTCGGAGGCCTGCACATCTACAGCGTCGGCCCGAACGCGGAGAACTCGACGATCACGGACTTCCGCGGGATCGTCGGCGCCGCGATCGTCGATGGCACCGGCGTCGCGCACGACCGCCGCACCGGAAAGAACGAGAAGCTGCTGTTCGACAGCGACATGCGCTTCATGCAGGGGACGTTCCGTGGAACGGACGGCGCGAACCATGAGGGCACGTTCGCCTTCGTCTGACTCGACGTCTATCGGGATCAGGTTGATCCCCTCGCCGACCAGACGCACCAGGAGCACGACAACAACCCCGGGATCGCAGCCGACGGTCTCCTCTGGACGATCCGCGCGCCCTGGCACGCGGTCGAGGCCAACTTCGACGCGGGCACCGCGCACTACCACATGACCAACGTCGCGATGGCCGACTACCGAACGCTCGCGAACGCGCTGTTCGGCGGCGGCGCACCCGGAGTCCCCGGCGCATCGACACCCTCGACGGTCTCGTGGGAGGTCGATTGGCACGACGTCCTCTCGACCGGCTCGTTCCGCGACGACGCGGTCGGCTTCGCGATGGACTACAAGCAGACCCGGGCGCACCTCAATTGGTCGATGCGCGAGGCGGACTTCACATTCGTGTCGGAGGGCTCGCACCAGTTCGTGCCGAGCTTCGGGTACGCGCTCATCGCGAAGGAGCGCAGCGGAGTGTTCCTCTAGGTCAGAGCGGGGCGGCCGGTGCGGCCGCCCCGCCACGTTCCTACGGGAGCGCGGTCTTCCAGAGGCCGCGACCGTGCGTCGCGGCGATCAGATATCCGTTCGGGCTGAAGCCGAGGGTCAGGTCGTTCACCGATGCGTTCGGCAGGCCGGTGCCGTAGATCGACCACGTGGTCGCCGCACCGCTGCCCGTGCTCGCGACGAAGACGCCAACATCGGTCGCAAGGACGATCTTCGCGGTCGAGCCGGATCCGACGATCAGGAGATCATCAGCCGGCGCGTCGGGGAGGTTGCCGCTGATGTCAGTCCAGCTCGCGCCACCGTTCGTCGATTCGAACACGTGGCCGACGCCGCCCGCGGGGATCCAGCGGCGCGAGAATCCGCCAAAGACGGCGTACACGTGCGCCGAGTTGTTCGGGTCGACGGTGACCGAGTACACGTACCGGTTCGGAAGGCTGCTCGCGTCGATCGCGTGCCAGCTGCCGCCATAGTTGGTCGCGAGGCCACGCAAGAAGCCGGTGCTGGCATTCGGCGCGGCCGTCTGCGATGGATTGCATCCCGGTCCGCCGCACCAACCGACATACGTAGTCGGTCCGCTGACCGAGATCGCGGTCGTGGAGTGGCCCGCCCCGGTGTCGTAGACGATCGTCCATGAGCAGTCCGTCGACGAGCAGCGGGTGCCCCAACCGGCGCCGCCGTTGTCCCACACATAACGGCCGCCGGCGACCCAGTGATCGATATCCTTCACGTCGGCGCGGAAGGGCGCGATGAAACGCGGCGAGGGATCGCACGGGCTCGGTGTGTAGGTGAAAGCGAAGCACGAAGGGGTGATCTCGATCCACGCGTTGGACCCAGGTGACCCATCGGACTTGCCGCCGTTCGTCGTCAGCCACATGTCGAGGTCGACGTACTCGTTCACAGCACGGTCGCCGTTGTTCGGATCGACGAGCGTGTCGCCGCCGTCGCCACCGAAGGGCGAGACCATCGTCGCGCCCGTGGCCGGCGAGATCAGCGATTCGCCGTTGTCCTGCAGACCGCCCCAGACCGCGTCGCCGCCGGCCACCTTGCCAGCGCCGGCGTAGTAGTACTGGAGCGTCCGCAGGGTCGCGTTGCGGTCCTCCCACGCGGGAGCGTTTCGCAGAAGGCGGCTCCAGACCCCTCCGTCGTTGCCGACGTAGACGCGCGAGCCGGTGAAGGCGACGGCGTGCTGGTCGGGATGGGTGGTGCGCGGGCATGTGTCGAGAGACGGCTTCACATTCCAGCACGCGAACGGGAAGTTCCAGTAGGGGGGTCGACGCCGACGAACTGGTTGTACCAAGCCTGTATCCCGGGGCTGTAGCCCTTGCTGTGGTTGAGGGCCGAGCCCGAGTTCTCGAGCTTGCGATAGTCCGCGATCTGATTCCATGCGCCCTCGGGGTCGCCGCCGGTCGAGACGTAGACGCCGGCGAGGACCGTGTTGCCGGTCTGCACGTTCGGCTTGTTGAAGAGGAAGATCGACTCGACGACGGTGTACAGCCGCGTGCCGTCGGCCGAGTACGCGAGGCTCGCGCGACCGAGGTCCTTGTCGTTGATCGCGCCGCCGCTCTTGCCGCGGTACCACGTGCTGCCGCCATCGCGGCTCACGTAGAAGCCGTTGTACGCGGCACCGTTGCGCCACGCCATGTTCGCGACGACGACCTGCCCGCCGGTGCCCGGTTGGACGGCGACATCGTTGACGATCGACATCCCATAGGGGACAGGCGAATACCCGAACGTCGCGGCGTCGAACATTTTCGTCCAGGCGCCTTTGCCGTCGTCGCTCGTGCGGAAGAGACCCATGCTCGTCGCCGCGTAGACGTGGCCGTTGCCGTCGAACGCGATCCTTCCGATGGTCCTGCCGTTGAGGGCGCTGCCGCCGACAAGCGACCAGCTGCCTTTGTTCCCGGTCTTCGAGCGGAGGACGCCGATACCGGCGTAATTCTCGAACGCGGTGTTCGCCTCACCGGTCCCCACCCAGATCGCGCCGTCCGGCGCGACCGCGATCGAGCCGATCGAGAGCGAGCCCTGATCGTCGAACACAGCCGTCCAGCTGGCACCGCCGTCGCTAGAACGCCAGACCCCGCCGTCGGCGCCGCCCGCGTAGAGCGTGTTGCCGGCGACAGCCAGAGCGCTCATCCGTCCAGACACCAGCCCTGAGCCGCCGCCGGAGTTCGATATGAACGGATCGCGGTAGCCGGCCGCGTCGGAGTCGTACGGCCTGTTCGTCAGCTCGGTCCAGCTGCCGCCGACTGTGTTCAGAGCGGCCTTCTGCTGATACGCGGCGGTGAACGCGCCGCCATCGATGGTGGTGCCCGGAGCGACGCGGGCGGTCGAGTATTCGAGGATCGCGCGACCGATCTCGTCGCGATCCTGGTTCGCGTCTTTCGCGCTCAGCAAGGCCCTTTCGGACGCGCGCGTCGACGGGTCGGCGAAAGCGACCACGCTCATCGCGACGATCGAGAGGATCGCTAAGAGTGTGGCAAGCAGCGCGGGTCGGGAACGATGACGCATGCGGTTCTCCCCCCATCCATGGCGTGCGACTTGCGTTTGCGGGGGATTACGGTACCCGAGACGAGCCGGGAGCGCGCGCGCTCAGTCCCGCGCGGATGCGTCCCAGGCGATGCTGTCCCACGCAACGGAGTCCCAGGCCACGCTGTCCCACGCGACGGAATCCCACGCGACCGAGTCCCACACGACGCTGTCCCACGCGATCGAGTCCCAGCTGAAGTTGTCCCAGGCGACGCTGTCCCAGACCACGCTGTCCCAGGTGAGCTGATCCCAGGCGATCCCGCCAGCCGTCGGATCCGTCCAGATCATCGGCGTGCCGTACAGGAGCGAGAACGCCGATCGCGCGAAGGCGTCGGCGGGCCTCGCGTGGAGCCGTGTCAGGACGCGCGTCGTCTGGCCGCCCTCGCTCGCGAGCGGCGCCGTGACGACCCGCAGGCTCGTCTGCGGCGCGACTGGCTGGGGTGGCGTGTATTGCGACGCGGCGAACACGTCGACGAGGCCGCTGCCGCTCGCGAGCGGATCCGGTTGCGGAACGGCGGTGGGGTCGCCGTACGGCTGGGTCGTCTGCATGAGCAGCGACTTGACCTGATCCGGTGTGAGCGCGGGTTGACTCTGGAGCAGGAGCGCGACCGCGCCTGAGATGACCGCGGTCGACATCGAGGTCCCGCTCAGCCGGAAATAGGTCGCGCCGGTGTGCGCGACGACGACGCGGTCGGGGAAGAGGCGGTCGAGCGCGCTGCCCTCGACGCGGAGCGAGATGATGCGCCGGCCCGGGGCGACGACGTCTGGCTTGGCGTTGCCGTCGGGCGTTCCCCATGACGAGAACCACGCGAGGACGTCGTCGCTCGCGATCTTCGTGCCGCGGTCGTCCGTCGCCCCAACGGTGATCGCGTATGGGTCGATGCCCGGAGTCAGGACGGTGTCGCGACTCGGTCCGGCGTTCCCCGACGCGGCCACGACGACGAGACCCTGCCGCCAGGCGACCTCGACCGCGGCCGACATCGGGTCGGTGTGATAGGAGCCGTGCGCGGGCGCGCCGAACGAAAGATTGATCGCGCGGATGTGGTACGCCGCGCGGTGCGCGAGGACCCACTCGATCCCGCGCACCACCGAGGACAGCCGGCCGCCTCCCATGCTGTCGAGTACGCGAACGTCGACGATGTCAGCCTGCGGCGCGACACCGACGAACTCGCCAGCGGACGCCGCGCCGTTGCCCGCGATCGTCCCGGCGATGTGGGTGCCGTGCCCGCCCGGATCCGCAGTGACTCTGCTGTCCGCGAAGTTGACCGACGCGATCACGCGGTCACCGAGATCCGGATTTGCCGCGACGCCCGAGTCGAGCACGGCGACCGCGACGCCTCGACCGGTCGTCCCCTGTGCCCAGAGCTGGTCGGCGCGAATGACGCTCGGGTAGACCGCCACCGCAGGGGCGATTCCCACCGGTGCCGCTGTCGAGGCGGCCGCGGGCGTCGCGGCCGGTGAGGACGTCGCCGCAGGAGCTAGCGTCGGCGTGGGCGTTGGGGTCGGCGGCGCGGGGGTTGGGGTCGGCGTTGCCGGCGCCGCGGGTGCGGCCGTCGGTGTCGGCGTTGGGGTCGGCGTCGGGGTCGGCGGCGCGGGGGTTGGGGTCGGCGTCACCGGCGTTGGCGTCGGCGCGATCGTCGGAGCCGGTG
>VBGS01000130.1 GCA_005889445.1 Chloroflexota bacterium
CGCGGCCGGCGTATCGACCGTGACGACGACCGCCGGAAATGGAACTGAGCGGCTTCGCTCCGTACGCCTAGCTACTCGTTCGCTCCGCTCGAGGAGAGCGACTTACCGAGGGTCCGTCGCTGGCTTCTCGAGCCGCACGTCCGCCGCTGGTGGGATGACGGCGTTCACCTTCCGTATCCCGACGCGGTCATCGACAGCTATCGCGACGCGATCCGCGGCGGGGACCCGACGTACCGGTACATGGCGCTCATTGACGGGTTCCCCGCCGGCATGTTCCAGCATTACCGGATCCGCGATGACCCCGAATACGCACAGGCCCTGGCCCTGGGCGAGGACGCGATCGGCGTCGACCTCTTCATCGGAGAGCCTGAGCTCATCGGACACGGCCACGGTCCGAAGATGCTCGGTGCGTTCCTGCGGAAGGTGGCCATGCCGTTTCATCGTCTGGACGTCTGCGTGATCGGCCCGTCGGTCTCGAACGTCGCCGCGATCAGGGCGTACGAGAAGACGGGATTCGTCAGCTTGCGGACCGCGCTCGTTCCGGGCGAGCCGGAACCCGAGCAGCTGATGCGGATCACTCGAGGTGACCTTGCGCCCGAATAATTCCGCTGCAGCGGCACTGCATCCGATACCGCGATCGTCATGGCGTCGCATCTCGCCATCTGGGATGATGCGAGACCGATGGGACTGCTCGACGGAAAGAAGGCGCTCGTCATGGGCGTCGGCAACAAGCGGAGCATCGCGTGGGGGATCGCAACGGCGTTCCAGCGTGAGGGGGCGGATCTCGCGTTCAACTGGCCGAGCGAACGCCTGAAGGAGAACGTTCTCGAGCTTGTCGCGACGCTTCCGAATCACGAGAGCATCCCGGTCGGACCGTGCGACGTCTCGAAGCAGGAGGAGATCAACGCCTTCTTCGCGGATATTGACCGCCGCTGGGGGAGGCTCGACGTCCTCGTGCATTCGATCGCCTTCGCCGCGGTGGAAGATCTCAAGGGCCGCTTTCACGAGATCAGCCGCGATGGTCTCAAGACCGCCATCGACATCAGCGCGTACTCGCTGGTGGCGCTCTCGCGTGCCGCCCTGCCGCTCTTCGACAAGGCCGGCGGTGGTTCGATCATGAGCCTCACGTACAACGCGGTCGATCGCGTGGTGCCGAGCTACAACTCGATGGCCATGGCGAAGGCCGTGCTCGAGGCCGGCACCCGCTATCTCGCCGCGGATCTGGGCCCGCACAACGTGCGGGTGAACGCGATCTCCGCGGGCCCGCTCAAGACGCTCGCGGGGAGCGCCGTGAAGGGGATCTCCCAGGCGCGCGATCTCATGGAGGCGAAAGCACCGCTGCGCCGCAACGTCACACAGGACGAAGTGGGGAACGTCGCGGTGTTCCTCGCGTCCGACTGGTCGCGCGCGGTGACGGGCGCGACGATCTTCGCGGACAACGGGTTCAACATCCTCGGCGTCACCGAGTGAACCCGAGCTCGTACCCGCCCCAGCTCGCGACCGTCGCGTAGCCGAGGCTCGCGTTCAGGGCGAGCATCGGCGCATTGCGGCCGGCCGTGCTCGTGTGGATCTCCCGGAAACCGTTCGCGCGGCCCCACGCGTGCACGCGAAGCTTCAGCACCCGGCCGATGCCGCGGCGGCGATACTCGGGCAGCACACCGGTGATGCCAATGCGCAGCGTGTCGTCGCTCCGGCGCCGGACCGAGCAGTTCCCGACGTACGCGTGATCGGCGAGCGCGACGAAGTACGCGTCGGTCAGCGCCTCGGGCGCGTCGACGTTGTACGCGCGCCAGTCGGCGAGTGGCGCGGCGGTGACGCGTCCGAGGGTCGGCTGGTCCAGGCGACATGCGGTGTGCAGCTCGTGCGCTTTGCGAAGCGCGTCGTCGCCGTCGGAGCCCCGAAGCTCCGATAGCGTCGCGATGCGGATGCCCTTCGACGCGACGAGCTCCTCCATCGCGGGTGTCGGCAGCGGCGCCGCGGCGAGGGCAACGACCTGCTCGTACGCGCGGATGACCTCGACGAAGCCGCGGTGCACGATGAACTCACGGCCGGCGGTCCCGTCGTCGGTCCACAGGCACGCCACGAGCGCGGAGCGCTCCTCGAGCTCCGCGTGAAGCTGGCTCCAGATCGCCGTGCCGATCCCCTGCCGTCGCCGCCCCGGCTCGACCGCGAGCCGGACGAAATAGCGGCGGGGCGCGAAGCGGGTCGGCTCGTGATGGATCTCGCCGTAGCCGACAGCGGCGTCCTCTTCGTCGACCGCGACGACGCGGACCCTCTCGTAGCGCGCGTGATCCCAGCCGGCGTCGGCCGTGCGCAGGTCGTTCGGGGTCACGAGCTCGCGCTCGGCGGTGCGTCGCAGCCGCGCCAGCGCGGAATAGTCGGACTCGCGGAATGGGCGGACGCGCCAGGTCACACGCGCAGGCCCGGCAGGACCCCCGCGTCACGCATCCCGCGAAGCGTTCCGATCTCGTCCGCGAGCGTCGTCGTCGGTCCGTGTCCGGGGTACACGACCGTCGTGGGCGGCAGCGTCATGAGGCGTTCGAGGCTGTGTTCCATCTGCTCGCGGTCGCCTCCTGGCAGATCCCACCGCCCGGTCGCCCCGTTGAAGATGACGTCGCCGGAGAAGAGGACGTTCTCGGTCGGGAAGTAGAAGCAGGTGGATCCTTCGGTATGCCCCGGAAGATGCAGAGCGCGCATCTCGAGGTCGGTGACGTAGCGGAGATCGCCTTCGTCGAAGAGGTCGTCGGCCTCGGATGGCGGGATCTCGAACGTCGTGGGCGGACGCCCGGGACCGAGGCGATACGCATCGAGACGATGGATCGCAAGCCGCGCCCGAGTCGACTCTTTGACCTGCGCGTTCCCGTAGATGTGGTCCGGGTGGCCGTGCGTGTTGAGGATCTCGACGAGCGTGAGCCCGTCTTCGCGGATCGCCGCGATCGCCTCGCGAGCGCCCATCGCCGGGTCGATGAGCACCGCCTCCCCATGGGCGTCGCTCACGAGATACACGCCGTTGTCATAGGGCGGCACGCGCCAC
>VBGS01000131.1 GCA_005889445.1 Chloroflexota bacterium
ATGCGCACCACGTTCGGATCGCGACCGGCCGCACGCGCTCCCTCGACGACCCTGGCGCGGCTCCACGCGACCTGCTCCGCGCTGCACCAGTTGAGCGCGGCCCCGTCGTACCGCGAGCCCGCGAGGTGCAGCATCTGCGGCCCGAGCGCCCCGAGGTAGATCCGCACACCTGGGAGGCGCTGTCGCATGGCGTCGATCGCCTCGCGCATCGCGCGAATCGGCGCGGCGGACACGCGCCCCGCTCCGATACCGAGGGTGAATCGACCCCGACAGCGCTCGACTGTTTCCTTGGCTACAGACACGAGGTCGCCCATTGACCACGAAGAAAGCGGCGCGACCGCGATACCCGTATCGAGCCCGCTCGCCTCGTTCCAGGTCGTGCAGATATCGAAGGGTTCGCGCGTGTTTCCGATGGGTGTCCACAGGCTCCGGTACCCAAGCGCCGCGGCCTCTCGCGCGAGCGCCAGTTGATCGTCCCTCGAGAGGGCGAAGCGCGCATCGATTCCGAGACCGATCTCCAACGATGCGTGCGAGGCGGCGCTCAGGTGGCCGGAGTCAAAGTGCTAACGCTGTGCCGTTCTCCTCGAGTGAGGACGCGTCTGTGTCGATCAGCGCGTCACGATAGGCGACCGCCACCGCCTGCGCGCGCGTCTGCACGCCGAGCTTCAGGTAGATCCGCTCGACGTGCGCTCCGACGGTCTTCGGGCTGATCACCATGAGCCGCGCGATGTCGTCCGGCCCAAGGCCGGAGCTGAGGAGTCGCAGGACCTGGAGCTCACGACCGGTGAGACGCGAGCGCACCGTGCGTGCCGCTACTCCGCGCCGGTGCCCGAGCAGGCTCTGGACCCGCGCGAGGAGCTCGTCCTCGGCGAACGGCTTCGCGATGTAGTCGTTCGCGCCGAGCAGCAGGCCGGCGACACGATCGAATGCCTCGGTCCGCGCTCCGGAGACGAACACGATCGGAAACTGCTCGCCGAACTCGTCGCGCAAGAGGCGGCAGACCTCGTAGCCGCTCATCCCCGGCAGGTTCACATCGAGCAGCACGAGCGCGGGTGGGTCAAGCCGTGCGGCGCGGAGCGCCTGGCCTCCGCAATCAGCCTCACGAGTGAGGTAGCCGGCGTCGCCGAGGATCGTCGCGATCGCGGCGCGCGTCGTCGCGTCGTCGTCGACGATGAGGATCGTCTCGCGTCGTAGCGACGCGCCACCCCCCATTAGTAGGGCTGAACCCTACCTAACCGTCCTTACCGTTTCAAGCGATTTTCCCTAGGGCGATTTCCCGAATTCGGATTGGGACGACTGCCTGTTGCCCGTATAGGCGTTCGTGGCCCTGAATCCTCGTAGCCCGCGACGACGGGCGGACGTCTTCTCGTTGATCGATCAAACGAGTGAGCGCTTTGTCTTTCGGAGGTGCTGCGGATAGAGACACGCAGGCTTGTGGTGAGGGGGATCGGGTCGGAGAACAAGACAAAGAGAGATGAGAAAAAAGTGGATACACCGCGAGCAAGATCACGGTTCGGGGGATTCATCGCGACCCTGATCCTCATCACAGCCACTGTCGGTGGCGGTGTTCTGGCCAACACTCGTCCGGCCCTGGCAGCAGTGCTGTTCCCGCAGTGCCCACCCGTCGGGATAGACACAGGGTGCGCGGTCCTTATCCAATTCAACGCTGATGGGAGCCGCGTCACCCTCTATGACCCTAGTCAACTGCCCTTCGATGGCGTCGAGGACACCCTCGTTGGGGTCCAAAACAATTCGTCTTCTGCAGTCTCAAGCCTTGCGCTGTCGGGCGCGGGCATATTCGGGTTCGACAGCGATGGACTGTGCGCGCCGCATCCCCCGACTCCAACACCAGCGGGCTGCCCCTACGGTCCGACCGGGTATGAGGGTCGGGGAAGCAGCACAAGCGTCGCCTCAACAGCTCCTGGCGGTGGCGACAGCTTTACGATCACGAATGTAAACAACGGCACGGTGCATTTCAGTCCGGCGATCCCGTCAGGGGGATCGGCTTACTTCTCCCTTGAAGGCACGACCGCGAGCATTTCGGTCGCGACAAAAGTGATCGTCAACCCGCCCGCGCAGACGCTCCCGGTTGGCTCGACCGTCTGCGTTACCGCGACAGTCACGGACCAGGCGGGCATGCCGATGCCTGGCGTGACAGTGAAGTTCACTGTCGTCGGAGTGGGCACCGGGGACACCGGCATCAGTGGCTCGAAGGTGACCGGCACCAACGGGACCACCCCGCCGTTCTGCTATCTGAGCCAAAGCCGGCTCCCCGGCACGAGCGACGCCATCACGGCGCAGGCCCAAACTTCGACCGGCACTGGCCCGACTGGTGTCGGCACGGTGGTGTTTGTCCTTCCGGTGAGCACCCCTGGTTGCGAGATCAAGATCACCGGTGGCGGCTGGATCACGGCTACCAACGGGGACAAGTCGACCTTTGGCGGCAACGCCAAGATCGACGGGTCTAACAACGTCAGCGGCGAAGAGACCTACCAAGACCACGGACCGGCCTCGCCCATGGATGTGAAGTCGATCGACATCCTGGTCATCGTCTGCGATCCACCGGACTTCACCTCGGCAGAGATCTTCGGCACCGCAACGGTGGACGGGTCCGGTTCCTTCGACTTCCACATCAGCGTCCAGGACCTGAACAAGACGACAACGTCACCCGACACCTACTGGATCACGGTAAGCAACGGCTACGACTCAGGCCGGCACCCTCTCGAAGGCGGCAATATCGATATTCATCAATCTCTCTAACGCGGTTCGATAGCGGCAACGTTTAGGAGGAGGCCTGCAACCCAGGCCTCCTTCCTTCATATCCACCTTCGACCTCCTAGGATCTTCACATGGGGGGCGATCCGCTCGCGAGCTTCAACCCAGCGACCCGCGCGTGGTTCGCGGCGACCTTCGCGGCGCCGACGCGCGCGCAGGACCTCGCGTGGCCGGCGATCGCAGCGGGCGAGAGCGCGCTCGTCCTCGCCCCGACCGGATCCGGGAAGACCCTGGCCGCGTTCCTCGCCGCGATCGACCGGCTCATGTTCTCGCCCGCGCCGCCGAAGCCCGCGACGCGCATCGTGTACGTCTCGCCCCTCAAGGCGCTCGCCGTCGACGTTGAGCGGAACCTGCGCGAGCCGCTCGTGGGCATCACCCGACAGGCGCAGCGCTTGGGTGTCCCCTACCGGGAGCCCACGATCGCGATCCGGACCGGGGACACGCCATCGCGCGATCGCGCGCTGTTCCAGCGCCGGCCGGCCGACATCTTCATCACCACGCCAGAGTCGCTGTACCTGGTGCTCACCAGCCTGGCCCGCGAGGCGCTTCGGGACGTTGAGACGATCATCGTCGACGAGATCCACGCGGTCGTCCCATCGAAGCGCGGGTCGCACCTGGCGATCACGCTCGAACGGCTCGAGGACCTCCGGCGTCCCGACGCGTCAAGGCTGCAGCGCATCGGACTCTCCGCCAC
>VBGS01000043.1 GCA_005889445.1 Chloroflexota bacterium
CTCCACATTCACCGAGAGCATCAACGGCGCGGACGGGATCACATTTGACTCCGCGGGCCGCCTCTGGGTCTGCGCGAATCAGGAAAACGTGCTCTACGTCCTCAACTCGCAGGGCCGGGTACTTGACATCATCGGAGGTTTCGACGGGGTCGATGAGAGCGGCGCCCCTCGCGGCCTACTGTTCCCGGCGAGCATCGTCCAGAGTGGCGGGGCGATGTACATCACGAACACGGCGCTCGACTTCCGTCACTTCTACGCCGACGAGCGTCCGATCACGCTCTTCACGCTCGCGCGCGTACAGGTGAATGGATCTGATCAGTAGCTGAGAAACGACGGGACCGCGCGCTGCGGTCCCGTCGTCACCCGCGCATGAGCGGGAACACCTGCTCGGCGAAACGATCCATTTCTTCGCGCTGCGGGCTGCATTGCAGCAGGACGAGGTCCACGCCGATCCGCTCCAGCTCACGGACCCGCGCGGCGACCTGCTCGGGCGTGCCGACCAGACCGGTGCGTAGGCCGCGGTTGGAGACGCTGTAGTCCTCGAGGGAGATGTCCGTTCCGAGCTGCGAGCCTTTCACGAAGTCCTGATAGCTGGCGTAGCCGCGCGCGCTGGAGCGCACATCGGTGATGCGCGCGACCTCTTTCTTCACTTCGGCCTCCGTGGGGCGAACGATCCCGTACGCCGCGACTCCGAATCGGAGCGGCGGCGCCTCCGGATGCCTCGCGCGGCGCGCGCGCATGTCCTGGATCTTTGGCGCCAGCGCTTCGGGCGGATCGCCATGCATCAGATACGCGTCGCAGTCTCGGGCGATGAGCTCGCGCGCGGCCTCTGACTCGCCGCCGGCGTACAGCGTGGGCCATGGTTTCTGCACCGGCTTCGGGTGGAGGCGCGCGTTCTTGATCTCGTAAAAGCGGCCGTCGAGGGTGAATTCGGACCGCGTCCACATTCCCTTGAGGATGGCGATGAACTCTGCGGTCCTCGCGTAGCGCTCGTCATGCTCGACCCACGCGCCGCCGTACTGGCGACTCTCTTCGGCCCACCACGCGCTCACTACGTTCAGCGTGAAGCGGCCGCCCGAGATCTGGTCGATCGTGGCGGTCTCTTTCGCGACGAGCGCTGGAAGGCGGAAGTTCGGGCGCACCGCCGTCATCAGCTCGAGGCGCGAGGTGACGGACGCGAGCGCGGCGGTGGTGGTCCAGGCCTCGAGGCAGTCGGCCTCAGGGCCCTTGATGTCGTTGAGATTGAGCTCGGCGACGAGGGTCACGTCCCAGCCGGTTTGCTCCGCGCGCTGGGCGAGGTCGCGCTGGTAGTCGAAGGTCGCCGGCATGCCTTCGTCCTCGACGTTGCGCAGCCACCCGCCGAAGACCGGCATCCAGAACCCGAAGCGCATTCGCGTCAGGTTAGTTGGGCGGCGCGCCTTCCGCTCGCGAGCGATCGCAGCTCGACGAACGCGCCGACGATCGCCGCGATCAATACGGCGCCGCTCGTGGCGAGGACGAGCGACGCACCGGGCACTCCGCAGTCATACGCGGACGTGATCGGCGGATGGTCAGGCGGACATGGCGCGTCGGAGACATGCGCGATCGACCAGAGGAGGAACGGGAGCGCGACGACGATCGCGGCGACCCACAGTCCGGCGAGCGGGCGGCGCTCGGCACGCGACGCGGCGATCGTCGTCAGACCGATGGCGGCCAGACCCATGAGGACGAGGACGTTCGGCGGCCGGAGACCCTCGGACGTGAGCATCCCGGTCGCGCCGTAGTAGGCGATGAACCCGGAGAGACCCTGGAGCGCGCGAAACGCGAGCGCGGCTAGCACGCGCACCTCACCCGCAGCTTCGCTAGCACGCGCAGTAATACTTCCCCGCCGGCCCCTCGTTCTTGATGAGCTGCGCGAAGGGGCCTGGATCGTCGGGGTCCCACACGGCGTTCACCACGTCGCCGCTCGCCGGGAAGAGCGGGCGCGACGCCGCGAGCAGGGCGTAATCACGTTCGTAGATCCAGCGCATGCCGTCTCGCAACGCGCCCGCGCGATCGCCGCGTCCGATCGCTTCGCTGTACGCGAGCCACGGCAGATCGACGCCGCTCGCGATGGGCAGGCCGATCCATTTCCAGACGCGCGGATTGACGTCGAGCAGGAGATGCTCCCTGCGCTCCGGGTCCCAGATGAACTCGACCTCGCTGATGCCGTGGTAGCCATACGCGCGAAGGATCGCGGTCCCCCGGTCGAGGATCTCGGGGACCTGTTCGCCGATGACCAGACATCCCGTGCCAAATCCCTCGGGGTACTGCTCGAGCTTGCGGCCGACGAACGCGCCGCGCATCTCGCCGTCCGGCGCGACGTACGAGCAGAGCGAGTAGAAGCCTCCCGCCGGAACGTCGACGATCTCCTGCGCCACGCACGCCAGATCGGCGGCCTCGCCGGCAAATCGCATCAGCTCCTTGGCGTTCTCGGCGCGAAAGACCTTCACGCCGAAGCGATCGTAGAAGCGCCGCTGCTCGGCTGGCTTGACGATCGCGGGGTAGCGGATCTCCTTCGCGGTCGCTCGTGGATCCTGCAGGGAGTACGTCCGCGGTATCGGGATCCCGAGATGATGCGCATCGGCGTAGAGGCGTCGCTTGTCGAGCACCGCATCGATGACCGAAAGCTCGCTGAACGGAACGCGGTAACAGGTCTCCAGCTGCGAGCGGTACCGCGCCACCGCAAGGACCCATTCGTCGTTCGTCGGGAAGAGCACCGCGCCCTCGCCGAAATGCCGCGCGTTGTCGAGGAGATACGCCACGAACCCCTTTTCATCCTCGAGCGGGTTCGGGCAGCGATGTCGCTCGATCACCGCCTTGGACGCCTGACCGAGGCCGCGAGGGTCCGGATCGAGCGCGCTGACCTCGACCCCGTGCGCGGCCAGCGAGCGCGCAACAGCGAGGCCGGTGATGTGACAGTTGAAGACGAGCGCGCGTGGCGTGCTAGACGCGATCAAGCGCGCGATCGATGTCCGCGACGAGGTCGTCGGTGTCTTCGATGCCCACTGACATGCGCAGGAAGCCATCGGTGATGCCGAGGCGCTTTCGCTCTTCCACCGGCAGCCTGCGGTGCGACGAGATCGCCGGATACAGGACCTCGGTGAAAAGGTCTCCGACCGTCGTCGCCGATGCGGCGAGCTCGAGGCTGTCGAGGAAGCGGAACGCCGCGGCCCGGGTGTCGTCGCGCAGCTGGAACGAGACGACCCCGCCGTAGAGCCCATTGAACTGGCGCGTCGCGAGGGCATGCTGCGGGTGATCCGGTAGGCCCGGATAGCGAACCCGCGCGATCTTCGGATGCGATACCAGATGGCTCGCGATCTCCATCGCGCTCGCGCACTGGCGACGCACGCGGAGCGCGAGCGTGCGCATCCCGCGGATCGTGAGCCACGCTTCGTGCGGCGGGAGATACCCGCCATCGAGGATGGTGCGGTCGCGCATCGTGGCCGCCAGCTCGGCCGAGCCCGAGACGACGCCGCCCATCACGTCGCCATGCCCGTTGATGTATTTGGTGAGGGAGTGGATGACCATGGTCGCGCCCAGCGTCGCCGGCTTGACGAGGATCGGCGTCGCGAAGGTCGCGTCGATCGCGAGGGCCGCGCCCTTCGCCTTTGCGAGCGCCGCGAGGGCGGACACGTCGCTCACGCGCAGGAGCGGATTTGCGATGACCTCCGCGTAGAGGAGGGTCGTCGGCTTGTCGGCGAGTGCACGATCCACCGCAGCAAGGTCGGTCGTATCGACGAATGAGATGTCCGCCCCGCGCTCGCGGACCCAGCGCTCGAAGAGCGCGCGCGTTTGGCCGTAGCAATCCTCGGGCGCGACGACGCGCCCGCCGCGCGATACAGCGCAGGCGTCGACCGCTGCGGCGATCGCCGCCATACCGGTGACGAAACACGTCGCCGCCCCGGCGGCGTCGAGGTCGGCGAGCGCGCTCTCGAGCGCGGCCGTCGTCGGCGTCCCGTAGCGGCCATAGACGTAGCCCGGTCGATCGTTGCCAAAAACGGCGTCTTGATCCGCGGCGGATCCGTAATCGAAGGCGACGCTCTGCACGAGGGGCGGGACGACGGGCTGCCCGTCTCCCGAGGGGAGCGAACGGGCGGCGCGCACCAGGCGCGTGCCCGTCCCCAGCTCCCTTCGGTCCATCAAGGGACCAAGGTACGCCGCTACTCCGCGGCGGTCTCCCTCTTGGTTTCCTCCGCCTCCGGCGGGCTTTCGAGGCTCTTCGCACGTTCGATGAGATCGGCGACCTTCTGGCCGCCCTTTCGGCCGATGCGCTCGAAGTGCCCGGCTCCGTACTTGGCGGTCACCGCGCGACCGCCCTTCTTTCCGATGCGGCCGAAGAACTCGGGCCCGTACTTGTTCGCCGTGCTCGACCCGCCCTTCTTGCCGATCTTCTCGTAGAACTCCGGGCCGTACTTCTCGCTGACCAATCGGCCACCCATCCGACCAGCCTCGGCGACGGTCATGCCGCCTCCTGCTTTCCGTGCCATGGCCTGCTCCTTTTGCGCTGAATGAGCGAGTGATGTACGGGCAGGTGCCATGCCCAGCAGGCGACTGAACGGCACCGCTGGGTAACATTTGCGCAACGAAAGACCGGAGTTAAGCGCATGGAAGCACCGAAACAGATCACACCGAAGTCCCTCGATGATTATCTCGAGCAGCTGAGCAAAGGAGTCTTCCAGGCTGGGATCAGCTGGCGGGTCGTCGACGCGAAGTGGGACGGCATCAAAGCGGCGTTCCATCGGTTCCAGGTCGAGCGCGTCGCGCGCATGAGCGATCGCGACATCGACAAGGTCGCGACGGATGAGCGGGTCATCCGCAGCCGTCCGAAGATCGCGGCGGTCGTGCACAACGCACAGGCGCTACTCCAGGTCGAACGGGCCGGCGGCTTCAAGAAGCATCTGCGATCGTTCCCCGACTACGAGTCGCTCGCGACCGATCTGAAGAAGCGATTCAAGTTCGTCGGCGACAGCGGCGCCTATCACTTCCTCTATACGGTTCGGCAGCCGGTCCCCGACTGGCATGCCTGGGCGGCGGCGCACGGGATGCGCTGGGGCGAGGGCGCGAAGACTACGCGGCCGGCGAAATCTCGAGGTCGATCGGCTCCTCGCGCACGAACAGCGCAACGACGACGCTCGCCAGCGCGCTGACGACCAGACAGAAGAGCCCGAGCGACCAGAACCCGAACACGTCGATGAGGATGCCGCCGACGGTGGCGCCGGCCACGATGCTGAGGCTGGTCACCGACGCGGAGAGCGCCAGCAGCGTCCCGCGCGCCTCGGGTACCTGCTCGGTCAGCAGCGTCGTGTTCGAGGCGAAGCGCGCGCCCATCACCGCCGCGAGCGCGAGGCTGAGGAGCGCGGTGAGCACGAGTGGTGGCGTGAGGTTGGTCAGCACCGCCAGGAGCGCTCCCGATATGACCACGCTCCCCGCGACCACGGGCTTATGGCCGATACGCGCACCGAGCCGTCCGCCGAGCTGGCTTCCGATGAGCACGCCCAGTCCCTGAGTCAGCGCGATGGTCGAGGCCAGGCCTTCCGACAGCCCGAAGGTGACCTCGAAGAACACGACGACGTACGTCGACCAGGTGAACCAGTAGAGGGATCCGAGCAGGCTCGAGACGATCGCCGCCACGGCGGAGGACTTGGTGACGATCGAGCGGTAGAGCTCGCGCACTTCCGCGTCGTTGAGTGGCGCCTGCGCCGGGCGCAGCCGCCAGAAGAGCACCACCGCCGCGATGATCGAAAGTGAACCGACCATCGCGACCGACGCCCGCCACGTCGTCGCCTCGGCGATGATGCCCGCAAGAGGCACCCCGATGATCGAGGCCATCGTGTTCATTCCGATGACCGTCGCGATCGCACGGGCCCGCTCTCCGTAGGGAAAGTTATCTCCGAGGATCGCGTTCGCGTTGGGATAGATGACCGACGCGCCGATACCCGCGACCATGCGTGTCGCGACGAGGACAGGGAAGCTCGTCGCGAACGCGGCGAGCAGCGTGAACACCCCCATGACCGCGGAGCCGGCGACGAGGAAACGCTTCCGACCGAAACGGTCCGAGTACGGTCCGGCGAGCACGGCGACGACGATCCCCGGGGCGCCGTAGGCCGCAACGACAAGGCCCGCCGCTCCAGTCGAGATGCCGAATTCCGCGGCGATCTGGGTCAGGACCGGTGCCATCACCACACTCGCGTAGACCGACGCGAAGGTCAGGAACCCGAGGATGAGGATGAGCGCGCGGCGTTCCGCGCGGGTCAAAGCGCGAGGCCGGCGAACACGTGGAGGAACCGTCCGAAGGCGCGGATGTGGTCGACATAATCGGCGATGGCGATGTTCTCGTTCGGCGCGTGATTGGCCGACGAGGCATTGCCCGATCCGAAGCCGACGACCGGGATCCGAAGCGCGTCGCACACCTGGGCCATCGGACCAGACCCGGCCATCAGTGGATAGACGACCGGGTCCCGGCCATAGGTCGCGCGGCACGCCTCGACAGCGGCGCGCGCGGCGACTGAGTCGGTAGGCCATCGTGACGGCGACTCGCCGTGGCCGGCAACGACCTCGATGTCGGTGAATCCGCGTCGATCCAGGTGCGCGCGCAAGAGGGTCGCAACGATGTCAGGCGTGAGGTCGGGAACGAGCCGGAAGTCGATCTTCGCGCTCGCGACAGCCGGCAGGACGGTCTTCGAGCCGGCGCCGGTGTACCCGGAAACGATCCCGCAGATCGTGCACGTGGGCTCGTAGAAGTGCTTCTTCTTCAGCTCGAGCCCGGTGAGTCCGCGCACGAATCGCGTGATCCCGTGGATGCGCCGCGTCGCGTCCTCGTCGAACGGAAGACGCTCGAGCGCCTGCAGGTCGGCCGCGGTCGGCGCACGGACCTTGTCCATGAAGCCGTCGATGGTGATCTCGTCGCGATCGTTCTTGAGCGTCGCCAGCGCCCAGACCAGGCGCCAGGCCGCGTTCGGCACGATCGTGCCGAGCGAGGAGTGCGCGTCTTTGGCGGCACCGCGCACGTGGAGCTCGACGTATGCGATCCCCTTGAGACCGCACGACACCGTCGGCCGACCGGCGGCGTCCTTGTAGCCCGCCTCCCAGATGCACCCATCAGCCCGAAGGCGGTCGCCGTGGGTCCGTACGAAGTCCGCGAGATGGACCGATCCGCTCTCCTCCTCGCCCTCGTACAGGACTCGGACCCGTAGCGGCAGATCGCCGATCGTCGCGCGGTACGCCTCGATCGCTTGCAGGCGCGCCATCAGGTTGCCCTTGTTGTCGGACACGCCGCGACCGAAGAGGAATCCGTCTCGCTCGGTCGGCTCGAAAGGCGGCGTGTCCCATTCGTCGAGCGGGTCGGGCGGCTGTACGTCGTAGTGGTCGTACACCAGAAGGGTCCGCGCACCGGTGCCGGCCTGGCCCACGATCGTGGGTGGGCCGGAGGAGACGCGGAGCGCGTCTGCCGCGAGGCCGCCGCGGGCGCGGGCCCGATCGAGCACGATCGCCGCGGTCTCGTCGATGCCGATGCCCTGCGCTGAGACGCTCGGCTGTCGTACGAGGGCCTTGAGCTCGTCGACGTACTCGGCCGTGTGGGCGCGCACGTACGCGTCGAACTTCGCGAAGTCAGCCACCCCAGGCGAGGCTATCGCTACGTGGGGACGGTCGTCGTCCGGGTCTTGCTCTTACCAAGCTCGCAGCGCGGCGAGAACGGCGTGACCTCGATCCAGCGCTGCTGGCAGAGGTAATGGACGATCCCGTCGACATCCTCGAGCGTCTCGCGGCGATACACCTTGGCGCGCGGGATCATGAAGACGCAGTCGCCGCAGTTAGCAGGAAGAGCCGGCCGCGGGCGGTTCGCCGCTCGCATGACCGCGAGCGCGAAGACGAGGCCAGCCACGGCAAGGACGACGAGGAGCACGACGACGAACAAGACCCCGAAGGTACCCATATCCGCGAGGGCCTCCCGACCGTACTCACGGTATCAGGAGGTTTCGGTGATCATGTTTCGCAGTGCGGCAGTGGTGATCGCTGTCCTTTCAGGAATCGCGTTCGCGGCGTGCGGTGGGGGCGGATCCGGCCCCAGCCCGAGCCCCTACGGCGGCGCGACCGCGGCGCCGACGAGCGCTCCCGCGCTCGGCACGAACAAACCGGCCGCGTCAGGAGATCCCTACTCGGACTACGGGTATTAGGTTCGGCATACATCTGGGTCATCTCGGCGGACCGCTGGATGAGATGCGGCGGCTCTGGCGGTTCGCCGACGAGCGCGGCTTCGATTGGTTCTCCGTCTCGGATCACTTTCAGGAGACCCCGCCGCAGACCGGGGATGGAGACTGCTTCGAGTCGGTCTCGACGATGGCGGCGCTGGCTGCCGAGACGACGCATGTGCGCGTCGGTTGCCTTGTGTTCTGTGCCGCGTATCGCCATCCCGGTGTCCTCGCGAAGGCGATCACGACGATCGATCACCTTTCCGGAGGGCGCGTGGACTGTGGTATCGGCGCCGGTTGGGATGAAGCCGAGTTCGTGTCCTATGGAATCCGTTTCGCGTCGATCGGTGAGCGCGAGGATCAGCTCGAGGAGTACGCGGCGGTCCTCCGGTTGCTTCTGGGCAGCGACCGTTCCGATTTCAGCGGAAAGCACTACCGCCTCGTGAACGCGCCGAACAATCCGAAGCCGCTCCAGCAAAGGCTTCCGCTCTGGATCGGCGGATCGGGCGAGAAGCGCACGCTGCGTACGGCGGCGCGTTTCGCCGACGGCTGGAACGCCCCGTACCTGGCGCCGGCCGACTGGACGAGGAAGAGCCGGATCCTCGACCAGTGGTGCGAAAAGGTCGGTCGCGATCCAGGCGAGATCGCTCGGACGATCAACATCGGCTTCTACATGGGCGCGGACGCCCGCGGCGTCGCCCGGCACGAAGCCCTCTACCAGAAGCACTGGGCAGCAGACGAGCGGGGCATGACCGGATTCCTGCGCGGGACTGCGACGCAGGCGGCCGATGTCGTGGCGGCGTTCCGCGACGCCGGCGCCTATCGGATCAACATCGCGCTACGCGAAGGGCCGTACGACTGGGATGCGCTGGAAGCCTTCGCGACGCAGGTGATGCCACACTTCACTTGACCACGTGATCGAGCCGCTGTTCCGTGTCGAGCCGTTCATCACCCAGAGCGAATCCGGACGCTGGCTGGTCACGTGGCAGGTCACCAATCTCGGATCCGAAACGCTGCGCCTCATCAGCGCACGACACCCGCACTCGCAGTTCCGGACCGAGGAGACCCCGCTTCTCGGCGAAGTCGCGGCCGCGGCGACGACCGACCTGACCCTCCCCGTGGCCTTCAGCGAGCCGCCCGGGACGGTGGTCGAGAATCCATTCCTGATCCTCCTCGTCTCCGACCGTCATGCGATCTGGCGGATCCTGGCGCGGGTTCGCGTCACCGCCGGGCCTTCGGGCGAGCCGGTGGCGGGCACAGCCGTCACCGTGACCGTCAACCGGGTCGGAGAAACGCCCACGTAGGCTGGCACCACCGTTGCACCTTGCATGCGTGTGAGCGCGCCGATCAGTCCGACGCCCGTCACCGACTACCGGCCCGAGTACATTCCGGCGTACCTCTCCAACGGGCTGATCGGCCTTCGACTCGGGCGGATACCGCTCCTGCAGGGCCTCGCCATCGTGAACGGACTTGCGGCTGTGCACCCGGTCGATGAGATCGAGGCGTTCGCGCAGGGACCCTACCCGGTGGCTGGCGACATCGCGCTGGGCGCCGTCAAGATGAGCGAGCATCCGGAACGGACACGATTCATCGAGCAGCGTTACGACTTCTCCTGCGGCGAGCTCACCACGAAGTTCGTGTTCGACATCGAGGCGACCCGAGCCGAGGCCGAGCTCCTCGTGTTCTGCAGCCGGACGCAGCCGACGGTCATCCTCCACGAGCTGCGGATCAGCGTGAACGCGGACTGCGAGCTGGCGATCACGACCGGTCTGGATCCGATCGGCATACCCGGGCGGTGGAAGAGGCGCGAGACGAGGACTCCGGGCGCCGACCAGCCCACCGTGGATGGGTCGATGCTCTGGGAGACCCACGGTGGGCTGAGCACGTGTGGCGCCGCGTACGTCACGCGCTTCGAAGGCGGAGAGGACGCGAGGAAGACCCGCGAGGAGCATGACGACCTCGCGCCGCTCCGGACGACCTACACCGTGTCTGCGCGGGCGGGCTCGACCCACGTCGTGCGGACCGCCGCCTCGCTGATCCCGAGCCAGAGCCATAACGAGCCCGACCGTCAGGCGACCCGTCTGGCCGCGATCGCCGCGAATCTCGGGTTCGATCGTCTCCGACAGGAGAACCGCGAGGCCTGGGCCGATCTGTGGCGGGGCCGGATCAACCTGATTGGCGCGGGCCGGCGCTGGCAGGCGCTCGCCGACGCCGCGTACTTTTACCTCCACTCCTCCGCGCACTCGTCCTCGCTCTTCAGCACCTCGATGTTCGGTCTGGCGTACTGGCCGAACTACCACTACTACCGCGGTCAGGTCATGTGGGACATCGAGAGCTTCGTCTTCCCGCCGATGCTCCTGACGGATCCGCGCGCCGCTGATGCGCTCCTTCAGTACCGCAGCGACCGGACCCACGCGGCGCGCCGCAACGCCGCGCTGAATGGCTACCGCGGTTTGCAGTTCCCGTGGGCGAGCGGTCAGCTCCACGGGCAGGAGATGATCCGCGTCTCGGCGCCGCTGATCGCGCTCGAGCAGCACGTTGGCCTGTCGATCGCACTCGCGTTCGCGCGCTACGCGCACGCGACGGGCGATCGGGACTTCCTACGCGAACGGGCCTGGCCGATCCTCGAGGGTGTCGCGGAATGGATCAGCTCGCGCGTCGAGCGCACCGATCGGGGCTACGAGATCAAGCGGATCATCGGGATCGCGGAACAGCGCGAGGAGCCGATCGACAATGCGGGGTACGTGAACATGGCCGCGAAGGTCGTGCTCGCGGAAGCAGCCGCGGCGGCAAGGTGCCTGGGACGCGGTGATCCGGAGAGCTGGGACCGGTTGGCCGAGCAGCTCTTCATCCCGTGGGCGAACGGGGTGCTCCTCAATCACGACCGCTTCACACCCGAAGAGAGCGGCGTCACCGGTGCGACGCCGGAGGTGCTCGCCGGCTTCTTTCCGGTCGGGTACCGCACCAGCGAGGAGACCATGCGCAACACGATCGAGTTCTACCTCGCTCGCGTCGATGAATTCGTCGGACACCCGATGCTGTCCGCGCTGCTCGGCGTGTACGCGGCCTGGCAGGGTGACCGCAGGCGTTCGCGTGACCTGTTCGAGAAGGGATACGCCGACTTCGTCCTCGAACCATTCACCGAGACAGACGAGTTCAGCCGCAGGCGCTTTCCCGAGAAGCCGCGGGTCGGCCCGTTTCAGGCGAATATCGGAGGGTTTCTCTCGTCGTGCCTCTACGGCCTGCCGGGCATCGAGGTCGGTCCGGAGGAACCGCGCGACTGGGCCCGGCGCCCGGTGACCTTGCCTCTGGGGTGGGACGCGATCGAGGTCGAACGCATCTGGGTCCGGCACCGACCGGCATCCCTTCGCGCGGAGCACGGCGCCGCCCGCGCGCGCATCGAGCCATGGCCCGACTAGTCTCTTGAGCATGAATGACGACGATCGCCTCGTCATGAAGCGGATGCGCGGCTGACGAGGCAACTGAAGCCTCGGCTTCGAAGAGACCACGGGTATGGTCTCCAACGTGCTCGAGATTGATCAGGCAGAGCTGATCCGCAAGCTCAAGACCTTCAAGCGCAAATACGCCGAC
>VBGS01000132.1 GCA_005889445.1 Chloroflexota bacterium
AAGGCCGATCGCAACGGTCAGCCCGGAGAACGTGATCGCGCGGCCTGACGTCGCCATCGCGACCGCGAGCGCCGAACGCGCGTCGCGACCGTTGCGGAGCTCCTCGCGAAACCGGTTCGTGACGAAGAGCGAGTAGTCGATCGCGACTCCCAGGCCGATAAGGGTCACGACGTTCTCGGCGTACACGGAAACATCCGTGAACCGCGACAGCAGGAACATTCCCGCGATCCCCCCGACGACCGCGAGGATGCCGACGCCGAGCGGCACGAGCGCGGCGACGACGCTGCCGAACACGATGAGCAGGAGGATGAGCGCGAGCGGCAGCGAGACCGTCTCGGCGCGACGCAGGTCTTCCTGCAGCACGGTATTGAAGCCGTTCGTGATGGCGAGCAGCCCGGTGGCCTGCACCTGGAGCCGATCCGAGCGCACCAGTGCGCGCAGCTCGGGGTAGTAATCGCGCGCCACGGCGACCTCGTCCTTGACGGCAACGTCGACGGCGACCGCGTGCGCGTCCTTCGAGATGAGCTGCGTCGGGTCGACCGCCGGCCCGTCGTACGGGGTCACGATCGTCGCGACCCGTGGGTCCTTGCGAAGCAGCGCGAGCGCGTCCTCGACGGCGGCGCGGAACTCCGGGGTCTTCGCGCTGGGCGAATCGCTCGAGAAGATGAGCGTGAAGGTCGACCCGCCGGAGCGCGGCAGCTCGCGTTCGATGAGCTGCGAGGCCCGCCCGGACTCGGACGTCGAGATCAGCCCGCCGGATTGCAGCTTTCCGCCGCCGGCGGCCACCGCGATGGAGGCGAGCAGCACGATCCCTGAGACCGCGAGGACCCACCAGCGACGCCGGTGAACGAAGCTGCCCCAGGCCGCGAACATCGGCTCCCCTCCACTTGCGCTGGCTTACGGCGTAAGCATACGCTGTAAGGTAGATGGCGAGAGCAGTCGCGTCAAGGCGACCGTTGACGAACGCGCGGATCCTCGACGCCGCGGTCGAGCTTATCGATCGAAGCGGTCTTGGTGACCTGTCGATGCGCCATCTCGGAGCGGCGCTGGGCGTTGAGGCGATGTCCCTCTACCGGCACTTCCCTTCCAAGGGCGTGCTGCTCGAGGCGGTCGTCGGCCGCCTCCTCGCGGAGCTGGTGCTGCCGGTTCCCGGGCATGCGCGCTGGGAAGAGTCGTTCCGCGCGCTCGCTCGCGGTTACCGCCAGCTACTGCTCCGTCATCCGAACGCGATCCCGCTGCTCGCGACGCTGCAGCTGAGCAACCCGGGCGCGCTCGCGGCGGCGGGCGCGGTGATGGCGCTGCTTCGCGATGCCGGCTTCGACGCGAAGACGGCATTCCACGTCCTCGCGACGGTCGAGTCGTTCGTGATCGGCTTCGCGTACTGGGAGGCAGGGACCGCTGGGCTGCGCGCCGCGGACCAGCCGCCGCCACTTCTGCCGCCGGACATCGACCCGTACATCGCCGAGCGCTGGAGCGCGATCACGCGCGCGGACTGCGACGACGCGTTCGAGTTCGGACTCGATGTCTACGTCGCCGGGCTGGACAGGCTCATCGCTTCGCGCTGACGCGTCAGGCAGCGGTAACGCGGGCGTGCACGTGCACCTCGGGTAGGACGTAGCGCTCGAGGCGCTCTCGCGACACCGGTTCTATACGCCGCCAGCGGTGACCGCCGCGGTCGGGACCGCCGCAGTAACGCCACGATCCCCTGATCGGCGTGACGGTCGGGCCACCTCTTGCCGGGTCGTGTGCGTCGCAAACGAATTCGATGAGGCCCATCTCGAGTTCCCATGAAGTGGGAGTGTGCATGCCTGGATGTTTTGCACCGAACGTGCCCTGCGCTCCGACTGGGTTCTTTTCGTTGTGAGCTTGTTTCTAAAGCGCGGCGATGAGGCGCTTGAAGAGATCCGCTCCGCTTCGCGCTTTGCGTGGCCCCATCGCGATGAGCTGCGGGGTTAGGCCTTCGTCTGGCAAGTAGAAGCAGACGCGTCCGGGTTCCAACCGATCGACCGCCCGATACCACGTGATGATCGACTCACGAAGGCGAGCGTGCCGCTCGAAGTTGCGGCGCGTTCGGGTCGTGTCCGCGCTGCGCCGCGCGCTTAGTGTCGCTTCGTCGATGTCGGAGACGAGCACGAGATCGGCAAGTCCGCAGCGCTCGGCCGCGAAGGCGTCGCGCATGCTGTCCCGCTGCGTGATCCATTCGAGCTCACTCGTCTGTCCCGACTGCCAGAGCGTCCACACGAAGTGCAGCTTGAACGGGTCGGTGTCGACGACGACGAGGCCGTCGCGGCGCTCGCGTCGTAGGACTTCCTCCCATCGCGCCGCGTTGCGCTCCACCCAGAAGCTCGCAGCCGCGTGCGGATCGCTCGGCACCGCCGCGTGATCCGGAAGATCTTCGAGAAGCGCGTATGGACCACCGTGCCTGCGGCACCAGGTGGTCTTCCCCGCGCCGCTCGGCCCTTCAACGACGACGATCACAGGCGTACGAGCGCGCGTTGGCGCAGGTCGAGGAGGAGCGGGAGCGCCGTGACGATCCCGACGACGCCAGCGACCGCGAACGGCCCGACCCAGCCCGCGCCGAGATCAAGCGTGGCGCCGGCGACGACCGGACCGAGCGAGCCGATGCCGAATCCCGCAACGGCCTGCACGGCCTGCGCCGATCCGATGCGTGCCGCCGGCGCGAGCTCGGTGACCGCGGTCGAATACACGGCCGAGTCCGCGGCGACGATCGCACCGTACAGCGCGCCGATCGCGATCAGCGCCGGCCAGGGAGCGAAAAGCAGCGTCCCGAAGCCGATGGAGATGGCGCCGCTGCCGATCGCGTAGAGCAGCGCGCTCCGCGCTCTGCCTATACGGTCTGACGCCCAGCCACCGAGGAACACGCCGGGAACGCCGAGCGCGAGCATGATCGCGGCCCATTCGCTCGCGCTCGCGGACGCGTCGGTGGGGCTGAGGCCGCGAAGCGCGAAGGCCGCCGCGAGGAACGCGGCGAGCCACGCCCGCACGATGAAGAGCTCCCAGGAGTGGCCCGTGTACGCGGCGATGGCGCGGACGAGCGGCGGATTGCGCAGGACCCGGACGTCCAGACGCGCGCGCTCTCCGGTCGGTTCGCCCATGCCACGGGTCGTCGCGACCGCGACGGGCAGGGCGACGAGCGCGATCGCGCCGAGCGTCATCGCCGCGCCCTGCCAACCGAGCGGGGCGAGCAGAAGGCCCGTCGCGAGGAACGAGAGCGAGCTGCCGAGATAGAACGCGGACACGTAGAGTCCGACGGCCGTCCCGCGACGTCCTGGATCGGCGCTCAGCGCGACGAGGCGCA
>VBGS01000133.1 GCA_005889445.1 Chloroflexota bacterium
TCCGATGATCTGACCGGGATTTGAGGCGAAGAGGTACAGCAGGGCCTGCTCTATCGCCGTCAGCTCGAGGCGCGCCTTGCCCTTGCGGACGCGCTGGTTCAGCAGATCCACCTCGAGGCCTGCGATCTTGATGACCGGGATGAACGGGACCGATTCGCCGTAGGTGCGGCGCATCAGCGCGATCACCCGCGCGACGAGCTCCTCGGGAAAGAACGGGACGACCATGAGGTCATCGACCCCACGGTCGAAGGCGGCGAGCTTCACCGCCAGGCCGCCGCGCGTGGTCAGCGCGATCGTGGGAATGCGCTGTCCCGCGATACGTTTTCCGACGAGAGCGAGCGCGCGCTCGCGATCTAGGTCAATGCTGACGATCAGGAGCTGCGGTCTGAAGGCCACGAGCTGGCGCTCCGCGTCGGCGATCGTGGTCACGCAGAGGGTCTCGTAGCGGCCGTGATTGAGAGCCAGCGCAAGCACGTTCGCGAGCTTCTGATCGGCGACGACGAGCGCCCGCGGCGTTCCTTCGATCGGCGCCTTCGTCACTTGGGAAGGTTACCGCCGGAGCACCAGCCCGATCGTCCCAAAGGTCGCGCGCGGCTCGGCGTAGACCTTCACGCCGCCTTTTCCCTCGCGCACCGCGTCCGGCGTGTGATTCTCGGCCGAGAACTCGATCTCGCGTAGCTGCGTGTGGGTGGCGAACAGGCGCGTTGCCATTTCGTGGACGAGATGCTGGATCGAGCGGCTGTTGAACTCGTGGAAGGTTCGCTCGATCTCGTCGCGCACGGCGCGCGGCCCGAGCAGCCCGAGGCCTTCGCCGGTGCCGTCACGCAGATCGGCGTAGCGCCACCACGCATCGAGATGGATCGTGAGCGGACGGTCGACCAGCTCCGGGAGGCTCGTGTACGCGTCTCGCGCGAAGGACGTGAACGAGCTGCCCGTCGTTTTGAGCAGGACCATCCCCTCCCAACCGCTCCGCGCGCCGGTGATCTCGGGCTTGCCGCCGGTCCCGTCCACCGTGATCTGCGCGACCGCGGCGTCGCGGCGCGTCGAGCGGAACAGCACCTCGCTCAAGCCGCGATCGCCAGCGGCCGCGTCGAGCGGGACCTCGCGTGCCGTGACTCGGATCGTCTCCATCGCCGGGTAGGTCTCGAGCAGGCGGCGCCCGAGAAATGCGGTGAGGCCGAGGAGCGTCGAGCCGGCGTACTCCGCGGCGACCGCATAGACGAAGTTCTTCATCGTGTCGGTCGCGACCACCTGACTGTTGTCGCCTTCGGTGTACGCGGCCAGAAAGCGTTCGCCGAAGACATCGATGTCGACCGACGCGGCGAGCGGCGGCACCGCGCCGCCCAAGCGATAGAAGGTCACGCGCGCCTTGCCGTAGCGGATCTCCGACGTGGTCATCTCGAACGAAGCCGGTCCGCTGCGATCGCCAGGAACTCGGCGATCCCCGTCGCGAGCTCGCGCTCGCGGTCGTACCGCAGTCGGGAGCGGAGGACCGGGATGAGGGCGCTCTTGCTCCGGCCGTTCACCCAGACGACGAACCGAAACCCGAATCGCCGCTCGTACTCCTCGTTCAGCGCCGCGAGGTCTCGGAGCGTTGCGGGATCATCGCCCGCAGCCTGCTCGCGCCGCGAGGTCGCCGATAGCGTCGCCGGGTCGGCGCCGATCCGCGGGTGCGCGTCCAGCACGGCGATGCGCTCCGCCTCGCTCATGCGCGCGAGCTCCGCTCGGGCAGCCGCGATGATCTCGTTCGCGGCAGCATCCGCGCTGATCCGGGCGGCGACGCGCTGGGCGAGCCCCGGGGCGCGCTCGAAGACCGAGACGAGGTCCGGCCGCGCCGCGTTCATGACCCGCGGTACGTGACGAGACCGAAGGGCGACATGAGCAGCGGCACGTGGTACTGGGCGTCGGCGCCGATCTCGACGTCGAGCGCGACGCGGCGGAAGAAGCGCGCATCGAGCTCGAAGACGATGCGGTAGCGGCCGGCGCCGAGCGAGGTCGCGAGCTCGCGGACGCGTCCATCCGAGTCGGTCGTCGCGCGAGCGATCGTGACACCGTCACGTTCGAGCGTGACATGGACTCCCGCCGCCGGGCGCCCGCTCGCCGTGTCCAGGACGTGCGTTGAGAGGGACGCCATGACCGGCCGGTATCGTACGCCCGCGATGACGATGCTTCGCATCACGGCAGGGCCGTACAAGTTCAAGGCGCGCTTCGAGGAACATGACGCACCGAACACGGTCGCCGCGATTCGCGCGCTGCTGCCGCTGCGGAGCAAGCTCGTGCACTGCCGCTGGAGCGGCGAGTCGACATGGGTCCCCATGGGTGAGCGACGGCTCGGGGTCGACTTCGAGAATCACACCAGCCATCCGGCGCCTGGCCAGATGCTTGTCTACCCCGGTGGGATCTCGGAGATGGAGTTCCTTTTCCCGTACGGCGCCACGCTCTTCTCGAGCAGGGTCGGGCAGCTGGCGGGGAACCACTTCGCGACGGTCGTGCACGGCAGCCGTGATCGAGAGTGGCGCGCTCGCGCGCGACATCCTCATCCGTGACGGGCGCGTGAGCGCTCTCGTCGAGCCCGGCGCCGCGAGCGCGGGCGACGAGATCGATGCGAGCGGTCTTCTCGCGATGCCCGGTGCGGTCGACGCGCACGTCCACTTCAACGATCCCGGGCGCGCGGACTGGGAAGGCTGGCCGAGCGGCAGCCGCGCCGCGGCCGCAGGTGGCACCACGACGGTGATCGACATGCCGCTGAATTCGCTCCCGCCGGTGCTCGACGGCGGATCGTTCGATGCCAAGCGCGCCGCGGCGGAGCGTGGCTCTCTCGTGGACTTCGCGCTCTGGGGCGGGATCACTGGTGCGGACGACGCCGCGCTGCGCGAGCTCGCGGATCGAGGCGCGGTCGGCGTCAAGGGATTCATGTGCGACAGCGGCGTCCCCGAGTTCTCCTCGATCCCCGACGATCAGCTCGAGGCGGCGCTCCGCGCGGCGGCGAGCGCGGGACTGCTCGTCGCGCTGCACGCGGAGGACGACACGCTCCTGCGCGATGCGACGCGCGCTGCTCAGGTGGCCGGTCGGCGCGACGCGGCGGCCTGGGCCGATTCGCGGCCGCCGCTCGTCGAGGTGCGGGCGGTCGCTCGAGCGTACGCAGCGGCGCGCGACGCGGGCGCCCGTCTGCACGTCGTTCATCTCTCATCCCGCGAGGCGCTCGGCGCGATCGGCGCGGCGCGGCGGGACGGCGTGGACATCTCGGTCGAGACCTGTCCGCACTATCTGGTCTTCGACCGCGACGACGTCTCGCGGCTCGGCGCGATCCTCAAGTGCGCGCCGCCGCTCCGCGATCGCGCCAACCGCGACGCGCTCTGGAACGCGGTGTCAGACGGGCGCATCGATCTCGTCGCCTCGGATCACTCGCCGTGTCCGAGCGACCTGAAGCGGCGCGGAGCCGGCGACATCTTCGCTGCGTGGGGCGGGGTCGCCGGGGTGCAGTCGCTCCTGGTGACGCTGTTCACCGAGGCCGTCCTGCGCTCGGGCGGATCGCTCGACACGCGGAAGATCGCCGGCTTTGTCGCGTGGCGCGTCTCGACAAAACCGGCGCGTCGCTTTGGGCTCTGGCCACGGAAGGGAAATCTCGCGGTCGGCGCTGACGCCGACGTCGTTCTGCTTGATCCCGACCCTGAGTGGACGCTCGACGTCGAGGACTCCTTGACCCGCGGGCTCAGCCCGTACGTCGGCCGCGCCTTTCGCGGCCGCGTCGTCCGCACGATCGTGCGCGGCCGCACCATCTTCGCGGACGGTCGGGTGGTGGCCGAGGGCGGCGGACGCTTCGTGGCGAGGTCGGCGTGAGCGGACCGATCCGGGTATGAGACTGTGAGTGTGATGATCGAACGATGCGGACGATGAGGACCGCCGAGCTCGTCGAGATCGACGAGCATCGGCTCCTCCGGCGGCTCGACGATCTCGCGCAGCGCGGCGCGCTCCCCGGCGGCGGGATCTACCGCGCGCTCTACACGCCCTCGTGGACCTCCGCGATGGAACTGGTCACGAGCTGGCTCAAGGAAGGGCAGCTCTTCCCGCGTCGCGACGCGGTCGGCAACGTCTGGGGACGGATCGAAGGCTCGCGCGGCGGTCGCGTGATCGTGACCGGGTCGCACATCGACACCGTGCGCGGCGGGGGAGCGCTCGATGGTGCGCTTGGCGTGGTCGCCGGGGTCGAGGCGGTCACGAGTCTCTGGGAGAATCACGGCCGGCCCACCCGCATCCTCGAATGCGTCGCCATTTGCGAGGAGGAGGGGAGCCGCTTCAGCACGAACTTCTGGGGCGCGCGGGCTATCGCCGATCGTCTCGAACCGGGCGAGGCCGAGCGCGCACGCGACGGCGACGGAACGACGCTCGCCGACGCCATGCGGGCCGTTGGTCTTGACCCGGCGAACGTCGCGAGCGCGGTCCGTCGCGACATCGACGCATTCGTCGAATTGCACATCGAGCAGGGACCGGTCCTCGACGAGAACGGCCCGCGGCTCGGTGTGGTCACGACCATCGCCGGTACCACGCATCTCGAGGTGACGCTCCGCGGGCAAGCCGATCATGCCGGCGCGATGGCCATGACCCGGCGCAAGGACGCGCTCGTGGGCGCGTCCGCGATGGCCGTCGAGATCGCGGACCTCGCGACGCGGATGGGGGACCCTGCCGTGGCGACTGTGGGGACGATCGCGGTCGAGCCGGCGCAGGTGAATGTCGTGCCGGGCCTCGCGCGGTTCACGATCGACGCGCGCCACCCCGAGAACGGCAGGCGGACCGAGCTGATCACCCAGATCGGGGATGCGTGCAAGCGGATCGCGCGCGAGCGTGGTCTGGATGTCGAGATGAGGACCCTGCGGGATCGGCCGCCAGTGACGCTCAGCCCGCGGATCGCCGACGTGCTTCGTCGCGCGTGTGCCGCCGCGGGGGTCGAGCCCCGCGACCTGGCGAGCGGGGCGGGCCACGACGCGCAGATGCTCTCGTACGCGGCCAGCACCGGGATGCTCTTCGTGCCGAGCATCGGAGGCCGCTCACACTGCGCCGACGAGGCGACGCTCGCCGAAGATGTCGTCCTCGGGACCCGCGCCCTCGCGACCGCGCTGCGCGAACTCGCGTATCAACCATGAGCCTGCTGCTTCGCGGGGGGACCCTGCTTCCGCTCAAGGACCACCCCAGGCCGATGTGGGGAGACCTTCTCGTGTCGGGCACGCGCATCGGCGCGCTGGGCAAGGTGGAGACCGTGCCCCTGGACACCGAGACGGTCGACGTTTCGGGCTGCGTGATCATGCCGGGCATCGTTCAGACGCACATCCACCTCGTGCAGACGCTTTTTCGCGGGCTGGCCGAGGACATGACGCTCCTGCAATGGCTTCGCACACGGGTCTGGCCGCTCGAAGCCGCGCTCGACGAGGCGTCGCTTCGCGCGAGCGTGCGACTCGGGATCCTCGAGCTGCTCATGACCGGCACGACGACGGTCCTCGACATGGGGACGACAAAGCTCGGAGACATCGTCGCAGAGGAGCTCGTCCGAAGCGGACTGCGCGCGCGATTCGGGCAGGCCATGATGGATGCGGGGGAAGGCGTCCCGCCGGCGCTGCTCGAGACGACGCGAGGGTCGCTCGATGCAGCGGGCGCGCTCACGAAGCGGTGGCACAAGGCGTCGAGCGGACGCATCGGCTACGTCTACATGCCGCGGTTCGCGCTCTCGTGCACCCGGGAGCTCCTCGAGGCGACGACGCAGCTCGCCAAGCTCAGCGAGCTGCTCGTGCACACGCATTCGAACGAGAGCGTCGACGAGCGCAACGCCGTCGTGATGGCGACGGGGCGAACTCCGATGCAGTACCTCCTCGACACCGGGATCGCGTGCGACCGCACGATCATCGCCCACGGGGTCCACCTCGACGACAGTGAGATCGACATCCTTCGAACGACGAAGACGTCGGTCGCCCACTGCCCGTCATCGAATCTCAAGCTCGGATCAGGAATCGCGCAGGTCGCGAAGCTGCGGAACACCAGGATCACGGTGGGCCTGGGCGCCGACGGCGCGGCCTGCAATAACCAGCTCGACGCCTTCGAAGAGAT
>VBGS01000038.1 GCA_005889445.1 Chloroflexota bacterium
GTCCGGATATCGCGCGGCACGATGGCGTAGAGATCCTCCGGATCGCTCGCGGGCGGGGCGGGAGTTTCGCGGTCCTCTCCCCAGAACGTCGCCCGCTCCCCGAGCTGGGTGACCATTTCGCGCGCGATCGCCAGCGCGTGCGGATCGTCGAGCGCGAGATGGTCCGCGACACCGGAGATCCGCGTGTGCACATCCGCGCCGCCGAGCTCTTCGGCGGTCACGTCGACGCCCGTCGCTGCCTTCACCAAGGGCGGTCCGCCGATGAAGATCGTCCCCTGTCCCTTGACGATCACCGTCTCGTCGCTCATCGCCGGCACGTACGCGCCGCCGGCGGTGCACGAGCCCATGACGAGCGCCAGCTGCGGGACGTCCAGCGCGGAGAGCCGAGCCTGGTTGTAAAAGATGCGGCCGAAGTGGTCGCGGTCGGGGAACACCTCGTCCTGTCTGGGGAGGAACGCCCCGCCCGAGTCGACCAGGTACAGACAGGGCAGGCGGTTCTCGAGCGCGATCTCCTGCGCGCGCAGGTGCTTCTTCACAGTCAGCGGGTAGTACGAGCCGCCTTTCACCGTCGCGTCGTTCACCACGATCACGCACTCGGTCCCGCTCACGCGCCCGATCCCGGTGATGATCCCGGCGCCGGGTGCCTCGTCGTCGTACATCCCGAACGCCGCGAGGGGCGACAGCTCGAGGAATGCGGTGCCCGGGTCAAGAAGCCGCTCGAGCCGATCGCGCGGTAGGAGCTTGCCCGACTTCACGTGCCGTTCACGCGTGCGTTCCGGCCCGCCCATACGCGCGCTTGACAGCCGCTCGCGCAGCTCGTTTACCAGCGCGTGCATGGATTCGCGGTTGGCTTCGGCGGCTGGGTCGCGAGTGTCCGCGGTCGTCCGCAGGACGGTCACGCGCGTAGTATCCGGCGAACTGGCATCAGTGGGAGGGGTTGAATGACGCCACAGCTCGATCGTCGCGCGTTCCTGAAGCTGGCCGGAGCCACCGCCGTCGTGGCCGCGTGCGGAGGCGCGACCGCAACCGCGTCGCCGTCCCCGAGCGGATCGGCGACGGCCGCCGCGACGCCAAAGCCGACGGGGACGATCTCGGTCTACTCGGCGCTGAACGAGTCCACGAACAACGAGCTCTTCAAGGCCTTCACGAGCGCGACCGGCGTGAACGTGCAGGTCCTGCCGCTCGCCGCCGCGGGCGATCTGCAGACACGGATCACCGCGGAGAAGAACAACCCGCAATCCGACATCTTCGTCGGCGGGTCGAGCGAGTTCCATGACCCGCTGGGAAAGCAAGGGCTGCTCGAGGCATACAAGTCGCCGAACGCGGCGAACCTGAAGGCCGAGTTCAAGGAGGCGAGCGGACTCTGGACCGGGTGGTACACGGGGATCTTCGGGTTCATCTCGAACAACGACCGGCTCAGCAAAGAGCTCGGCGGCAAGAAGCCGTCGACCTGGGATGACCTGCTCGACCCGGCCTGGAAGGGCAAGCTCGTGCTGCCGGACCCGATCAAGACCGGTGGCGGCTACATCTTCATCGCGACCCAGATCTTCCGGTTCAACCGCGACGAGGACAAGGCGATGGCGTTCATGAAGAGCCTGCACGCCAACATCGCCCAGTACGTCGCGACGTCGCCGGGCGCGCTGCTGCTCATCGACCAGGGTCAGTTCGTCGGCTGCCCGAACTGGAGCCACGACATCCTCACCGAGAAGACCAAGGGCAACCCTGTCGACCTCACGGTCCCGCCGGACACGGGGTTCGAGGTCGGCGCGGTCAGCATCGTGAAGGGCAGCAAGAACCTTCCCGCGGCGAAGGCCTTCGTCGACTGGGTGCTCACGCCCGAGGCGGGTGCCCTGAACGTGAAGCTCAGCAACCGCGGCTCGACAGTCGCGGGCGTCGCTCCGGCGCCGGGCTCCCCGACGCTCGACCAGGTCAAGCTCGTCGCCTACGACCGGCAGTGGGCGACCGACAACAAGACTCGCATCCAGCAGAAGTGGCAACAGGCGGTCGGCCTCTAAGAAACGAGCTAGATGCGCAGCCTGCGGCGCGAGCCGGTCCTCCTGCTCGCGCTGCTGGCTGTCATCGCCCTCGTCGTCCTCTTCATCCTGTATCCGCAGCTCCAGGTCGTTTTCGCCCCCGGTCCCAGCGGATACGCGGATTTCCTCGCCGGCGGCACCTGGCTCCGGCCGCTTCGCAACTCCGTCGAGGTCACGCTCCTATCGACGACGACCGCGGTCGCCCTCGGCTTCGTCTACGCGTACGCGATGGTGTACTCGCACATGGCCTGGAAGCCGTTCTTCCGGATCGTCGGCATCCTGCCGCTGCTCTCGCCGCCCTTCGTCGTCGCGTTCTCGTACCTGCTGCTGTTCGGGCCGCGCGGGATCGTCACCTACGGCGTCTTCGGGCAGTCGCCGGTCATCTTCGGGCTCTTCGGGATCTGGGGGGTGCAGACGATCGCGTACTTCCCGTTCGCCTATCAGCTCATTGCCGACGTCCTCTCGCGGAGTGACGCGCGGATGGAGCAGGCGGCCCGGAATCTCGGGGCAGGGCCCTGGCGCGTGTTCCGGACGGTCACGCTGCCGCTCTCGCGCCCCGGTCTCGGCGCGGCGATCCTGACCACCGCGATCTACGTCCTCGAGGATTTCGGCAACCCACAGATCATCGGAGGCGTCTTCACGGTCCTTCCGACGCAGGCGTACAGCCTCATCTCGGGCTTCGGCGACTTCACCGGCGCCGCCGCCGTGAGCACGATCCTGCTGCTCCTTGCCCTCGGCCTGTACGTCGCGAAGATCCGGCTCGACGGCGGCCGCGCCTTCGTGACGATCTCGGGGCGCGCGTCGTCGATGCCGCGTCCACCGGTCCCGCGCACGGTCTCGGCGGCGTGCTTCGTCGCCTGCCTCGCGCTGGCCGCGCTCCTGATCCTCGTCTACGGAACGCTCGTGGTCAGCGCGTTCACCGCGGTCTTCCCGACGAACCTCTCGTTCACGACCCGTCATTTCGAATTCGTCGCGACGGGGACCAACGGCGACGCGCTCAAGAACACGCTCGTGTTCAGCACCGTCGCGGCCGGCCTGTCGGCGGTGTTCGCGCTCTTCGCGGGATGGCTCGTGCAGCGCGGTGACTGGCCGGGGCGAGGCGTGCTCGACTTCCTGCTCATCATGCCGGCCGCGATACCAGGGATCTTCTTCGGGATCGGCTATCTCACCGCGTTCAATCAGGCGTGGCTCGACTGGGTGGATCGCGGGTGGCTGATCATCCTCGCGATGGTGTTCTGGAACATCCCCGTCGGGTACCAGGCGGCGGTCGCCGGGCTGCGCCAGATCGACCGCTCGCTGGACGAAGCCGCGACGAGCCTCGGCGCGTCGAAGCTGCGCGGCTTCAGAGACGTGCTCCTGCCGATGCTCGGGGGGTCGCTCCGGGTCGGGTTCGTGACGACGTTCGTGCGGGCCGTGACGACGCTCTCCGTGGTGATCTTCCTCTTCACGCCGGCGACGACCGTGGCCACGATCCGCATCTACCAGCTCGTGAACGACCTCAACTGGGGAGGGGCGACGGCGTTCACCGTCGCCGACATCGGCATGGCCATCGTCGCGCTCATCGTCTTCGCCGTGCTCGCGCGCGGCCGGATCGCCCTTGGTGCCGCCCGTGCCTGAGGCGGTCCACCTCCGCGTCTCCCACGTCACCAAGCGGTTCGGGGGTGTGGGGTTCTACGACCCGGACGCCGGCGACATCGAGATCGGCGGGCGGCGCGTGAACGACCTGCCGGCGCATCGTCGTGGTACCGCGATGGTCTTCCAGGACTACGCGCTGTTCCCGCATATGACCGTACGGGACAACGTCGCCTACGGCCTTCGCGTCGCCCACGTCGGATCCTCCGATCGGCAGCGGCGGGTGGACGAGACCCTCTCCTTCGTCGGGCTCACGGGCCTCGGCGATCGCTGGCCCAGCCAGCTCTCGGGAGGTCAGCAGCAGCGAGTGGCGGTCGCGCGGGCACTCGTGATCGAGCCCCAGGTCCTCCTGCTCGACGAGCCGCTCTCGAATCTCGACGCGAAGCTCCGCGAGCAGCTGCGGGTCGAGCTCCGCATCATGCAGCGTCGGCTCGGCATGACCTTCATCTACGTCACGCACGATCAGGCCGAAGCGCTGTCGCTGTCCGACTGGATCGCGGTCATGAACAAAGGCAAGGTCGAGCAGGCCGGCGCGCCCTGGGAGATCTACTACCACCCGCGGACCGCGTTCCTCGCCGACTTCGTCGGCGCAGTCAACCTCGTGCCGGCGACGATCGCGGATCTGGCGGCAGAGACGGTCACGGTCACGTTCGGGAGGCATCAAGCGGCGGTCCGCCGGCCGAGCGAAGTTCCGCTCGCGGCGGGCCAGGACGTGCGACTCTGCGTTCGGCCCGAAAGCCTGACCATCGCGGCGCCCGCGGCGGGTGCCAACGGCGTCACGCTCCAGGGGTCGATCGTCCGCCGGGCGTTCCTGGGGGACACGATGCGCTACTGGGTGAAAGTGGACGACCGCGAGTGGATCGTCGATCAGGCCGATCCGGGCGGCAGCGCAGCGCTCGATGGACCGGTCTCGGTCTCGGTGCGGCCCGATCGCGTGCATCTCATCACGGCGTAGTGATGCGCCGACTGCCCCTGCTCATCGCGGCGATCACACTTGTCGCCGCCTGTATGCCCGCGGCACCCGACAACGAAACGGTCCGCCGCGATTTCGCCGAGCATCGCTCGAACGTCGAGGTGACGGCGGCCGGCGCCGTCACGACGATCCTCGCCGACGCGCCCGGCGCGGACGGCACGCACCAGCGCTTCATCCTCCGGCTCACGGGGCTGACGCAGACAGTCCTCGTCGAGAACAACGTCAGCATCGGACGGCGCGTCCCGATCGCGGTGGGTGACGACGTGACCGTCCACGGCGAGTACGTCTGGAACGATCAGGGCGGCCTCATCCACTTCACGCACCACGATCCGGTGCACACGCACGAGGGCGGCTGGATCGCGCTGCGCGGGGCACGCTACGAGTGATCAGACCTCGATCGTGGTCCCGTCGGCGACGTGCTCGAGCTCGAGCTCCGCGAGGTGCGCGATCGTCTCGGCACCGAGGTGGGTGAGCACGATGCGCTTGGCCCCGATCTCGGCGCGATGGCGCATCAGCTCCCGGTACGAGATGTGCGCGGGATCCTCGCGCTGGAACGAAGAGGCGTCGCAGATGAAGAGGTCGGCGTCGCGGGCGACGTCGGCAAGCTCGGCGCTCCACCGCGCGTCGCCGGAGTACGCGACGACCTTGCCGGCGACGGTCACGCGCAGGCCGTGCGGCTCGGACAGCGCGACATGGCGCACCGGCAACGCGCTGACCGTCGCGCCGCCAAGCGGCACCGCGGCGGCGCCGAGCATGACTGTCGAGAGCGGAAACCCGAGCTTCGTCGGCCCGAAGAAGTCGGGATACAGCGCCTGCTCGGCGGCACGCAGTCGACGCTCGAGTGACGGCGGCCCGCCCACGACGAGGGGACGCGTGCGTCCGGCGAAGTGCTGTTCGAGGACGAAGAAAGGGATCCCTCCGAAGTGATCGCCGTGCAGGTGGCTCACCGCGATCGCATCGATGGCGCTCGGGTCACCGTGTTTCTTGATCGCGGGAAGCGCCGATCCGCCGCAGTCGAGCAGCAGCGATACGCCGGGCCCGGTGACGTGGATCGCGGCGTTCGCCCGACCACCGTCCGAGAACGCGTTGCCGCTCCCGAGGAACTGGATGCGGACGGTCACGCGATCTCGTACAACCCCACGGGTCGGTGCTCGTGCAGCGACTCACGCGCGGCGAGGCCGATCCGCAGCGCCTCCATGCCATCCCTGGCGGTGCACAGGTTTTGCGCCTCATCCCGCGCGAACTTGAGGAAATGGGCGAGCTCGGCACGATAGGCATCCGCGAAGCGCACGAAGAACGTCGGGTACGCGGGATGTTTGAAGCGCGGCGCGTCCCGCTCGACCGAGGTGATGGGTGTCCGGGGATCGAGGCCGACCGCGATGGTGTCCTTCGCGCCGTAGACCTCCACACGGATGTCGTACCCGGCCTCGTTATGGCGGGCCGCCTGGAGCAGGCCGACGGCGCCGCCGCGGAGCCGCAGCACGACCC
>VBGS01000039.1 GCA_005889445.1 Chloroflexota bacterium
GGTCCCGTCGACGCTGCACACCCCGCTCATGAGCGGCGCGAACGCCATACATGGGATCGTCATCGTCGGCGCGATGCTCGTCGCCAGCGCGATCCCCGGCCCGGTCGGCGTGGTCCTTGGCTTCCTCGCGGTGGTACTGGGGACGGCGAACGTGGTGGGCGGCTTCGTCGTGACCGACCGCATGCTCGCGATGTTCAAGCAGCGGCCCGGCGCCAAGCGCCAGTGACCCTCGACACGCTCATCCCGGTCGCGTACCTGATCGCGGCGGTGACGTTCATCCTCGGCCTCAAGGGACTGACCTCGCCGACGACGGCCGTCATGGGCAACCGCATCGCCGCAACGGGCATGCTCATCGCGGTCATCGCCACCTTCTTCGCCTCCGACGTGCGCGGCGCCGTGCCGGTCATCCTCGCCGGGGTCGTGGTCGGCGGTGCAGCCGGCTTCTACGGAGCCCGGGTCGTGAAGATGACCGCGATGCCGCAGATGGTCGCCCTCTTCAACGGCGCCGGTGGTGGCGCGGCCGCCCTCGTTTCGATCCTGGAGTTCTCGCGCGAGCTCGATCTCGGCGCGCTCGCATTCGGGTCAACGCTGGCGACGCTGCTCGGGCTGGTGATCGGGGCCGTGTCGTTCTCGGGAAGCGCGATCGCGTTCGGGAAGCTGCAGGGCCTGATCACGCCGAAAGCGTTCCGCTACGCGGGACAGCAGCTCGTTACGGGGGCGCTCGTCGCCGCGATCGGCGTCCTCGCGTTCGTGCTGCTCGCCGCATCGCTCGGCGCGCTCGCCGTGGACGCGATGCTGATCGTCGTCGCGATCACCGTCCTCGCGCTCGTCTTCGGCGTCGCGCTCGTGATGCCGATCGGCGGAGCGGACATGCCCGTCGTGATCTCGCTCCTCAACGCCTACACCGGCCTCGCCGTCGCGATGGCCGGGTTCACGCTCGGCAACCAGCTGCTCATCGTCGCGGGCACGCTCGTCGGCGCCTCGGGAACGATCCTGACCAGGCTCATGTCGAAGGCGATGAACCGCTCACTGGGGAACGTGCTCTTCGGAGCGTTCGGCGCCGCGACCGCTACTGGCGCGACGACCGCGGTGGCCCGCGACGACGGCCGCGCGATCCGCTCGATCAGCGCCGAGGATGCCGCGATCCTGCTCGGCTACGCGCAGAACGTGATCGTCGTACCCGGATATGGACTGGCCGTGGCGCAGGCGCAGCACAACGTCCGCGAGCTCGCCGACCTTCTCGAGTCGAAAGGGATAAACGTCCGCTACGCCATCCATCCGGTCGCGGGGCGCATGCCCGGGCACATGAACGTGCTTCTCGCGGAGGCGAACGTGCCGTACGACAAGCTCTTCGACATGGAGCAGATCAACCCCGAGTTCCCGCGAGCCGACGTCGCGCTGGTCATCGGCGCGAACGACGTCACCAACCCCGCCGCTCGCTCGAACCCCGGCTCGCCGATCTACGGGATGCCGATCCTCGACGTGGACAAGGCGCAGAACGTGATCGTGATCAAGCGCTCGATGAAGCCGGGCTTCGCCGGGATCGACAACGACCTCTACCTCGATCCAAAGACCGCGATGCTGTTCGGCGACGCCAAAGAGGCTGTCGGCAAGGTCGTCCAGGAGCTGAAGCGGGCCGCCTAGACACGAAAAGAGGGCGACCAGCTTGGCCGCCCCCACCTTTCGAGCTACGAACCCGGTTTAGTCGGAGTCCTCGTTGTCGCCTTGGTCGTTCGAGTTGTCGGACTCGTCGTCCGAGCTCTGGCCGCCCTGTCCATCGTGGCCGCCGCGGGCGAAGTGGCTCACGCACTGGCCCTGATTCTTGAAGGGTCCGGCCGAGCTGTCCTTCCAGCCGCCCTTCTTGCACTTCTCTTTGTCGCCGTTGTTGCCACCACCACCACCGCCGCCCTGACCGGTCTCGAACGTGAAGACCATGCCGTTGATCATCACGTTGTCGACGAGGACGGTCTGCCTGGCGCCGAAGGTCCAGCTCGAGTCGGTCACGAGCTGGATGCCGGTCACGGTGCTGCTGCCGTACTTGGTGAGGGCCGAGGTCCAGGTGTCGTAGAACGTCCCACTCGGCAGCTGGCTCGTGTCCACGAAGCTCGACGCCGTCAGGAGGTTGCCGCTCGAGGTCCAGATGTTCTGGGCGCACGACGTGTAGTTCGGATAGGGACCGAGGTACACGAAGATGTTCTTCCCGGCGACGTTGATCTGGAAGCGCGGCGAGCCGCCGCCGCAGCTTGCCTCGGTGAACATGTAGTCGGTCGACAGGTTCGCGAGCTGGCTCAAGGTCATCCCGGCCGGCACCGTGAAGTCGATGCCGCCCGAGGTCTGGCCAAGGCCTGCGACGTTGGAGCGGAGCTGCACCGCGGTGTTCGAGTTGTGCCCGGACGAGCTCAGCGTCGCGTCACCGAACAGGCTGTAGCCGGTCGCTGCGGCCACCGCCGGGCCCAGCGCGAATGAAAGTGCGAGCAGGGGTACCGAAGCGAGCGAAAGCCTGAGGATCTTCACCGAAACATCTCCTTACACCCCACGCCTGGACAGACGCCAGATTCATAACGCGCAGGCAAGCGAAATTTGCACGCGCCGGCGCATGACGATCCTGTAACGGCGACCCGAGGGATCAGGCCTTCGGCGAGACAGGCTGGCAGCTCGGGCAGTACCAGCTCTTCCGGAACTCGCCCGGGTGGTACCCACGCTCGATCGGCGTGCCGCACTCGTAGCACGGCCTGCCGGTGCGCTCCTGGACCCACACCAGCTGGCGCCGATCGAGCGCGAAGCGCGTCCGGCGCGGGCCGCCGTCGCGATTGCGACGAAGGAGCTCGCGCGCCACGGCGAGCACGTGGCGCAGGCGGCCGTCGTCGATGGTCGCCACCGTCGTCCACGGCCACATGCGCGCGAGGAACAGGGCCTCGTTCTTGATCTCGTTGCCGATCCCCGACACGGTCCGCTGGTCGAGCAGCGCGACGGAGATGTCGCGGTCGGGGACGATCGGCGGTGTCTCGCAGGGCGCGACGTATTCAGCGGTGCGTATGACCACGCGCGCGTTCGAGGGCGCGAACCACCACCGTTCGCCCGGGCGGTAGACGTGCCACTGCCCGGTCATGCGCATGTGGGTGTGAAGGACGACGTCCTCTCCATCGGTGCCGAAGGTGATCATCAGATGCTTGCCGTTCGAGTCGACGGCCTTCACGGTGCCGCCGACGATGCGCCGCTGCGCCGCGGCATGCGTGACCCTCGGCGCGGTGAGCTCAAAGCCGGTGACCACGCGGCCCGCGAGCGCGCGGCGAAGCACCGTCGCGGTGCGGTAGATCGTGTCGCCTTCAGGCATGCGCGCTCAGCCGCCGCATGTATCCGCGAGGGGTACGCGCGAAGCCGGCCTCGCGCAGCGCGTCGGCGAGAGGAGTCTCATCGACGGGCGCGCCGTCCACCGTCTCGATGAACATCGACCGGAGCCGGTCGGGCCCGACCTCGTTCGCGAGCGCGCGGGCGAGCTCCATGCGGGTTTTCTCCGCGTCGGCCGCGTCGCCCTCGAAGGTCAACAGCTGGTCCTCGCCCCGGCCGAGCCAGCCGGCAAGCCGCCCGTCGACGAGCACGACGATCGAGCCGGCGGTGCGCATCGGCTTGCGCCCTTCGGGACGCTCCGGCCATGGGAGTGCCGCGCCATACGGATTCGCCGGATCGGTCGCCGCGAGCACGACCGGATGAGGTTCGTCCGGCCGCTCTCGTACGGTGCGCAGCCGATCGACCGCGCCGGGCAGCGCGAACTGCGCCGCGCCGCAGCCTGCGACGAAATAGCCGCGACGCACCCGCCCCGCGTCCTCCATCGCCTTGAGGATCCCGTACGCCGCCGCGAATCCGCCGCCGAGGCCCTCGGCGCGCACGACTTCTCGCGTCACGACGCCGTGCCGCTCGAGGAGCTCGCGGATCTGGGCGGTCACGCGCTCGGTCGTGGTCACCGGGGTGTCGCCCGCGGCGGACGTGAGCGACCATCGGCCGGCGACGTCATCGCGAACGGCGAAGCGCTCGATGCTCCGCAGGTGAGCGGAGCGCCCGGGGCTGCGCGCCGTCCCGCGCGATCGTCGTCGCGGTGCGACGAGCGCGCGCACCGCGTGAAAGGTGTCGTTGGTGACCTCGCCTGCCCACACCAGGTCCCACAGCGCATCGCCGAGCTCCGGCGCGAAGCCGCCGCGCGCGGCCGCGAGCAGCTGGGGAAAGAACGACGCGCCCCGTTCCTGGAGGACCTCGCGGAGCCGATCGTGGAGCGGACGGTCGGGTGTGTCGTGCGGCTCAGGCCGTAGCAGCGCGAAGTGCTCGGCGAGGAAGAGCGCGACCCTGCCATCGCGGGGTCCGATCGCGCCGCCGCCCATCCACATCACTTCGCCCGAGCCAAGCAGCGCGTCGAGGTCGCGCGGGTCGTACTTCGCCACGCGCGACGGAAGGATCCGCGTCTCGAGATCCGACGCCGGCACGAACGCACCCTCCAGCTTGGCGATCGCTTCGAGGAGCGCCGCGGGCCCGCGCTGCGGCGCGTCGATCCCATGCCATGCGCTCGCGAAGCGCCCGAACGCCTCCTGCTCGACCGGTTCGACCTCTCGGCGAAGACGCGCGAGGGATCGCCCGCGCAGGGTGCGCAGGACGCCCGCGTCGCACCAGTCGCTGCCGGTCGAACCCGGCCGGAACTGGCCTTCGACGACGGTGCCGGTTTCGGCGAGGCGCCGCAGCGCGTCGAGGACCGGCCCTGCTGCGAGTCCGAACCGGCGCGCCGCATCCTCGGCCGGGAACGGACCGCGCGTGCGCGCGTAGCGCCGCAACAGCGATGCGAGCGCGTCGGGTTCTTCGCTCATCAGGAACGCATCGGGAAGCCCGAGGGGAAGGCCGGTGCCGAGCGCGTCGCGGTAGCGACCCGCGTCCTCCGCGGCGATGAGGCGCGACTCGTTCGCGATGCGCACCTCGAGGGCGCGCCGATCGCGGACGAGCGTGCCGATCCAATCATCCGTGGCGAGCGGATCGGCGCTGCGCACGGCGATCTCGTCGCGGCTCAGGTCGCCGAGCCGAAGCAGGAGCTCGTGAACGGCGTCGGGATGGCGAGCGGCCCGCTCGCGCGTGAGGTGCTGCAGCTGTAATTCGAGCTCCGTGACCGCGTCCTGATCGAGAAGCTCGCGGAGCTCGACCTCGCCGAGGAGCGCTCGAAGCTGCGCCGGATCGACCGTGAGGGCCTGCGCACGCAGCTCGGCGAGCGGCGCGTCGCCCTCGTACATGAAGTTCGCGACGTAGTTGAAGAGGAGCGACGCGGCGAACGGGGAGGGTGCCTTCGTATCGACCGTGACGACTCGGATCTTGCGCGAGCGGATCGCGGCGAGCAGCTCGGTGAGCCCGGGCATATCGAAGACGTCCTGCAGCACCTCGCGGTACGTCTCGAGGACCATCGGGAACGCTTCGTAGCGGCTTGCGACGGCGAGCAGGTCGCCGGCACGCTTGCGCTGCTGCCACAGCGGCGCGCGCTGACCTGGCCGCCGGCGCGGCAGGAGCAGCGCACGCGCCGAGTTCTCGCGGAACCGCGCGGCGAAGAGGGCGGTCGTGGGCGCGCCGAGATTGGCTGCGCGAGCGCCGCCGCCGCCGACCGCGAGCGACGAGCGCACGAGATCGCCGACCGCATCCGGGTCCGGAAGGAGAAGCTCGATCGGCGGGGGCTGGTCGGTCGCGGGAAAGCGCACGACGATGCCGTCGTTCGTCCAGAGGATGTCCGGTTCGTCCGCGCTCTGCTCACGGACCATCGCACCGATGGCCATCGCCCACGGCGCGTGTACGCGCGCGCCGAAGTGGCTCAGAACGCAGACCCGCCAGTCGCCCATGTCGTCGAGATAGCGCTCGATGACGATCGTGTGATCGTCCGGTACCGCGCCGGTCGCGGCCTCCTGTTCGTGTAGGTACTGCAGAAGATTTGTCGCGGCTCCCTCGGCGAGGGCGTGCTTCGACTGAAGCTCGCTCATCGCGTCCTCGCGCGGTAGCGATCGCATCCGGCGCGCGAGCGCGCCGATCGCGCGACCGAACTCGAGCGGCCGCGCGACGTTCTCCCCATGCCAGAACGGCATGCGCCCGGGAACGCCGGGCGCGGGTGAGACCAAGACGCGGTCGTGGGTGATCTCCTCGACCCGCCAGCTCGACGCGCCCAGGAGAAAGACATCGCCCTCCTTGGTCTCGAACACCATCTCCTCGTCGAGCTCGCCCACGCGGCCCTTGCCCTTTTCCGCGCCCGCGAGGAAGACGCCGTACAGGCCGCGGTCCGGGATCGTCCCACCGCTCGAGATCGCGACGACCTTCGCGCCCTCGCGCGAGCGAACGACCCCGGCGGTGCGATCCCAGACGACGCGTGGCCGCAGCTCC
>VBGS01000040.1 GCA_005889445.1 Chloroflexota bacterium
CGACCGGCATGACCAGCGCGCGCGAGACCAGCGAGAAGCGCGAGTCCGGATCGCGGAGCGAGGGCATCGCGGTCGCGCGGAATGGAAGGCCGGCGGCACGCACGAGCTCAGCCTCGAGCCCGCGACGACCACCGAGGAAGAGGAACGCGGTCTCGGGATCCTGCTCGCGGATCGCCTCGGCGATCGCGAGGAGCGGGCTGACGTGGCCGCCCGTTCCGCCCCCGACCAGGAGCACGCGACAACCTCGCGTGTTGCGCGGACGGGGTTCGACCAATACTCAGGAGGATACCCACGGCGATGAGCCCCACACAGAGCGACGAGCCGCCGTACGAGATGAAGGGCAGGGTGATGCCGGTCATCGGCATGAGGCTCGCGACCACGGCCATGTTCAGCCAGGCCTGAAAGGCGAGCCATACGGTGATGCCTGTCGCGAGGATCGCGCCCGTCGAATCCTGCGCGCGAAGCGCGATGCGGACGCCGCGGAACGCGAGGACGAGGAAGAGCAGAATGACCGTGGCTGTCCCGACGAGGCCCAGCTCGTCGCCGAGCACCGCGAAGATCGAATCGGTGTACGGCGCGGGGAGGAAGCCGAACTTTTCCTTCCCGGCGCCAAGCCCTTCGCCGAACGGACCGCCGAGGGCGAGGCCGTACAGCATCTGGATCGTCTGGAACCCCGTCCCGCGCGGATTCGACCATGGATCCACGAACGTCAGGAGCCGCTCATAGCGATACGGCTGGACCACCGCGAGGGCCAAGCCCACGATCACCGCAAGACCGCCGACCGCGGCGAACTCGCGGAGGCGTGCCCCCGCCACGAAGTACATCGCGAGCGCCACGGCGACGATGACGATCGCCGTTCCGAGATCCGGCTCGGCGACGACGAGCCCGGCGACCGTCGCTGTCACGACCAGGAACGGCACGCTGACCCTCCACGATCCGACGCGGTCCCGGTGCGCGCCAAGCCACGTGCCGAGATACAGGATGACCGCGAGCTTCGCGAGCTCCGCGGGCTGGAGGCCGATGATCGGCGCGATGCGCAGCCAGCGTGTCGCACCTCCCACGCGGACGCCGACACCAGGAATGAGCACCGCGACGAGCAGGACCGCCGACACCACCAGGAGCGGAGCTGCGAACAGGCGAAGTCGGCGGTAGTCGAGTCGCGCGGCGACGAACATCGCTGCCAGGCCGAGCGCCGCCCAGGCGGATTGCTGCGCCAGGTACGTGCCGGGGTCGTCGTTCGCGTCGAGCGCGGTGATGCCGCTCGCGCTGTAGACCATCGCCAGCCCGAGCAGGAGGAGCGCCAGCACGACGACGAGAAGCGGAAGGTCGTACGTCGTCGTCCGCGGCAGGCGTCTTCTCATCGCGACACCGGCGCCACGAACTGGCGCACGAGCGCCGCGAACCGGTTGCCGCGCTCGTCCGCCGAAGAGAACATGTCGAACGAGGCGCACGCCGGCGACAGCAACGCGACGTCCCCGGGCTGGGCGACCTCGCGCATCGCCGCGACCGCCTCCTCGAGCGAATCGGCGGTCTTCACGACCAGACGATGAGCCGTGTCCGCGACCGCGATGGCCTGGGCGATCTCATCGCGCGCCTGTCCGATCAGCACGGCGCCGCGGGCGCGGCGCACGAGGGCACGGGCGAGGCTGCTGAAGTCGGCACCCTTGGACACGCCGCCGAGGATGACCACGGCAGGGCGCTCGTAGGCGGCCAGCGCGGTCTCGGTGGCCGCCGGGGTCGTCGCCGCCGAGTCGTTCACCCACAGGACGCCGCGCTCCTCACCGATGGTCTCGAGCCTTCGCGGGACGCCCTCGAACTCGCGGAGCGCTTCGCCGATGGCGGACGCGTCGATGTCGAACGCGTCGCCGACGATCGCCGCCGCGAGCGCGTTCGCGATGTTGTGCCGGCCAGGGACTCGGAGCTCGGCCGCGGCGCAGAGGACCGTCTGACGATCGCCGCGGGTGAGCACGAGCTCGCCTCGTTCGTTCAGGAACGCGCCGCGCTTCGGATGGAGGCTCAGCGAGAAGCCCCGGACCTCGGACTCGGCGCCGGTGTGAAGCGAGACGGTCGCCGGATCGTCGAGGTTGAGCACGGCGATGTCTCGCCGGCCCTGCCAGGCGACGATGTTGCGCTTGGCGGCGACATACGCGTCGCGCGTGCCGTGATGGTCGAGATGGTCTTCGAGCACGTTGGTGATGACGGCGACGTGCGGGCTGTGGCCGAGCGTCTCGAGCTGGAAGCTCGAGAGCTCCAGAACGACGACGTCGTTCGGGTCCAGCCGATCGAGCTCGTGCAACGGCGCGCCCGTGCCGATGTTCCCGCCGACCACGACTCGACGCGTGCCCCGCGACAGCACGCGGTCGATGAGCGTCGTCGTCGTGGTCTTCCCTTTCGTGCCGGTGACGCCGACGATCGGCGCGGCCGAGAGCTGGAAGAAGAGCGCCATGTCCGTCAGAACGGGGATCTTCCGGTTGATGGCCCGGAGGATGGTCGGGGACCGCGGCCGGATCCCGGGGATCACGAAGACGAATTCGGGATCAGCGAGGGCCATGTCATCGCTCGACGGACCGAGGACGAGCTTGACCGGAACGTCGCCGATCCGCTCGATCCCTTCCCTCAGGTCGTCGGCGCTCTTCGGATCGGTGACGGTGACGACGGCGCCCTTGCCCACGAGGAAACGCGCCAGGCCCGCGGTCGTGCGCCCCTTGCCGAGACCGACGATCGTCACGCGCCGTCCCCGGAATTCGTCCGCGTGGATCTGCTGATCGAACAGGACGGTCATCCGCGCTCGCGTCCGATGAAACCGAGCTGCGTGCCGTACCGGCCCTGCGCGTCGCGCGCCCGGTACGACCAGAGATCCGCGCCGCCGCTCTTCGTGCAGATCCCGGCCACCTCGATCTCGGGCACCCCCAGCGACGCGAGCTGGGCCGCATTCGCGGACCAGAGATCGAAGAAGACCCTCCCGTCCCGTTCGCGCAGATGATCGCCAAGCGGCGCGAGCAGCTGCGCCCTCGCGTCGTCGATCGCGTAGCAGCACGGTCCGATCGAGGGGCCGATCGCCGCGATGAGGCCATCCGCGTCCGCGCCGGCAGCGGTCATCGACGCGACCAGCCGCTCGGCGACGCGCGCCAGGGTCCCCTGCCAACCCGCGTGCGCCGCGCCGACCATGCCGGTCCGCGTGTCGGCGATCAGGACCGGCACGCAATCCGCGGCCGCGATCCCCAGGAGCAGTCCCGGTCGATCGGTCCACATCCCGTCCGCCTCCGGCCAGGGTTCGCTCGGTCGCTCGACACGGACGACCGCGTTCCGGTGCACCTGCTTGATGCGTATGACACCGGGGAACCCCAGCGAGCGCGCGAGCGACGCGCGATTGCGCGACTGCTCGTCGAGCGGATACGCCGAGCCGGCCATGCTGCCCTGCGCGCGTGTGGTGAAGCCCGCGACGAATCCGCGCGATCCGAGCATCGGCGACCGTAGGAGCCCGTCACGCTCGACCCAGGTGACGCTCGCGACGCTCATTGGAGCGGCGTGACGAACGCGAGGATCGCCGCGACGATCCCAGCGATCGCTCCGATCAGCCAGAAACGAATGGTCACCTTCTCCTCGGGCCAATCGAACGCGTTGTGCAGCGGGGACATCCGGAAGATGCGCTTCCCGCGGAGCT
>VBGS01000041.1 GCA_005889445.1 Chloroflexota bacterium
CCGGTCGATACGAACGCGTCGCTCCTCGTCCATCATCTCGATGAAGGCGTCCACCGCCCGTTCACGCCACTGCTTTCCGCGCTGACGGATGAGCTCCGCCCGGACCACGTCCCAGGCGAGACCTTTTCGATACGGCCGATCGGTCGTCATCGCGTCATAGGTGTCGGCCACCGAAATCACGGAGACCTCGACCGGGAGCTCGTCGCCCGCGAGTCCGCGGGGGTATCCCTTGCCGTCATGGCGTTCGTGATGCGACAGGACGAGCTCCGCGCCTTCCCAGAATTCGGGAAGCCGTTTGAGGAGCCGGTGCCCGATCTCGGCGTGGCGGCGCATCTCCTGCTGCTCGCTGTCGGTGAGCGGCCCCGGCTTCAGCAGGACAAGGTCGTTGGTGCCGATCTTGCCGATGTCGTGCACGCGGGCCGCATCGCGGATGAGCTCGACCTGCGAATACTCGAGCTTGAGGCGCTTCGCGAGTCGCTCGGACAGGTCCGCGACGCGCTTGCTGTGGCCATGCGTGTACGGGTCGCGCAGGTCGATGAGGTCGGCCAGCTCGAGGATGGCGGACTTGGTCTGCTCCCGGACCGCGGCGCTGTCGCGCAGGGTGAGCAGGACGATCGCCATCGGAACACCGAACAGCACCAGCGTCCACGGCTGCGCCTGCGCGGCGATGGCCGCGAGCGCGCCGAGCACAAGCAGCGCCGACTCGTACGGCAGGAGCCGGCGGTGCAGGCTCCACCACCCAACGAGCGGGTTCCGCCGGACCTGGAGCGCCACGACGATGTCGACAAGCGCCGTGTGCACGACGTATTTGGTGAGCGCCGCAAGGAGGATCGCCCACGGCTCGCGTGCCACGAGCGGTCCGCTCGCGAACACGGCGTAGACGGTCGCAGCGGCACCGGTCGCCAGGACCGACGTCGCCGCGTTGAATCCGCGGTTGTACCAGCGCTGCCGGACGCCTCGGAAGTGGAGCGCGAGGAGTGTGCTCGCCGCCGCCGCCACCATCGCGTAGAACGGTCCGAGGAGGAGACCGGCGGCGAAGGTCGCGGTCTCGTCGACCGTCATCTTCACCTTGACCGAGAGGTGCACCGGCCAGAGCTGGCCGACAGCCGCCATCGCCGTCACGAGTGCGAGGAGCACCGTGTCACCCGCGCGGAGATCCCCTCGGAACGCGGCGCTCGAAGGGAGGGCAACGAGCGCCGCGCCGAGGACCGCGAGGATGTAGGCGCGTAGCGGCCAGCGAAGACGTGCCACGGGCTAGAGCCCGATCAGCGTGTAGCTCACCTTGGTCGTCACGTTCGATTTGCCCTTCACGGTCGAGCTGAGCCAGAGGTACGTTCCCGTGACGTGCGTCGAGGTGTCGAACGACGCGCTCGCCGGCACGGTCACCTTCACCACGACCGGAACCGCGAGCAGTCCCCACGACGCGGGAAGCGAACGCGTGATCTTGGCCGTGACCGGAACCGTGCCGGGAAGCGAGACGACCGCCGCAACCGCGTTCGCAGGTACCAGGAGCTCGAACTGGACAGGCCCCTTGACGCTCGAGGCGTAGCTGTACGCGAAGGTCGTGCTGACGTCCACGATCGCGCCGTTCACGACGAACGTCGGATCCTCTTCGCACCACTGCGGACTCGCGCTGGCGCCGCCGCCGAGCGTCAGACTTGAGACCGTCAGCGCGGCAGAGAACGCGAAAGACCGCAGAAAGCGCCCGGATACACGCCGCCCCATGTCACCACCACCCCACTAACTTTTGATCCCGTACCCCCGAGCGGAGTACCTCGAAAGGATGAGGTCGTCGTTACATGGCGCGTGTCTCGACCCGGTCGCAGCCCACGTCAACGGATGGTGCGTCAACGTGGGGTAAAGACCGCGCGCGGTTTAGGCGCTGGGTGGAAGTGGATAGCCCGCGAGTGCGGGTTCACCGCGAAGGCGCGCGTAGCCGGGTTTGATCCGCGCGTAGATGATCGCGACCCGCTCGTCGTATCCCGCGAACGCGCTCTTCATCGCGTTGATCGACAGGCGCTCGACGTCGGCAAGGGTGAGGCCGATCACGCGCGAGAGGCGCTGGAACTCTTCGGAAAGGCTGATGTGCGACATGAGCCGGTTGTCGGTGTTCACGGTGACTCGGAAGCGCTCGGCGATGAAATGCCGGATGGGGTGCTCTCCGATGGTCGGCACCGCTCCGGTGTCGACGTTCGATGAGGGGCAGAGCTCGAGCGGGATCCGCTTGTCCTTCACGTACTCGGCGAGCGGACCGATCTTCACGACCTTGCCGTCCTCGCCGATCGCGATGTCCTCGACAAGCCGGACCCCGTGCCCGATGCGGTGAGCGCCGCAGTACTGCAGCGCCTGCCAGATCGAGGGCGGCCCGAAGGCCTCGCCGGCGTGGATCGTGACCGAAAAATTCTCCCGGTGGCAGAGCTGGAACGCGGCGAGGTGCGCCTTTGGCGGATGCCCTGCCTCTTCGCCCGCGATGTCGAATCCGACGACGCCGCGGTCGCGATGGGCCACCGCGAGCTCGGCCATCTCGAGCGAGTCGCTGCGGTCCCGCATCGCGCAGATGATCTGACGGAGCGTGATGCGATGGTCACGCTCGGCTCGCTCGAAGCCGCGCTGCACCGCGATGACCACCTGCTCGAGGTTGAGCCCGCGCGTGATGTGGAAGACGGGCGCGTATCGGACCTCCGCGTACACGACGCCGTCGCGGGCGAGGTCCTCGCCGCATTCATACGCGACCCGCTCGATCGCTTCTTCGGTCTGCATGACCGCGATCGTGTGCGCGAACCCTCGCAGGTACAGCGACAGCGATCCCGATGCCGCGCTCGCATGGAACCATCGTCCGAGCTCCGCCGGGTCATACGTGGGAAGCCCTTCGTAGCGCTGGTCCTTCGCGAGCTCGACGACCGTCAGCGGACGCAGACCCCCGTCGAGATGATCGTGGAGGAGCGCTTTCGGAGCGGCACGGAGCGTCTCGATCGGGATCACGGGCGCGAAGCCTATCCCGCCCAGCGCACGAGAAGGAGCCCGATCGAGAGCGCGACCGTCGCGAGCCACAGGAGCCGAAGCGCGCCTTCGGGAGCGGCGATCAGCGCTCGGCGGTCAAGCGCTTCGGTCGTGCCGTCGCGGAAGGTGATCGTGCCGGTGACGTCCCGCGCCTTGCGGCGAATTCGCCGGACCGGCGTCGAGAGCCGACGCTGGGCCAGGCTGAGGAGCGACGCCGCGATCGCGACGACGATCGCGGGAGCGACGGGGGCCCCGGTCGCGACCGCGGCGGTGAGCACGGGAAAGCCACCCCAGCCGAGCGCGAATCCCATATCGCTGTGGATGATCGGTGCCTCCAATCCGTAGAGCACGACGAGCGCAGCGCCGACCGCCACGAACGCGAGAAGCCACAGACCAAGCTGGAAAGCCGCGACGATGCCGAGCGCGATCGCCGACGCAAGTGCCACTGCGCCGAACGCAACGAGCGCTGCCGTCGGGATCCGCGTGCCAAGCGGACGGCCCTGAAGCTCGTCGAACGAATGCGCCGCGACGCCGACGCCCAGAAAGAAAGCAAGGAGTGCGCCTGCGACGATCCGAGCATCGGGCGCCGGCGACAGCGACGCACCGAGCAGGACATACGAGAGATGCCACAGCGTGTACGGCGGATGCAAGAGCGTCCACCCTAAGTCGGGCGGGGACCCCTCCGTCGCGCGGGGGCCCTCGGTGGCGCCGGCCCTCGTCCCAGTCATGACAACGCCGCCGCCAAGGCTCATCCGCGCTGACCGTACGTCGCAGAGCCCCGCGTCACGCCAGTACCTCTCCACTTCACGCTCGGTGTGATGCTTGTAGAAGCGCTCGATGCTCGGACCGAGAAAGGCGCCGACGGCGCTCCACTTCTTGGAGAAGAGAAGTCCGCCGAGCGGGAGTCCGACGCGCGTCCAGAGTCGCCACGCCCACCGCAGCGGACCCGTCGGCAGCGCGAATTCCACCATGCCGATCCGTCCCCCCGGCTTCACGACCCGCGCGAGCTCGCGCATCGTCGCGGCGGGATCGTCGACGTACCGCAGCAGATAGGTGAAGGTAAGGTGGTCGAAGCTCGCATCCGGAAAGGGCAAGCGTTCCGCGAGCCCACGTACGAGCGGGATGTGGCCGTCGTTCGCGGCGGCGGCACGGAGCATGTCCGCGCTCTGATCCAGTCCGATCACCCGGCAGCCGTAGCGGCTGATGAGCTCGCGAGCGACGAGGCCCGTCCCGGTCGCGACATCGAGGACCGTCTCGCCGGGCGCCGCCTTGATCGACCCGACGAGCGCGCGACGCCAGCGCGGGTCCTGGCCGAAGCTGAGGACCGATCCAGCGCGCTCGTAGGTGGAACCGATGCCGCTGAAGATGCGCGCCGCGTCCGATGAGGGCATCGCCCTCAGCCGCGCACGGCCCGACGCGGATCGTCGCCCGGTTCGATCCGCCAGCCCGATGCGGTCGGCGAGCCGAAGACGATGTCGTCGGGACGCACCGGCACCCGGCGCAGCTCACGACCCGTGGCGGCGCGGATCGCCGCGACGATCGCCGGAGTGCTCGAGATGGTCGGAGGCTCCCCGACGCCCTTCGCGCCGTACGGCGCGTCGGGGTGCGGATGCTCGATCAGCGCAGTGACGACCGGCGGCATATCGAGCGTCGTCGGGAGCAGGTAATCGGTGAACGACGCGTTGCGCACGTGGCCGTCGCGCAGCTGGACCTCCTCCATGACCGCGAGCCCGAGACCCTGCGCGATGCCGCCCTCGATCTGCCCCACGACGGCAAGTGGGTTGATCGCCTTGCCGACGTCCTGCGCCGTGGCGATCTGAACGACCTTCACGAGTCCGGTCTCGACGTCGACGTCGACGACCGCGCGGTGCGCCGCGAAGAGGAACGCGACGTGTCCCTGGTTCTGGGTGGTCGCGTTGCGCTGTTCGGTGTCGCGGTGGCGGTGCGTGACCGTCCGGTCGATCGGCTCATCGAGGAGAGCGTCGAGCTCGTCGGGACGACGGCCGGCGCGACGCGCCCGCGCGAGAAGCTCCGCCTTCACCTCGCGACACGCCTCGAGCACCGCACCGCCGGTCATCCAGGTCTGCCGCGATGCCGATGACGAGCCGGCGGATCCGATCGACGTGTCCGGCGGATCGAGCTCGACGCGCTCGATGCCGAGCTCGGTACGCGCGATCTGCTGACACACGGTGACGATCCCCTGCCCGACCTCGGCGGCCGCTGTGTGGATCCGCGCGATGGGGCCCAGCGCGTCGCGGTAGAGACGGAGACGCGCCGTCGCGAAGTCGTCGAAGCCGTGCGAGTAGCAAACGTTCTTCATACCGACGGCGTAGCCGACGCCGCGGCGAACGCCTTCACCGTTCGTCAGGTTCCCGGCGCCGCCGGGCAGCGCGATCGGATCGTCCGGGATGCGCGCGTCTGGCAGCGCGGCCTCGGCGCAGCGACTCAGGATCTCCGCGACGGGGGCACTGCCCTCGACCGGTTGCCCGGTCACGATCGCATCGCCGTTGCGGAGCGCGTTGCGCGCGCGAAGCGCCAGCGGCGAGATCCCGAGCTTCGCCGCAAGCGCGTCCATCTGCGCTTCGTAGGCGAAGCAGGTCTGCACCGCCCCGAAGCCGCGCATCGCGCCGGCCGGTGGATTGTTCGTATAGGCGCCGACCGCGTGGATTCGCGCGTTCGGGACCCGGTAGGGCCCTGCGCCAAAGCACGCCGCATTCGCGATGACCGCCGGGCTCGAGGAGGCGTACGCGCCGCCGTCGAGGACGATCGTGGCCCTGACGAAGACGAGGTCGCCCGCGCTTGTCGCCCCATGCCGGTACCAGAGCTTGGCGGGATGCCGATGGACATGGCCGTAGAAGGATTCCTCGCGACCGTAGGTCATGCGGACCGGCCGCTTCGTCGCGAGCGCGAGCAGGCAGGTGTGGATCTGCAGCGTGACGTCTTCGCGCGCCCCGAAAGCACCGCCGACGCCGGCGAGTACGAGATGCACTTTCGACTCCGGCAGCCCAAG
>VBGS01000044.1 GCA_005889445.1 Chloroflexota bacterium
GTTGAGCATCGTGCTCTCGAGGTCTCCGGCGTCGAGATAACGCCCGAGCGGCGTGGGCGTGGTCCACTCATTCGCCTGCAGGCGCACCTCCGCGGCCCCCGAGTCGATGCGATAGGGCGCCGCTCGGTCGAGCCACTCGCGCGGGCGCGGAAGATCGCCGATCATGCGCGCGCCTCGAGCGACGCCCGGTGGTATCGCATGCGCTCGTGTCCGGCGATCGCCGCCGCGGCGCGCGCCAGCTCGCGGAGGTCGCCGCGCAGCGACGCGCGACTGGTCCACCGAATGAAATCGTCGACCCGCAGCGCCGACGACCAGCGCGCGGTACCGCCGGTCGGGAGCGAGTGATTGGTCCCAGCGATGTAGTCGCCGAACGCCACGGCCGATCGCTCTCCGATAAAGAGGGCACCGGCGTGTCGGATCCGGTCGGCGAGCGCGACGGCGCCGCGTCCCGCGAGCAGCACGTGCTCCGGCGCGGCCGCGTCGGCGGCGCGCACCGCGGCGGCGAGACCGCTCGCGTGATATGCGCGTACTCGCTGAGTCCGCAAACCGGGGATCCCTTCGCCGACCGTCCGCAGCCAGGTCGCATCGTCGCTGATGAGCGCCGCGAACGCGCCGGCACCATGCTCCGCCTGCGCGAGCAGATCGAGGGCGAGCGCGTGGGGATCCGCGTCGCCCGAGGCGACCGCGACGAGCTCGCTCGGACCCTGGAGTGCGTCGATCCCGACGTCGGCGGAGACGAGCCACTTCGCCGCGGCGGTGTAGGCATTGCCCGGGCCGACGATCTTGTCCACTCGCGGCAGCGAGCGCGTGCCGTATGCGAGCGCCGCGACCGCGGCCGCCCCACCGGCTCGATAGAGGACGGTCGCCCCGACGAGCTCCAGCGCGTACGCGAGTGCCGGATCGATCTGGCCGTCGGGCGGCATCGGCGACGCGACCACGAGCGTTCCAACACCGGCGACCTGCGATGGCACACCGGTCATCAAGACCGTCGATGGATACGCCGAGCTTCCGCGCGGGACGAGCGCACCGACCCGGTCGAGCGGCGTGGGTACGAGCCGCAGGTCCGCGTGCGCGTCGCGCCGCGCCGCCTCGCGCGGACGCTGCTGTTCGTGGAAGTCGCGGATGCGCGCGTAGGCGAGGTCGAGCGCGCGCCGGACGTCGACAGGGCACGCGCGCGCCGCCCGTCGCAGAGCCGCGCGTTCGACCACCAGGTCGCTCGCCCGCGCGCGTGCGCGGTCGAATCGCCGGACGGTCCGCAGCACGGCGGCATCGCCCTGGCGACGCACGGCGCCGATGATGCCCACGGCCGTTTCCTGCTCGGCCGTCCCGAACGCGCCGCCGCCGCGGGCGCGCGCGACGTCGGCGGGAAAGGCGGAGAGCGCGGCGATCCTCATCGCGCGGCCGCCCACGTCGCGAGCCGTTCCACGAGCGGCGCCATCTCCCGACGACGGAGGTGATACGAGGCCGGGTTCGCGACGAGCCGGGCGGTGCTGCTCGCGATCTCCTCGATGACCGCGAGTCCGTTCGCGCGCAGCGTGCTCCCGGTGGCGACGAGGTCGACGATCCAGTCCGCGAGACCGACCAGCGGAGCCACCTCCGCCGACCCCGAGACCTTCACGATCTCGACCGCGATGTCGCGAGCGCGGAAGTGCCGTTCCGCGACGTTCGGATATTTGGTCGCGACCTCGAGCGTGCCGAGGTGGCGGTACTCGTCGAGCGATCGCTCGACGGCCTCGCGCGGCGCCGCCACCACGAAACGGCACGCGCCGAATCCGAGCTCGGCGAGCTCGATGACCTTCGCGCCGGTCTCGAGGAGCACGTCCTTGCCGACGATGCCGAGATCGGCGGCGCCACGCTCGACGTACGTCGCGATGTCGCTCGGCCGCGCCAGCACGAACTCGATCTCGCCCCCGGCCACGACGAGCCGCCTCCCGCCCGGAGTGATGCCGGACACGTCGACCCCGATCGCGCGCAGGGCCGCGAGCGCGTCGCTCAGCAGAAGGCCCTGCGCGAGGGCGAAACGAAGCGGTCTCATGGACCCATCTCCCGAGCAAGAGCGGCGGCCTCGGCCACGCGGCCGTCGTCGAGCTTCACCAGGCGTTCGTCGATCACCTCCGCCCGGATGACGGCGCGGCCGGCCCGCTCGGCCACGTCCCCCATCGCGACGGCAAGGCCACCCGCCCGCAGCGAGGCGGCGCAGCGCATCGTGGCGCGCTCGTCGACGCTCGCGCGTAATAGAAGGAGTGGGCGCTGGCTTCGCGGCTGCCACGACTCCGCGAAGAGCGCGCGATGCAGCTGCAGCACGTCGATCGCGAAGCCGATCGCCGGACGCGGCTCGCCGAACGCGCCGATGAGCAGGTCGTAGCGGCCGCCCGACGCGACGACGCCCGCGTCGGGATGAATGGCCTCGAAGACGATCCCGGTGTAGTACGGGAGCGCGGGCAACAGCGCGAGATTCGGAGCGCCCCACCCCTTCGCCGACCCCGGCCAGCGGTCGCGCGCGAGCTCGATGACGCGGCAGATCTCTCCGACGCCAGCCCCGTCGACGCCGCCCGCGACGCCGGTCAGCGCGGCAGTGGCGCGGCGGAGCTTATCCGCGGGCATCCCGGCCGCGCCCGCGCGGCGCAGGCCACCCGCGATGTCGCCCTGCCGCAGCTCGCGGATCACTTCGCCACGCGCGTCATCGGGCAGCGTCGCGAACAGGCCGGTGAGGAGCCGGATGTCGCCGACCTGCACGGTGGACTCGCAGACCGGGAGGCCACAGCGCTCGAGCGACTCGACCAGCAGCGCGAGGATCTCGGCGTCCGCGAGCGATCCACCTCCGCCGACGAGCTCGACGCCGGCCTGAAGGACCTCGCGCGATCCGCCGCTGAGCGCCGGCTCCTCGCGGAACACGGGGGCGAGATAGGAGAGCCGTAGGACGCCGGTCATGTCGCGGTATCGGCCCGCCACGAGTCGCGCGACGCTCGTCGTGAGATCGGGCCGAAGCGCCACGAGACTGCCGTCGCTGTCGAGGAACTGGATGCGCCGTCCCTTCGCCGGGTCGACGGTCCCGTACTCGAGGAGCGGCGGATGGAGCGGGGTGAACCCCGACGCGGCGAAGGTCTCCGCCAGCGTCTGCTCGATCACGCCAAGCTCGCGCGCCTCGGTCGGCAGGATGTCGCGAAACCCGCGCGGCGGCGCGATCGGACCGCTCTCCCTATTCATATGTCTCGGACACCCCCAGACAAACAAAAGGGGCCTCCCTCTCGGGAGGCCCCTTGGACTGCGATGCGACGAAGTAGTTCGGCTAGCCTCCCGGACGCACGGTCAGCCCCGAGATCGGGGCGATGGTGCTATGACCGTGGTGCAGGCGAGGCATCGATGTCACGTTATGGACTGCTCTGGGGTCGGTCAACTCGGTGCATGCACCATGCACAGCGAAGGTTTAGGTGACGCGCTCCAGCACGACCACCGGTATGACCCTGCTCGTCTTTTTCGGGTAATCGCGGAACGCCGAGAAGTTCTCGCCGTGCGCCTCGTAGAGGCGATCGCGCTCCGGGCCCTTCGCGATCGGGCGTGCGCGCACCTTGAACTTCTCGGTCCCGACCTCGATCTCGGCGTCCGGATGTTTCACCAGGTTGTGATACCAGGAGGGATGGGCCGGCGCGCCGCCTTTCGAGGCCGCGATCACGTAGCGGTCGCCGTCGCGGTGGTACACGAGAGGCGTCGTCCGGACGGTTCCGCTCTTCGCGCCGCGCGTCGTGAGCAACAGAAGCTTGTCGCCAAAGGGACCAACACCCTTGCCGCCCTGCGCGCGGAAGCGGTCGATCGTGTCCTTGTTCCAGTCGGCCACGCTATGCCGCCGACGAGGCGAGCTCGTTGCGCAGCGCCGGCGCGACGCGGCTGCCGAGCAGATCGATGGCCTTCATGAGCTTCGCATGCGGCAAGGAGGCGGCATTCATCATGAAGGTAACGCGGGAGAGACCTCCGAGCGCTTCGCTGTGTCGCACGATCTTCTCGATGACCTCTTCCGGGCTGCCGACGAGGAGCGCGCCGGTCGGCCCGAGCTGCGCATCGAACTGCGCGCGGGTGACCGGCCCCCAGCCGCGCTCCTTCCCCACCTCGCCGATCGCGCGGGCATACCCCGGGAAGAACTCGTCCGCGGCCTGCTGAGACGTCTCCGCGACGTAGCCGAGGCTGTGCATGCCGACCTTCAGTCGGTCGGGCAAGAACCCGGCGCGCCGCGCCGCCTCCTTGTAGAGATCCACGAGCGGACGGAAACGCCGCGTTTGTCCACCGATGATCGCGACCATGAGTGGCAACCCGAGCACGCCCGCGCGGGCGAATGACTCCGGCGTCCCGCCGACGCCGACCCAGATCGGCAGCGGATCCTGCAGCGGCCGCGGGTACACGCCCTGCCCGGTGAGCGGTGGCCGGTGCTCTCCGGACCAGCGCACGTGCTCGTTCTGGCGGATCTTGAGGAGGAGCTCGAGCTTCTCGGCGAAGAGCGAGTCGTAGTCGTCGAGGTTCAGGCCGAACAGCGGAAACGCTTCGATGAACGAGCCGCGTCCGACCACCATCTCAGCACGACCACGTGAGATGAGATCGAGCGTGGCGAACTCCTGAAACACCCGGACGGGATCGGCGGCGCTCAGGACGGTCACCGCGCTGGTGAGGCGGATCCGCTTGGTGCGACCCGCGGCGGCGCCGAGGATCACCGTCGGTGCCGAGTCCAGGAACTCCTTGCGGTGATGCTCACCGATCCCGAAGACATCGAGCCCGACCTCGTCGGCATGCTCGATCTCTTCGAGCAGGTCGCGAAGACGCTCCGCGGGAGGGCCTGCGGTGCCGTCGTCGCCGATCGCCGCAGCGAAGCTATCGACCCCGATTTCCATGGTCACTCAGCCGAAACAGCGGCTTGCCGCGAATTGTTCCAGAGAGCGGCGCCGCGATCGGAGGGGCGCCTACATACCGATCGGATGCCACACCGTCTTGAGCTCGAGGAACGAGGCGATCTCATACGGACTCTGCGCATCCGGCCGGCCGCGCACGATGCGCTTCACGTTCTCCGCGCCAAGCCGCTCGAGCTCGGCGACGTCTCCGTCGGCGCCGGTGAGGTCGAGGGCGGACACGTCCATGTGCGCCGCGATGGCGGGCGCGAGCTCGCGGCGCAGACCGGTGAGGATGTTGATGACGCCCGGGGGAACGTCGGCGGTCGCAAGACACTCACTGAATTCGATCGCGACGAGCGGATGGGCCTCGGATGCGGCGACCACCGCGGTGTTGCCGCCGACGATGACCGGCGCGAGCCGCGAGACCAGTCCGAGCAGTGGCGGCTCGGGGGCGAGGATCCCGGTCACGCCGGTGGGCTCGGGGACCGTGAAGTTGAAATAGGGGCCGGCTACGGGATTGGCTGAGCCCACGACCTGCGCGAGCTTGTCGGCCCATCCGGCGTACCAGACGACGCGATCGATCGCGCGATCGACCTCATCGGCGCCACCGGACAGCGCGGCGAGCTCGTCCTTGCGCGCTTCCATCATCTCGGCGACGCGGTAGAGCACCTGTCCTCGGTTGTACGCAGTCATCGCCGCCCACCCGGGTCCAGCCTGTCGTGCGATGCGCACCGCGTCGCGCACGTCTTTGCGCGATCCGCGCGCGACGTTTGCTCCCTCGGCATCGTAGGTACGACCCGACTCGGAGCGCGGGAACGCGCCGCCGATGAAGAGCTTGTAGGTCTTGCGAACCACAAGGCGGCTCATTCGCCGTCGAGCTGGACGTACGGCTCGAGGCCATGACGTCCGCCCTCTCTCCCGAAACCCGATTCCTTGTAGCCCCCGAACGGGGAGGCCGGGTCGAAGCGGTTGTACGTGTTCGCCCAGACGACGCCCGCACGGAGGCCCTGCGCCATCGCGAGGATGCGCGAGCCCTTTTCGGTCCACACCCCCGCGGAGAGGCCGTAGGGAGTGTTGTTCGCCTTCTCGATCGCCTCGTCCGGCGTCCGGAACGTGAGGACCGAAAGGACCGGCCCGAAGATCTCCTCCTGCGCGATGCGGTACGACTGCGCGACGTTGGTGAAGACCGTCGGCACGAACCAGTACCCTCGCTCGGGGAGCTTGCAGGGCGGCTGGTAGATCTCAGCGCCCTCGTCGATCCCCGACTGCACGAGCGCACCGATCTTGTCGAGCTGCTGCTTCGAGTTGATCGCACCGACATCGGTGTTCTTATCCAGCGGATCGCCGACCCGGAGCGTCCTCATCCGGCGCTTCAGCTTCGCCATCACGGTCTCATAGATGGACTCCTGGACGAACAGTCGCGATCCCGCGCAGCAGACGTGGCCCTGATTGAAGTAGATGCCGTTGACGATCCCCTCGACAGCCTGGTCCAGCGCGGCGTCGTCGAAGATGATGTTCGCCGCCTTGCCGCCAAGCTCGAGCGTGAGCCGCTTGCCCGTTCCGGCGAGGGTCCGCGCAATGGCCTTGCCGACCTCGGTCGATCCGGTGAACGCGATCTTGTCCACATCCGGATGCGACACGAGCTCAGCGCCGGTGCGGCCGTCGCCGGTCACGATGTTCACAACGCCGGGCGGCAGCTCGGCCTGACGGACGACGTCGCAGAAGAGCAGCGCCGAGAGCGGCGTCGTCTCCGCCGGCTTCAGCACGACGGTGTTGCCCGCGGCGAGCGCCGGCGCGATCTTCCACGCGAGCATGAGCAGGGGGAAGTTCCACGGAATGATCTGACCCGCCACGCCGATCGGCCGCGGCGTGCGGTTCGGGAACGCGTACTCGAGCTTGTCGGCCCACCCCGCGTAGTAGAAGAAGTGCGCCGCGGCCAGTGGCAGATCGACGTCGCGGGATTCGCGGATCGGCTTGCCGCCATTGAGTGATTCGAGCACCGCGAACTCGCGGGAGCGCTCCTGCAGGAGGCGCGCGATCCGAAAGAGGTACTTGGCCCGCTCGCTGGGGCGCAGGTTCGACCAGCGCTCGGCGTACGCCTCGCGCGCGGACTTCACCGCGCGGTCGACGTCGGCCTTCCCGGCCTGCGCGATCTCCGAGAGCGGCTCCTCCCGCGCGGGGTCGATCGTGGTGTAGCGCTCGTTCGACAGCGGCTCGACGAACCCGCCACCGATGTACAGGCCGTAGCTCTCGTTGACTCGCACGATGTCGCGCGACTCCGGCGCCGGCGCGTACTCCCAGCCGCTCGGGATCGCCGCGCTGGCGGGTCTTCGCGCGACCTCGCGCTTCGTCTTAGTCAACGGTGAAGTAGTCCGGGTTCTGGTAGCGCCCGGTCCGCTCCTTCCGGATCTGCATGAGCACGTCGTTGAGCAGGCTCGACGCGCCGAGTCGGTATCGGTCGGGCGTGAGCCACGCGAGCCCAAGGGTCTCGTGTACCTGGACGAGGTACTGCACCGCTTGCTTCGCCTGGCGGATGCCGCCCGCCGCCTTCAGTCCGACGACCCGGCCGGTCTCCTCGTGCACGTCGCGAATGACCTCGAGCATGCACAGCGTTACCGGCAGCGTGGCGGAGCTCGGCAGCTTCCCCGTGCTGGTCTTGATGAAGTCCGCCCCGCCGGCGATCGCGAGAAGCGAGGCGCGCCGGATGTTGTCGTACGTTCCAAGCTCGCCGGTCTCGAGGATGACCTTGAGGTGGGCGCGCCCGGCGCACGCCTCTTTCACGCGGACGATCTCGTCGTACACCTGCGCGTACCGGCCCGAAAGGAACGCGCCGCGGTCGATGACCATGTCGACCTCCTGCGCGCCCGCGTCAAGGACCTCGCGCACCTCGGCCAGCTTCACGTCGAGCGAGGACTGCCCGGACGGAAACGCGGTCGCGACTGCCGCGACGTTGACGTCGGTGCCGCGCGTGCGCTCCAGCGCGTAGGGCACGAGGTTCGGGTAGACGCAGATCGCCGCCACGGATGGAATGTGCGGATCCGACGGATCCGGGTGGATCCCCTTGGACGCGAGCGCCGAGACTTTTCCCGGAGTGTCCGCGCCTTCCAGCGTGGTCAGGTCCATCACGCGGATCGCAAGATCGAGCGCGAAGAGCTTCGACTCGCGTTTGATCGACCGCGTTGCGAGCGCCGCCGCGCGAGCCTCGAGCGCCACCGCGTCGATCGAGCCGAGGCGTGGAAGACGCGGCTCGAGCGGAAGCTCGAATCCGCCCGGCAGAACTGGGGCCGTCGCCATTCATCGAGTCTACGAGCCACGAGTCGTCGGGAGCGGCAAGAGCGGGAGCGCGTAGAAGAGCGCGGTCAGCGCATAGATCGCCAGGCTGGCGAGCGGCGCGACGAACGCGAGGGCGATCCCGAGGATGTATGCGCCAAGCCCGATCGGGAACAGTCGGCCTTCCTCACGGATCCGGCGCGCCGCCGCGCGATCCCCGACGACACGATGATCGTGCGTCGCGTAGAGGAACACGCCGGTGAAGGCGATCGCGATGAGAAGCCCGCCAAGTCCGTAGACGACGAGCGCCGCGGTGGCTCCCTGCTCCGAGAGGATGTACTGGTCGACCAGGGCCGTCGGGAACGGGACGATCCCGACCGCGACCAGCAGCAGAAGGTTCAGATAAAGAAAGCGCCGGTCGACACGTGCGCAGTGCTCGAGCAGCGTGTGGTGGTTCACCCAGATGATCCCGATCGTGAGAAAGCTCACCAGGTACGCGGCGTAGGCCGGCCAGAGACGCAGGAGCGCGGCGGGGAGATCGGTCGTCTCGGGAGGCACGCGCAGCTCGAGGACGAGCAGCGTCGCCGCGATCGCGAAGACGCCGTCGCTGAATGCCTCGAGCCGACCCGTGCGCATCTGCCAAGTCTGGCGCGACGTCCGTCGGCGGGTATCGGACCCTCGGGTCGGGGTTTAGCTGACGACCTGAGGGGATCGCCCCCGTAGCGTGACGAACCAGGTCGCGACCACTCCCGAGAAGGTCAGAAGAACGAGGGCCACGGCATACCAGAGCGCGGCGTCGTGGAGCCCGATCCTGGTCGCGAGATAACCGGCGATGACCGCCGGAAGCGCGAGTGCCAGATACGCGACGATGAACACCGCGGCGAGCAGCGCCGCTCGCGCCGTCGGCGCGGCAAGGCCGACAAGGGTCCGGAGCACACCGAGCCACGCCAGCCCAAATCCCACCCCGGTCACCGCCGTGGCCGCGAAGAACAGGATCGGGGACATGAGCGCGACGGCGATCACCGCCACCACGAGGCCTGCTCCGAGGATGATCCCGCCAACGGTCATCGCGCGTGTCGTCGCCCATGAACGCGCGAGCACGATCGAGATCGCGCCGACCTCGGTAAGTAGGAAGATCGCGAGTCCGCCCGGCACCCGATTGGACGTAGCAGCGAGCTGCGAAGCGAGGCTCGGGCCGAGCGACAGGTAGAAGCCGGCGACCGCCCAGCCGGCGATGAGGATCGGCACTGTGGCGATGAACTCTCGTCTGACCGCGGGCTCGACGGATACGCGCGGCCAGAGCCGCGCTCCCTTCCGCCGCATCCCGGACTCGGGCATCGCCATCACCGCCGCGACCGCCGCGATGAAGCCCAGCAGCGTCAGCCAGTACACGAGGTGAAGCGGATCCGGTGCGTACTGGACGAGCACCGCTGAGACCAGCGCTCCGAGCCCGAGGCTCAGGATCGGCCCGGCGCTGTTGACGAGAGACGCCAGCGCAGGGTTTCCCGGAGGCTGCAGGTCCACGAGGGCGGCGGCCAGCGCGCCCGTGGCCACGCCGGTCGCGATCCCCTGGGCGATGCGCGCTGCGAAGAGCCATCCGATACCGGTCGCGAGGAGAAACAACGCGATGCTCGCCAGCTGGATCGCGAGCGCCGCGAGAATCACCGGACGCCGGCCGAGGAAATCGGAGAGCGGCCCTGTGAAGAGAAGCGCCACGAGCAATGCCAGTGCGTAGACCGCGAACACCTCGGTGAGCGCGCCGGCAGAGAACTGCCAGAGGGCGGCATAGACCGCATAGAGCGGTGACGGCGCCGCGGCGGCAAACAGGAAGAGCCCGAACGTGATCGCCACGATCCAGAACGACGCGCCCCGACCGATCAATTCAGTCGCTCGCGGCGACAAGCAAGTCGGCGAGACCGAACCGATCGGGAATGCGACTCGGGAGGGTGGGACGCCAGGACGGATCCACGCTGCGGAACGATTCGGGGTCTCCGTCCACGATTCCGAGCAGCACTTCACCGACGATCAACGAGCCCACCGGACCGAGCCGTTCACCACCCTCGCGTACCTCCGCCTCCTTGAGCAGGTAGTACCAGAGCGGCGTCTCGCCCGACCATCCGAACTCCCTCAGGCCGACCTCGTCGGGACGCAGCGGCTCCTCGCCGACAAGGCCCGCGACCGCCTCACCCGAGGGAAGACCGGTGGCGACACCGCGCTGGAGATCCCGCACCGCGAGCGATTCGAAGTCTTGA
>VBGS01000180.1 GCA_005889445.1 Chloroflexota bacterium
TAATTGGTGATATCCACGACGTTGTCGATCGGCCGCATGCCCGCCGCGATGAGGCGCGCCTGCATCCAGGCCGGCGACGGACCGAGCCGCACGCTCGTGAGGAGAGCGGCCGCGAAGCGCGGGCACGCCGCGTCGTCCTCGATACGTAGGTCCAGACCCTTCGGCGCGCGGTCGACAAGACGGTCCAGCGCGGGATCGCGCAGCCCGGTCGCGAGCACCGCGCTCGTCTCGCGAGCCATGCCGACGACCCCGAGACAATCGGGACGGTTCGGCTGCACCTCGAAGGAGAAGATCGTCTCGCCGAGCACCTCGCGGAGCAGCGCACCCACCGGAAGATCAGGACCCAGGAGGTGGATCCCCTCGTGCTCTTCGCCGAGACCCAGCTCCTTCGCCGAAAGGACCATCCCCTCGCTCTGGATGCCGCGCATCGGGCGGCCTTTCAGCACGGTGCGCTCGCCGGTGTGGCCGTCGACGATCTCCGCGCCTTCGTCGGCATATGGAACGATCGCCCCGACCGTGAGATTGGTCGCGCCGGTCACGACCGTCTTCGGCTGGCTGGCGCCATATTCGATCGTCGCGAGCTGAAGCTTGTCCGCGTTCGGGTGCTTCGCGAGCTCGCTGACGCGACCGACGCGGATCTTGTCGCCCCACCACGGGCGATCGATCCCCTTGACCTCGGTGCTCGACATGTGCAGCCGGTTGCCCAGCTCCTCAGGGGACACGGGGATGTCCACGTACTCGCGAAGCCACGACAGCGGGACCTTTATGAGCATCTAGAACTGCTCCAAGAACCGCAGGTCGTTCTGGTAGAAGAGCCGGATGTCCGGCGCGCCGCTGCGCAGCATCGCGATGCGCTCGATGCCGCCGCCGAAGGCGAAGCCCTGATATCGCGCGGGGTCGTAGCCAACCCGCCGCAGCACGTCGGGATGGACCATGCCGCAGCCCGCCGCTTCGATCCAGCCTTCTCCGCCGCAGACGCGGCACTGCGGATCGCGGCCCTCGCACGCGAAGCAATCGAATGCGATCTCCGCGGACGGCTCCGTGAATGGGAAGTAGTCGACGCGGAAACGGATCTTGCGCTCGCCGCCGAAGATCTGGCGCGCGAAGGCGTAGAGGACGCCCTTGAGGTCAGACATCGTCAGCTTTTCGTCGATGGCGAGGCCCTCGTACTGGAAGAAGATGCTCTCCCGGATCGCGTCGGTCGCCTCATACCGATAGCAGCGGCCGGGAATGACGACGCGAATCGGCGGCTTCCGCTGCTCCATCACGCGGATCTGCATCGGCGAGGTGTGCGTGCGCCCGAGGAGCGGCCGCGAAGGGTCGTCGCCAAGCGGATTGGAGATCCACAGCGTCTGCCATTTCTCGCGCGCCGGATGCCCGGTGGGGATGTTGAGCGCCTCGAAGTTGTAGTAGTCCCACTCGATCTCGGGACCCTCGACCGTCTCGAACCCGAGGCTCGCGAAGATCCGCGAGATATCGCGGGTGGTCTGGGAGATCGGGTGCAATCGGCCTACGCGTACACGCCGTGGCGGGAGCGTCAGGTCCTCCCGTTCCTGACCGAGCTCACGCTCGATCGCCGACGCGCGGAGCGCGGCCCGCCGCTCCTCGAGCGCGCCCTCGATCCGCCGCTTCGCCTCGTTCACGGCCGCGCCGTACGCGGGCTTGTCGGCGGCCGGCAGCTGCGCGACACGCTTGGTGGCCTCGCTCAGCACGCCGTCCTTACGGCCGAGGTAGCGGACGCGCGCCGCCTCGAGCGCGGCGTCATCCGCGGCCGCCGCGATGTCGGCCACCGCGCGGTCGGCGAGCGCCTTCAGATCTTCCGCCATTCGTCCTCCCACAGGAAATGGAAAACCCGCCGTTCGTCTCGGGACGAAGGCGGGCCTCCGCGGTACCACCCGTGTTCCCTCTCCCACCCTCGCGGACGGAGGAGGACGCTCGGTCGAAGCTGTATCGCGCTTCACGCGGATCGGCTTTTCTGCCGGTCGGCTTCGGAGCGAATTCCCGCGTCGTCGGCGCGATCGGCTCTCACCTGTTGCCGATCTCTCTTTCTTAACCGCCGCGTGTCGCGGTACTGCTCTCCTTCGTCGCCATATGCGCTAGCTCGACGACTTGGTGGATTTCTCCTTCAACAGGTCGACATAGTGACGGAACACCTTCGGGTCGCGAACGGCCATGTCCGCCAGGACCTTGCGGTCGAGGCTGATGCCGGAGAGCCGGAGCGCCGCCATCAGCCGGCTGTAGGAGACGCCGGCGTCCCGCGCGGCGGCGTTGATTCGCGCGATCCAGAGCGCGCGGAACTGGCCCTTGCGCGCGCGGCGGTCGCGGTACGCGTATCGGAGCGCGTGCATCGCGGCCTCGCGGGCCGGACGGACGAGCTTGTGCTTGGACGCACGACGCCCTTCGGCCTGGGAGAGGAGCTTCTTGTGCTTCTTGCGCGCGGCGACGCCGCGCTTCACTCGTGACATGCCTAGACCCTTCCCTTCAGGTTCGGCAGGAGCTTGCGCACGAGCTTGAGATCGCCCTTGGCGACGAGCGCCTTTCCCTGGTGGCGCCGCTTACGCGACGGCGATTTGTGCTGGTTCAGGTGACCTTTGAACGCCTTCGAGCGGCGGAGGCGGCCGCGCCCGGTGAACTCGAACCGCTTCTTGGCGCCGCTATGGCTCTTGATCTTAGGCACGGTGAATCGACCTCCGTTGCGCGAAGCGTGAAAGGGAATTGTAAGTGCAGGCCACCAAGCACATCGCCCTAAGGGCGATGGGCGGGGTCCGACGGAGAGAGTGAGGGGTGTGGGGGCAAGCCCCCACGACTAAGTCAAGGAGAGCGAGGGGTTGCAGGGGCCAGCCCCCGCGACTAGGCGGGTCGCTGGGCGCGCGGCGGAACAGCAGGTCGCGCCGCGGGCGGACGAGCGCTCGCGGGCGGGGGCGTCGGGGCGGGACGAGCCGGCGCCGCGGCGGGAGCCGCGGGCCGCGGTCCTACGGGCGCTGGCCGTGGGCCGGCCGCTGGCACCGGAGGGGCGGGCGGTGTGGGCGGGCGGGCCGTTCCCGCAGCCGGGACGGCGTCCTTACGCACCGGATTCATGACCATCATCATGCTGCGGCCCTCGAGGAGCGGCTGCCGCTCGATGACACCGTGATCCTTCAGCTTGTCGCCGATCGCGAGTAGGAGGACCCGGCCCCGGTCAGGATGAGCGAGCTCGCGGCCGCGGAAGCGCACCGTCACCTTCAGCTTGTCGCCTTCATCGAGGAACTTCGCGGCAGATCTGATCTTCGTGTCGATGTCGTGGTCGTCGATCTTGGGCGAGACCCGGATCTCCTTCCAGGTGACGGCCTTCTGCTTCTTCTTCGCATCCTTGGCCTTCTGCTGGAGGTCGTAGCGGTACTTCCCGAAGTCGAGGATCTTGCACACCGGCGGCTGGCTGTTCGGCGCGATCTCGACGAGGTCGTAGCCCTCTTCCTGCGCTTTGGCGAGGGCACGGGCAGTCGGAACGACGCCCAGCGCTTCACCGTTCGCACCGATGAGGCGGACCGTGGGAACGCGGATCATCTCGTTGATCCGCAGTTCGGGCGCGGCTATAGAGCGACTCCGTCTATTGGCGTGAGTGCTCCGCTACCAGTGCCGCCGCTCCCCGTCAGCCGTCCGTTCCACGCGATCCGGTCGTCGCGCAGCTCTCCTTCTTTTCTCGCGCCGAGGCGCTCGATCGCGTTCTGCGACCGCTGGTTGATCTTGTCGGTCTGAAGCCAGACGCGGTTCGAACCGAGATCCTCGAAGAGGTGACGGAGCTGCAGGAATTTCGCCTCGCTATTGGCGACCGTGCGTCGGCCCTCTGCACCCAGGAAGGTCCAGCCGATCTCGGCGGTCTTGTTGGGCCGGTCCACGTGGAGGAAGCGGGTCGAGCCGACCGCGCGCTCATCCGAGCGGCGGCGCGTGAGGAACACCACCTGCTCGCCGGTGATCTGTCCCTCCAGGCCCTCGTTCATATGGCGCGCGAACTCGTCAATGTCCTTGGGCAGCGGCGCGAGGAGGTACTTCCAGACCTCCGGATCGCGAGCGACCTCCCAGAGCTCGGCCAGATGCTCGCGGTGGTAGGGCTCGAGCCTCACATATTTGCCCTCGAGGGTGACCGGCTTCGGGTCGAAGGACGGCCGCGTTCGCCCAGCCAGGTACGCCATGGCGACGTCGTCCGCGAAGAATCCGCGGTCGGTCATGACCGCATCGCGCTCGATCCCCTCGACCCAGAACCCCGCCGCTTTGTACGAGCTGATCGCGCGGTCGTTGTACGAAAGGACATGCAGCGACACACGGTGGCATCCGAGGTCCTCGACGAGGTGTCGCACGAGCAGGCCGAGCGCCTCGCGCCCCAGCCCCTTGCTCCAGAGCGAGCGCTCGCCGATCCCGATCCCGACCTCGGCGCTGCGACCCTTCGGCTGAAGGTCGCGGTAGTTCACCTGGCCGATCGGTCGGCCCGCGTGCTCGATGACGAAGACCTTCCCCGCGCGGCCGGCGAAGAAATCCATCCACTGGCGGGCCTTCGCGTCGTCGCCGAACCGGCCGGGGTTCCTCCCCCACTGATTCCACGCGAAATCGGCGTCATTCCCCCAGCGCACCAGATGCGGCGCGTCGGCGTGCGTCATCGGCCTGAGGGTCACGCGCTCGCCGCGCAGGATCGGGCTCTCCATGACGGCGCTCATCCGGCGAGCGGCTCGCCGCCGCCGGGCTCGTACATGCGGAAGTCCGCGGGCATCGCCTTCGTGTCGCGCTCCTGGACCAGCCGCTCGAGGAGAACGTCGACGCGAACGCCGCGTTCCTCCTCGCCCTGCGCCGCCCCGCGCCGGCGGACCGAGACGGTGCCGGCGACGGCCTCCTTGTCGCCGACGACGAGCATGTACGAGGCCTTGCGTTGCTGCGCCTCTTTGATCCGCGTTCGCAGGTCGCCGGGCTGCGCGTCGAGATGGACGCGGAGATTCGCGCCGCGCAGCTTTGCCGCGACCTCTTCGGCGTACGTCCGCGCGGTCTCTCGGACCGGGATGATCGCGGCCTGCTCCCAGTTGAGCCAGAGGGGAAAGTTCCCGGCGTAGTGCTCGATGAGCCCGCCGACGAAACGCTCGAGGCTTCCAAAAAGCACGCGATGGATCATCACGGCGCGTTCGCGCTCGCCCTTCTCGTTCACGAAGGTGACGTCGAAGCGCTCGGGCAGGTTGAGATCGACCTGGATCGTCGGGCCCTGCCACTCGCGACCGATCGCGTCCATCACCTTGATGTCGATCTTGGGCGCGTAAAAGACACCGCCGCCCTCGTCGATCCTGTACGGGACCTCGCGCACGCCGAGCGCGTCGGCGAGCGCCTTCTCGGCCTTGTCCCACATCTCGTCGGTGCCAAGACGCCTCTCCGG
>VBGS01000045.1:0-32070 GCA_005889445.1 Chloroflexota bacterium
CACTCCTCGAGGAAGTTGCTGAACGGCACGCCGGGCAGGAGGACGAGGGTGGGTCCCGCGCCGACGACCGCATACGCGATCGTCACATCGTCAGTCGTCCGCGCGTAGAAGACATGCGGTTCCATGCGACTTCCCCGCGACCGATCGTATCCCTAGAAATGGGCGTCCCGAACGCCCGAAAGCGCCCCGAGTTTTCTGAACTGACGGGCAGGCTGGCTGCGGCAGACGCAACTCCTCGATCTCGAGGAGGGATTCGCGCCTGAGGCCAGCGTCTCGCAGCGCGCGAGCGCGTTCCTCAGAGAAGACACGGAACCGCGACGGCCCAGACGACGGCGCGCGCCATGCTGGCGGCATGTCGACGGCGCGGACCGTCTTCGAGGGCGGCGCGCAGGTCCGCCGGCGGATCGGGCGCGCGCTCGTGCTCATTGCGGAGTTACCAGAGTTCGTCATGCCGCTCCAGCAGGCCGTGGCTCCGGCCGCGAGCGCGCCCGCGCCCGGAGCCCCGTCATCCCGCGCAACCACGCGTCCGGCGCTCGTGATCCCGCCGCTGCCTTTCTTCCCGACGCCGACACCGGCCCCCGCCACGCCGGTTCCTACCGCGTTGCCGACGACGCCCGCGCCGACGGCGAACCCTGGCGGTGGGCCAAACGCGACGTTCCCCGGTCGCACGCCCGACCGCACCCCGAGACCGACGCGCTAGTTGACGCGGCTCGTCTTCACAGCGCTCGCGCTCTTGGCGGTCGCAGTCGGGATTCTCGATCTGTCCGCACGCGGCGCGTTCGCCGCAGCGTCAGGGCCGGTCGCTGTCGGCGGACAGGGCCCGCTGCTGCGCGTCACGCCCGCGGCGCAACGCGGTGCGGCCGGGCGGGGTCGCGTCGCGATCGTCGTCCGCGCCGCGCCGCCCGAGGCACGGAAGATCGAGGCCGCGCTCCACGCTCAGGGCCGGGCTGGCATCACGGCCACCTTCGCGCTCACCGCACTCGACGTTCTCGCAGACCGTGATCTCGCTCTCTTCATCACCGGTCGCGGCCACGACCTCGCCTTCGCCGGCTACACCGACGTGGATACGACCCGTCTTCCGGAGCCGATCTGGACCGCGGAGACGGCGGTGGGTCAACGTTTGGTCGAGAGCGCGGCCGCCCGCGAGATCCGCGTCTACGCCCCGACGGCCGGCAGGGACTTGAACGCGTCCGGGCTCGAGACTGCGCGCCGGGCCGAACGAAGCGGGCTGGTGCCCGTCCTTCCCGCGCCGGCGCCCGCGACGCGCGAGGACCTGGACGGCCTCGTGCTCGTGCGCGACTCGCGTGAGGTCGAGGCACTGTTCACCGCTCTCGCGGCGGCGCGCGCCAACGGCGTGAGTGTCGTGTCCGCCGCCACCCTCGCGGGTATCGCGCCGGCCCCGTTGCCGATTCCCGCGCGCCTCGCCGGGGCCGCCGCGTTCGCGGGCTTCGACCTGTGGCGCGCGCTCGCCGATGTGGTCGTCGCGCTCGCTGGGCTCGCGACGCTTCTCATGCTCGTGCGGCTCGTGGTCGTCGCGATCCTCGCGACGGTGCAAGCGCGCCGCCGCGTCACGTCGGCGGGGACGGTCCCGACCGTCGCCGTCCTCGTCGCCGCGTACAACGAGGAGGTCGGCATCGGCTCGTGCGTGCGCTCGATCCTCACGAGCGACCTCCTCGCGCTCCAGGTCGTCGTGGTCGACGACGGATCGACTGACGGGACCGCGACGGCGGCTGCGCAGGCCGGCGCGAACGACCCACGCTTCCGCGTCATCCGCCAGCGGAACGCCGGCAAGGCGAGCGCGCTCAACACCGCGCTCGCCGCAGTCGACGCGCCGGTCGTCGTCGTGATGGACGCCGACTCGATCCTCGAGCGCGAGGCGCTGCGACGCCTGGTGACGCCCTTCGTCGATCCGTCGGTCGGGGCTGTCGCGGGCAACGTGAAGGTCGGGAACCGCACCGGCTGGCTCGGTGTGCTCCAGCACGTCGAGTACGTCACGGGCATCAACCTCGATCGACGCTTCTTCGATCTCGTGAATGCGGTGAGCGTCGTTCCGGGCGCGCTCGGCGCTTTCCGTCGCGATCTCGTCGTCCACGTGGGCGGTTTCCCGCGCGACACGCTGGCCGAGGACGCGGATCTCACCGTCTCGATCGGCAAGCTGGGCTATCGCGTTCGCACGGTCGCGGACGCGCGGGCGTGGACGGAGGTCCCGGCGACCTGGCGTGCGCTCTGGAAGCAGCGTTACCGCTGGTCGTACGGCACGCTCCAGGTCCTCTGGAAGCACCGCGACGCGCCGTTCCGCTGGCGCGCCACGAACGTCGGCCGCCTCGGCGTCCCGTACCTCATCGTCTTCGCGTACCTCTTCCCGCTGCTCGGGCCGGCCGTGGATGCCGTGTTCCTCTACGGGCTTCTCGTTGGACCGCAGGTCGGGTATCTCTACACGTTCGGTCTCTTCACTGCGCTTCAGTTCTTCGCCGCGGCCCTCGCGCTGCGCCTCGATGGCGAGCCGTCCTGGCACGCGTTGGCCGTTTTCGGCTACCAGCTCGGCTACCGTCAGATGCTCTCGGCTGTCGTCGCGAGATCCCTGTGGGCCGCGTTCTCGGGTCTTCCCGTCGGTTGGGGCAAGCTCGTGCGCCGGGGCTTCGCGCCGCGTCTGGGGTGAGCGGAGAGCCTCGATGCCGAAGATCACCCCGTCATTTTCGCTACTGTTTGCCCGTGACCTGGCCAATATTCCCTGTCGTCAATCGCACTTGTGAGGTCAGGGGTTCTGCACCCCTCAGCTTCACCGACAAGCGCGGGCGCTGACCGGGCGATGGATCCGGAGCGGCAGGCCAACATCGCGTTTCTGCTCATCTTCCTCGGCATCATTGCCGTGGGCGGCCTCACCATCTGGCTCTTCTATGGAGCCTCCTTCTAACGCCCGTACCATCCCTTTAGCAGAGGGGGGACGACCGGTATGCCAGCGCTAGCGCTCCGCAACTACATCGACGGCCGCTGGATCGACGCGGCCGGCGGCGAGACGTTCGAGGACATCGACCCCGCGACGGGCGAGCTCATCGCGACGGTCGCGAAATCGCAGCCCGCGGATGTTGATCGCGCAATCGAGTCGGCCAAGCGGGCGCTCGATTCCTGGCGCCTCTTCCCCGCCCCGAAGCGCGGGGAGATCCTGTATCGCGCTGGCGAGCTGATGCTCCGCCGCAAGGAAGACCTCGCGCGCGAGATGACGCGCGAGATGGGCAAGGTGCTCCCCGAGGCGCGAGGCGACGTCCAAGAGGGCATCGACATGACCTACTACATGGCCGGGGAAGGCCGCCGGCAGTTCGGTGACGTCGTGCCGGCTGAGCTCCCGAACAAGTGGGCGATGAGCATGCGCAGCCCGGTCGGCGTCGTCGCCGCGATCACGCCATGGAACTTCCCGCTCGCGATCCCGACCTGGAAGATCATGCCCGCACTGATCCTCGGGAACGCCGTCGTGTTCAAGCCCGCGTCGTATACCCCGCTGCTCGCGGTCCGCCTGGTGGAGATCCTCGAGGAAGCCGGCCTTCCCAAAGGCGTGATCAATCTGATCCTGGGTCCCGGCGGCGAGCTCGGCGACCACCTGGTGTCGCACCCAGGCATCGATCTCATTTCGTTCACCGGCTCATCGGACACGGGCGCGCACATCAGCGAGATCGGCGGGCGGCTTCTGAGGCGCGTCTCGACGGAGCTCGGGGGCAAGAACGCGATCGTCGTGCTGGACGACGCGGATATCGATCTGTCGCTCGATGGGATCGTCTGGTCGGCCTTCGGAACATCGGGCCAGCGCTGCACCGCCGCGTCGCGCGTGATCGCGCACACCGGCGTCGCGCAGGCATTGATCGACAAGCTCGTCGGGCGCGCAAAGAAGCTGCGCCTCGGGAGCGGCCTCGATCCGTCGACCGACGTCGGCCCGGTCGTGGCCGCCTCGCAGCTCGAGCGCGTGCACTCCTTCATCCCCGTCGCGGAGAAGGAGGGCGCGACCGTCGCGGCAGGGGGCCACGTCGCGACCGAGGGCGCGCTCGCGAAAGGGTTCTTTCACGAGCCGACGGTGCTCGTCGACGTGAAGCCGAACATGCGGGTCGCCCAGGAGGAGATCTTCGGGCCGGTGACCGCCGTCATCGAGGTGAGCGGCATCGATGAGGCGATCAAGGTCTTGAACTCGACGAAATACGGGCTGTCGTGCTCGGTCTACACGCGCAACGTGAACAACGCGTTCCGCTTCATGCGCGATGCCGACACGGGCCTCGTGTACGTCAATGCCGGTACGATCGGCGCCGAGATCCAGCTCCCGTTCGGCGGCACGAAGGCCACGGGCAACGGCCACCGCGAGGCGGGACGCGCGGCGCTCGACGTCTACTCGGAGTGGAAGGCGATCTACGTCGACTACTCGGGAAAGCTCCAGCGCGCGCAGATGGACACGGCGGAGACGGCCAAGATCGCGCCCTGATCGCCGCGCCTGACGGCGCTAGGACTCGCGCTCTGCCGGGACCGTGAAAGCGATCTCGGTCCCGCGGCCAGGCTCGCTCTTCGCGGTGATCGTCCCCCCGTGCGCGACGACGAGCTGCCTTGCGATCGCAAGCCCGAGACCCGCCCCGTGCGACTCCGGCGACTTGTAGAACCGGTCGAAGATGTGGCCGAGAGCGTCGGCGGAGATGCCCGCCCCGGTGTCGGTCACCGTCACGACGACGGAGTCGGCCTCCCGCGACACGCCGACCCGGACGCTGCCCCCGGGTGGCGTGTAGCGAATCGCGTTTCCCACCAGGTTCGTCAGGACCTCGCGCAACCGCACCGGATCGGCGTCGACCGTGCCAAGCCCAGAGGGCACGCTGGTCTCGACGCTCACGCCCGCGTCCTTCGCCGCGGTGCCGAACGAGTCGGCGGTATCGCGCGCGATCGCCGCCACGTCCGTGGGCTCACGGTGGAGCGCGAGCGACCCCGCCTCGGCGAGCGAAAGCGTCGTGAGGTCTTCGACAAGACGCGAGAGGATCCTGGTCTCATCGAGGATCGCCCGAAGATGGTCTTCGTCGGCTTGGTGGACCCCGTCGAGGAGCGCCTCGAGATTCCCCTGCACGACGCTGAGCGGCGTGCGCAGCTCGTGGCTGACGTCGGCGAGCAGCCTTCGTCGTTGCTGCTCGCTCGCCTCGAGCCGTGCGCTCATCGTATTGAACGCCCGCGCCAGCACGCGGACCTCACGCGAACCGCGCTCCGTGACTCGCGTGCTGAGGTCACCTTCAGCGATGCGACCGGCAGCCTCGATGACGTCGCCGAGCTGCCGCGCGTACCGGCGCCAGCCGCGGCCGAACCCGAAGAGCAACACGAACCCGCCGAGAAGGACGATCGCCATCCCGAGCTCGGTACCCGCGCCGGCCACCTGCAGGACGCGCAGCACCACGCCGATCGCGGCCGAGAGCAGCAGGAAGAAGAGGAAAAAGCCGACCACCGCGAAGAGGACCATCCGGCGCATGAAGCGGCCGCGCACCGCGCGCCACTCGCCGCCCTGCGGGGGGAACGGCTCGCTCTCCGGCCACCACCGGGGCCGCTCGGTCGGCGGGCCCCACCGCCGGCGGTCGGGCATTACCCGTCGCTCTCGGCGAAGCGATAGCCGACGCCGTACACGGTGAGCACGTAACGCGGCGTGGCCGGCTCGGGCTCGAGCTTGCGACGGATGTTCTTGATGTGCGCGTCGATCGCCCGCTCATACGACTCGAAGGCGACACCGTGCACGGCGTCGAGCAGCTGAGCGCGGGTAAAGACTCGTCCCGGCTCGCGGGCGAGCGTCGCGAGAAGCTCGAACTCGGTCGGAGTGAGCTCGACGACCCGCCCATCCACGGTCACGCGCATGCGCGGGAGGTCAAGGACCACGTCGCCTGCGCGAACGATGTTCGTGGACTGCTGGGGTCGCTCGGTGCGACGCAGCACGGCGCGCACCCGGGCCACGAGCTCCTTCGGGCTGAACGGCTTGGTGACGTAGTCGTCGGCCCCGATCTCCAGGCCGACGAGCTTGTCGGACTCGTCGCTGCGGCCGGTGAGCATGACGATCGGAACGCTGGATTCGCCGCGGAGCGTACGCGCCACGTCGAGGCCGTCGATCTCCGGCAGACCCAGATCGAGAACGATCAGATCAGGTCGCTCGCCGCGCGCGGCGGCGAGGGCGGATCTTCCGTCGTGCGCGATGCGGACGGAGAAGCCGGCGTGCTCGAGATAGTCCCGCGCGAGCGCGACGATCTTCGGCTCGTCGTCGACGACCAGGATGCGCTTCACGGCGGGAATCCTGCACCGGACGACAAGGACGCCGGCATGGTGTCCGGCGTCCTCAGCGCGCGCGGAGGGGTCAGCGCCCGGTTGGCGGAGGGGTCGTTCCGCTGTCGCCGCCCTGTGGCCGCTCGTGCAATTCGCGGTGCAGCTCCTCGAGCCGCTCGCGGCCGCCGTAGCGGGTTCCGTACCGTCCCCCCCAGCCCCAGAACGCGCTGCGAAGCAGACCGAAGATGAGGAAGATGAAGAGGATCGGGAACAGGAACCCGAAGAACCCGAAGCCGCCGTAGAACGGGTGGTAGTAGTACGGGGCCACGGGCGCCGCGCCCGTCCCGGTCGTCGCGATGCCCTGTGACAGCCCGAGCTGATATGCCCCGACTCCGACGATCGCGGCGATCAGCAGCGCGAAGATGAGTGCGACAAGACCTTTCATGTGTGACTCCTTTCGTCTAGACGGAGCCTCGCCTCTCGTCGTGAAGCGGTTGTGAATGCTCATGGGAGGTCTAGCGCAGGACGGAATCGAGCCAGCGGGCCGCGGCCGCGACGGCCTCGGTCTCGTGACGGCCGAATTCGTGGCCGGCATCGGCGATGGTCACGAGATCGATCCGTGGGTTGCGGCCGGCGATGCGCTCGAGGACCGCGATCGGACCAAGCTCGTCGTGCTGTCCCTGCACCACAAGCGTCGGGCAGCCCATCGCCTCGAGCGCGGCCTCGTCCTCGGGCCGCGGACGCCCCGGCGGGGCGATCGGATGTCCCAGGATCGCGAGCGCGTCGGGCGTCTCGTCCCGCGCGAGGAAGACGCACATGCGGCCGCCGAACGAGCGACCCACGAGCGCGATCCGTTCGTTGCCTTCCGCGCGAAGCGCCTCGCGAGCGACCCGAAGGTCGGCGAGCTCTCGCTCATACCGCGGGCTGGGTCGCGAGCCGCGAGTCGAGAACGTCACCGCGCGGCTCACGATCCCGCACTCGGCGAGCGCGGTCGCGAGCTTTCGAAGGATCGGCTGCCGCTCCGTTCCGCCGTAGCCCGGCGCGAGCACGGCGGCGCGGCCGCTCACGTGGATTTCGGGAGCTTCTGCGCGAGGCTGAGCGACGGCGCGAGCAGATCGCCGACCTGCTCGAGCCGTACCGACATGTTCATCATCGTGAATGCGTCCGGCCGTCCGAGCGAGGCGATCTCGTCCCACCGCAGCGGCGCCGACACCGGCGCGCGCCGGATCGGACGAACGCTGTACGGACCGGCAGTCGACTTCGCGCGCGTGTTCTGCAGGTAGTCGATGTAGATGCCCTGGCGCCGCGCCTTGCTGAACTCGAGCGTCACCAGCTTCGGCAGCCGCTCGCGCGCGAGCTGCCCGACGCGCAGCGCGAACGCACGCGTCTCCTCGAACGTATAGCGACGGGCCACGGGCACCAGAACGTGGATCCCGCGAGACCCAGTCGTCTTGGGAAATCCGACCATCTCGAGGTCGTCGAGCACCGTCTTCACCGCGCGCGCGACCTCCTTCACGTCGTCCCAGGTCGCGCCTTCCGCCGGGTCGAGATCGACCATCACGTTGTCGGGCTTCTCGGGATCGTCGATCCGAGCCAGCCGCGGGTGGATCTCGATCGCGGTGTAGTTCGCCATCCACACCAGCGTGGCCATGTCGTTCGCGAGGACGTAGTCGTTCTCCGGCTCGCGCGGATCGGTCCAGCTCTTGATCCAGCTCGGGGTGAACCCGGGCTTGTTCTTCTGATAGAAGTGCGTGCCGTGGATGCCGTCGGGGAACGGTTTCAGCGTGAGCGGCCGGTCCCGCAGCCACGGGACCAGATACGGCGAGACCTCGGTGTAGTAGCGGATGAGATCGGCCTTCGTGTAGCCGTCCTCGGGAAAGAGGACCTTCTCGAGATTCGTCAGCTTGATCCGCTTGCCCTCGACCTCGAGCACGGCCGGGGTGCGCGACGATGCGATGCTCGTCGTGGGACCGGTATCGCGAGCGGCGCGCTTCGCCGCCTCCTGCACGCGCTTCGCCGATTCGCGCCGCTCCTCTCCGGTGGCCTCCCGCGGGTCGATGTCCGAACGCAGTCCACGGAAGGTCGGATGGCGGAGCGTCCCGTCACGCGTGATCTCGACGTACTCGACCTCGCACACGAGCTCGGGCAGGCACCAGCGCGCCGGCTGATTGGTCCGAGGCTTGACCGCGAACGGCGACGTGGGCGACTCGTGCTTCTCGAGGAGGGCGAGAAGATCGCGCAGCGTCCGTTCGTCGAAGCCCGTCCCCACATGACCGACCGGCATGAGCTTGCCGTCGCGGTAGATCCCGAGCAGAAGCGCGCCGAGGGTCTTCTGCCGGCCGCCCTGTCCCGCCGTCCAGCCGCCGATGACGCACTCCATCGAGCGGAAGGCCTTCACCTTCACCCATGCCGGAGAGCGCGCGCCGGGGTGGTAGGTCGAGTCGAGGCGTTTCGCGACGATCCCTTCGAGTCCCTGTTCCCGAGCGGCCTGAAAGAGCGCGACGCCGGTGCCGACGAAGCCTTCGCTCCGGCGGATCGCGCCCATCGGCGTGAGCGACTCGTCGAGCAGGCGCAGGCGGTCGCGGAGTGGTCGCTTCGTCAGGTCCTCGCCATCGAGATACAGGAGGTCGAAGGCCTCGTACACGACGGGCGTCGAGCGCCGCAGCTTGCGGACCGTGGCCTCGTCGCTCACGTGCATCCGCGGCTGCAGCCGCTGGAAGCTCGGCACGCCTTTCTCGTCGAGCGCGACGACCTCGCCATCGACGATCGCCTGATAGCCGCCGGTCATCGCCTCGGCGAGCTGCGTCGCCTCGGGATACTGCTTCGTGCAATCGAGCAGATTGCGCGTCTGCAGGCGCACCTCGCCGCCATCGACGAACGCGATCGTGCGAACGCCGTCCCACTTCGCCTCGTAGATGAAGTCCGGCGAATCGAAGGGCTCATCGGCTGATGCGGCGAGCATCGGCGGGACCTTCGACATGAGCGGATCGTCCTTCGGGGGCATCCCGTGCTTGATCATCAGCCAGTCGCGACCCTCGTTCTGCCGCGTTTTCACGAGGACCCACTCGCCGACGAGGCGCTTCCCCGCGAAGCGCAGCTTGTACTCGTCTTCCTTGTCGAGCAGCAGCTCGTACGTTCCCGAGTCCCAGATCGTCATCGTTCCCGCGCCGTATCCATCGGGGATCACGCCGTGGAACGTCAGGTACTCGATCGGATGATCTTCGGTGTGGACCGCGAGGCGGCGCTTGCCCGCTTCGAGCGGCGGCCCGTTCGGGACCGCCCACGAGGCGAGGATGCCGCGCATCTCCAGACGAACGTCCCAGTGGAGTCGCGTCGCGTGATGGCGGTGCACCACGTAGCGACGCGTCGGCTCGGCTTCGGGCTGCTTGCCCTTCGGCTCCGGCGTACGGCGGAAGTCGCGTTTGCGCTGGTACTCGGTGAGGCTCACTCTGGGTCCTCCGCCATTGTCCCGGAGGTCCGATCGTGACGTCTTCGTCGTTCGCGTCGCTCGTTCGCGACTATCTGAAGGAGCGCTACGACGAGTCCCCGAGCTGGGCCAGCATGCTCGGGCTCACGGAATACGACGAGCGTGCCGAGGACCTGTCGGCCGAGGCCTTCCGCCGGCGGGATGAACAGGTCGCCGCGTGGCTCACGCGTTTCGGCGCTCTCAGCGACGAGGACCTCGACGCCGCCGAGCGCATCGATCGCGACGCCATCCTCGCGTCCTTGCGCGGGCGCGAGCTCGTGCGCCCGCGTCTGGACTGGCGGCGTCAGCCGAACACCTACCTCAACCCGTCGCTCCAGGGCGTGTTCGTCCTCTTCCTCCATCGTCTGCGTCCCGACCGCGAGCTCGCAAACGCCGCGCGCATGCGCCTGGAGGCCGCCTCGCGTCACGTGGCCGCGGGCAAGGCCAACGTCGACTTCGCGCTCGTCCCCCGTGTCTACGCCGAGCGTGCCGTCGGCCAGGCCAAGGCCGCCGCGCGATACGCGCGCGAGCTCGTGCCGGCGGAGGTCGCGGACGCCGGCTCCCGCGAAAAGGTCGCGATGGCGGGCGCGACCGCCGCGCAGGCCTACGAGGAGTTCGCGGCCTTTCTTCGGGAGAACCTCGCACGCTGCTCCGGCGACTACGCGATCGGCGAGGAGCTGTACACGGCGCTGCTCAGGCACAAAGAGCTCCTGCCATTCGGCGCGCGCGAGCTTCGCGAGCGGGGCCGCGAGCAGTACGACCTCCTGGCGAACGAGGCGAACAAGATCGCGCGTGAAGTGGATGGCAGCGGCGACTGGGTCGCGGCCTGCGAACGCCTCAACCACATCCACGCGCCGACACCCGATGCGATGCGCGAGGAATACGCCGAGTGGACCGAGCGCGCGCGTTCGTTCCTCCTGGACACCGGCCTGGTGACGCTCCCGGACGGCGAGACCTGCACGGTCGAGCCATCACCCCACTTTCAGCGTCCGATCCAGGCGGTCGCGAGCTATCAATCGCCGCCGGCGTTCACCGATTCGCGTCACGGTCATTTCTTCGTGCCCTACCCGCCGGATGGGACGCCGCCGGAGGAGGTGCAGAAGCGGCTCGAGGGCAACTGCAGCGCGGGCATTCCGACGACGGCCGTGCACGAGGCTTACCCCGGGCACCACTGGCACCTCATCATGGCGAAACAGAACCCATCGCCGGTCAGGCGCACGCACTTCACCTCGTACTTCGCCGAAGGCTGGGGTCTCTATGCCGAACGCGTGATGCGCGAGCAGGGGTTCTTCACCGAGCCGCGCTTCCTTCTCTTCCAGTACGAGGCGACGCTCTTCCGCGCCGCGCGCATCGTCGTCGACACCTCCCTGCACATGGGCGAGATGGGCTTCGATGAGGCGGTCGACTTCATGACCAAGAAAGGGAACCTCACGCGGCCGAACGCGATCGCCGAGGTGGGCCGGTACTGCTCGTGGCCAACGCAGGCGTCGAGCTACCTCACCGGCATGCTCGAGATCGTCGACATCCGCACGCGCTGGCTCGCCCGGCGTGGCTCCGCCGATCGGGCAGCGCTACGGGCGTTCCACGACGCGATCACGTCGACCGGATCGATCCCCACGTCCCTCGCGGAGCGCGCGATCTCGGCATAGCGGTGGATCTGGGCCTCGTCGCGACCGTGGTCGTCGCGGTCATCCTCCTCTGGAGCGCCGTGGCGCTCATCCTCGTCATCGCCGGAAAGCGCTGGCTCGCGCGGGAGCTCGCGGTGCTGGTCCCGAATGTCGCGCGGCTCTTCGCGGGACTCGTGCGCGATCCGCGGGTCGATTGGCCCTCGAAGATCGCGCTCGGGCTCGCATCGCTCTGGCTCGCGTCGCCGATCGACCTGATCCCCGACTTCATCCCGGTCGCGGGATCGCTCGACGACGCGATCGTCGCCGCGCTCGTCCTGCGTTTCGTCCTCCGGAGAACGGACCCCGCAGTGCTTCGCGAGCACTGGCACGGCGACACGCGCGTGTTCGACCGCATCCTGCGGATGGCGGGCGCGAGCGAGGTGCCACCGGCGCTGCGCTGAGCGGTTCCGTTACACTCGCGCGGCAAGGCCGCGCGGAAAAAAGCCAGGTGAATTTCGCGGCCGGCGAGGTGTGGGTGATGCCGCGATCCATCTGGAAGGGTGTCATGAGCTTCGGGATGGTCGCCATCCCCGTGCGGCTCTACCTGGCGACCGAGAGCTCGAGCAAGGTGTCGTTCAACCTGCTCTGTCCCGAGCACCGCAGCCGCATCAAGAACAAGCGCTGGTGCGTCGAGGGCGATCACGAGGTGGCGTGGGGAGACGTCGTCCGCGGATACGAATACGAAAAGGGCAGCTACGTCGAGCTCGACGACGACGATCTCGCGAAGCTGCCGCTCCGTTCGAGCAAGGCCATCGACATCGCTGGCTTCATCAAAGATGAGGAGCTGCCGGGCGAGCTCTATTACCAGTCGGCGTACTACCTCGAACCCGAGAAGTCCGCGGAGAAGCCGTACGCGCTCCTCAAGAAGACGCTCGACAAGACCGGCCGCGTCGCGATCGCGAAATTCGCGCTGCGGGACCGCGAGCGCTTGGTCTCGGTCCGCCCTCACGACGGCGCCCTGGTGATGAACACGCTGCACTGGCCCGACGAGATCAGAGCGACCGAGGACCTGGACATCCCCGAAGACGTCAAAGTCTCGCCCGCCGAGCTGAAGATGGCCGAGAACCTCGTGAACATGATGGCCACCGAGTTCGATCCGAGCGAGTTCAAGGACGAATACAAGCAGGCCGTCCTGAAGCTCGTCGAGGCGAAGGTCGAAAAGCGCCAGATCATCGAGGCACCCGAGCCGGAGGCCGAGACGACGGTCGTCGATCTCATGTCCGCGCTCAAGGCTTCGGTCGAGAAAGCGAAGAAGGGCGAGACGAAGACCAGGCGTGCGGTGGCGTCCTCGTCGCGGACCGCGCGGAAGAAGGCGTCCTAGCGATCGGACCCCGGCCTATCCTCGCGTGATGCCGTCTCGTCGCGACCCTTCTGATCGCGCGCAGAATCCGACGCTCATCGACGTGTCCGAGGCTCGCAGCGATCTGCCGCGGGCGCTCGCTCCGATGCGCCCGCGCCTGGCGAGGCGGGCGTTCAACTCGCCCGAGTACCTCTTCGAGCTGAAATGGGACGGGATCCGAGCGCTGCTCGGGCGCGATAGCGCGGGTCTCCGCCTGTCCGACCGGTCAGGCGGCGATCTCTTTCCAGCGGTCCCTGAGCTGCGCGATGCGCGCCTTCCCGAGGGAATGCTGATCGACGGCGAGATCGTGGTCTGCGACTCGCGCGGCCGCCCGAGCTACGACCTGCTCGCCGGCCGCGTCGGCCCGAAGGCAACGAAGCGCGGGCGCGGGCCGGTCTTCGTCGCGTTCGACCTGCTGTATCAGGACGGGCGTCCGATTCTGTCGCGCGCCCTTGGGGACCGCCGCGCCAGGCTCGCCGCGGCCGGGATCGGCAGCCGCCTCATCGCTGTCCCAGAGCACCTCGAAGGCGACGGCGAGCCGTTCCTCGAGGTCGTCGCGGAATACGGGCTCGAGGGGATCGTCGCGAAGAAGAAGGATGGTCCGTACGTCCCGGGAGCGCGCACCGCGGACTGGCTGAAGTGTCATGTCACGCCGCGGACCGACGTGATCGTGGGCGGTCTGGTGATCGATGAGTCGCGTGGCGCGCGGACGCTGCTCTGCGGCATGCGCGGCGACGACGGCGCGATCTCGTTCGTCGGCGACGCGTACGTGCCGCCGTATCTTGGCGCGTGGCTCGACGACGCGACCCGCGACTTCGCGGTGGAGGGATCGCCGTTCGCGACGCCGGTCGCCCTCCGCGCGGGCATGCGCTTTCTGCGACCGCGGATCGTGGCGATCGTCGAGTACGGCGGCTTCAGCGACGGCGAGCTTCGGGACGCGCGATTCCGGGCGCTCCGGCTCGATGGCCGGCTCGAGGACGCGCGTACTGAGGAATACGTTGACGTTCCGTCGTATCCGGCGCGTAGCGGAATCGAGCGGCCGCGTCTTGTGGTGCTGCACAGCCTTCCGTTCCCGATCGAATGACCGTACAATTGGAAAAACCCCGGAGGTCCAGCACCTTGCCGAAGTTTGTGTTCGTGACCGGAGGGGTCACCTCCTCGCTTGGCAAAGGCATCACCGCCGCGTCGCTCGGCCGCATCCTCGCTGCGCGCGGACTCTCGGTCGCCTCGCTCAAGATGGACCCGTATCTCAACGTCGACCCCGGCACGATGTCGCCGTATCAGCACGGCGAAGTGTTCGTGACCGAGGACGGCGCGGAGAGCGACCTTGACCTCGGCCACTACGAGCGCTTCATCGACCGCAACGTCACGCGCGCCTCGAACCTGACGACCGGCCAGGTCTACAACTCCGTCATCGCCAAGGAGCGGCGCGGCGATTACCTGGGTGCGACGGTCCAGGTCATCCCGCACGTGACCAACGAGATCAAGGAGCGCATCCACCGTGTCGCGCGGGAGCAGCAGGCCGAAGTCGTCGTCGTCGAGGTCGGCGGCACCGTCGGCGACATCGAGTCGCTCCCCTACCTCGAGGCCATCCGGCAATTCCGCAACGACGTCGGCAGACAGAACGTCCTGTACGTGCATCTCACGCTCCTGCCTCGGGTGGCGACCGGCGAGCTCAAGACGAAGCCGACGCAGCACTCGGTGCGCGAGCTTCGCGCGATCGGCATCCAACCGGACGTCCTCATCGCTCGCGCCGACGAGCCGATCGACGACGACCTGCGCGAGAAGATCGCGCTCTTCTGTGACGTGAAGGTCGACAACGTGATCAGCGAGCCCGACGCGTGGTCGATCTACGCGGTGCCGCTGATGCTCGAGGACGCCGGCCTCGGCCGCATCGTGACCGAGGAGCTCGGGCTCGGTGACGGCCGCCCGCCGGACCTCGCCGAGTGGAAGGCGCTCACCGAACGGATCCGCGGGGCGCGGATCCCCCTGGCCATCGGACTGGTCGGCAAATACATCGAGCTTCCGGACGCCTACCTTTCGGTCGCCGAGGCGGTACGTCACGCCGCGTGGGCGGCCGGCTGCGACGTGCGCCTGGAGTGGATCGACAGCGAGCGGCTCGAGCGCTCGGACGATGTCGAACCGCTCGTGGGACTCGACGGGATCGTCGTGCCAGGCGGCTTCGGCTATCGGGGGATCGAGGGCAAGGTGAAGGCGACGCGTTTTGGACGTGAGCGTCGCGTCCCGACGCTCGGACTGTGCATGGGAATGCAGTGCATGGTCATCGAGCTCGCACGTACGGCGCTCGGGACCGAAGACGCGAACTCGACCGAATTTGACGCGTTCACGCCGCACCCGGTGATCGACCTGCTGCCCGAGCAGCGCGACGTCGCGGACAAGGGCGGCACGATGCGCCTCGGGAGCTATCCCTGCGTGCTCGAAGCTGGATCGCTCGCCGCACGCGCGTACGGGCAACCGATCGTGCTCGAGCGTCACCGTCATCGCTTCGAGTTCAACAACGCGTACCGCGACCTTCTGCAGAGCCACGGCATGCGCTTCACCGGGCTGTCGCCCGACGGCCGTCTCGTCGAGATCGCGGAGCTTCCGGACCACCCGTTCTATCTCGGCACCCAGTACCACCCCGAGTTCAAGTCGCGCCCGAACCGCCCTCATCCGCTCTTCACCGCCTTCATCGAGGCGGCGGTCGCGTTCGCGAAGGCGAATGGGCGCGCGGCCGAATCGGCACCGCGACTGCAGGAGCTGCCGACATGAAGCTGTTCCTCGACACCGCGATCTATGAGGAGATCCAGCAGGGCGTCGACTGGGGCGTCGTCGACGGCGTGACGACGAACCCGACGCTGATCGCGAAGGCCGGACACGATCACGAAGAGCAGGTCAAGCGGATCTGCCAGATCATCGGAAACGTCTCGGCCGAGGTCGTCTCCGAGCGCAAGGACGACATGCTCGTCGAGGGACGGCGGATCGGGGCGTGGCACAAGAACGTGATCGTCAAGGTGCCGATGACGCCGGACGGCCTGGCCGCCGGCAAGGCGCTCGCGCGCGACGGCATCCGCGTCAACGTGACGCTGTGCTTCTCAGTGAACCAGGCGCTGCTCGCCGCGGCGATCGGCGCGTACATCGTGAGCCCGTTCGCCGGCCGGCTTGACGACATAAACGAGGACGGCATGAAGCTCGTCGCCGACATCGTCTCGGCCTATCGCCAGCAGGACATCAAGACGAAGGTGCTCGCGGCATCGATCCGTTCGCCGATCCACGTGACCCAGGCGGCGCTGGCCGGCGCGGACATCGCGACGATGCCGTTCGCGGTGCTCAAGCAGATGTTCAATCACCCGCTCACGGAGGCGGGTCAGAAGCGTTTCCTCGAGGACTACCGCAAGACGCAGGAGGCGAGGCCGGTGGCCGGCCACCCCGCGGAGCCCGCGGCCAAGCGCTAGCCGCGGCGCGGCGGCTCGACGAGGAGCATGTCGCGGAGGTCAGCGTTCGCGACCCCACAGAGATCGAGCACGCAGAGCATCAGTGCCGTCACGTCGGAGTCCGCTCTGCCGGTCTTGATCACCTGATCCGTCGCGTAGATCGCCTCGTACGCGCGCACGATGTCGGCGCGGGTGACGCGTCGCGCGAACGCGGTCGCGCGGGTGATCGCGCCGGGAGTCGAGCGGATCGCCTTTGCCATCCGTTCGGCATCGGCGTTCGAGCGCATCGCCGAAGCGAACAGCAGCACGCGGAATTGCCAGAGCAGCAGCGCGAGGATCTGCTGGACGGCGTTGCCGTCGGCGAGCAGCCGCTCGAGCGTTCCGATCGCGGTCGTCGCGTCGTGGCGAACGACGGCCTGCGTGAGCTCGAAGACGTCCGCCTCGATCGCGCCGGCGACCAGGCTGCGCACGTCGTCGGCGGTCACCACCGCGCCGCCGGCGTAGGCGCCGAGCTTCTGCACCTCCTGCTCGATGCGCTCGGTGTCGGGGCCCACCGCCGAGGCCAGCATCGACACGGCCTCGGGAGCGACCTTGACACCGTGCAGCCGAGCGCGCGCTTCGATCCAACGCGGAACCTCTCCCGGCGCCAGGCGCTCGATCCGCTCGACCGCTCCCCCGGTCGCCGCTACGGCGTCGATCAGCGTCGCCGGTGCCGACGGTGCCGAGGATCTCGTGCGCGAGCCTCGCCGCGCGCGTGAGGACTGCAAGCGCTCGACCGACACCAGGACCAGCGCGGCCTCGTTCGGAAATGAGCCGATCACATCGAGCTCGCGAAGCGCTTCGGCATGCTCGACAACGACGACGCGGCGCTCGTCGATCGGATCGAACAGGCCTTGCGCCTGACCGGACATCGCGATCACAGCGGCGCTATCGACGCGGGCATCGTGATGCGACACGCCGAGGAGGCCGCCCAGACGTGGCTCCGCGGCCCGCGTGAGGTCGCCGGCGGTGACCGTTCGCGAACCGAGGATCGCAGGAACGAGCTCACCGAGTCGCAGGCGCGTGCGGAAGGGATCCTCCCCGTGGAGGAGGAAGACCATTCGCGTGGGTGTGGATGACGAGCTGAGTGCCATCGACAGCGAGCTCCACGGTGCCGTCGCGGTCGGTGCGGTACGTGGGCACGCGCCCGAGGGCCGCGAGCGTCTCGGGCGTTGGATGACCATAACGGTTCTGCGCGCCGACCGAGATGAGCGCGGCCGCTGGCTGGACCGCCGCGACGAGCGCGTCGGCATACGGCGTCGCCGCGCCGTGATGCGGCGGGACATAGACACGTGACGCGAGGGAGCGACGGGACGTCGACGCCGGGATCGTTCTCGGGTGAAAGGACCGCGAGCGTCGCGTCGCCGATGCGTACGCGCGCTCCCGCTTCGAGCGATCGCCGGGTGACGTGCGCGCGGGCGATCCGGTCGTTCCATGCGCTCGCGACGGGACCCGCGTTCAGGCCGACCGGCTCCAGCGCGAGGCCGACCTCGTACCTCTCGAGCAAGGTGATGAGCCCATCCGCATGGTCGGCATGCGCGTGGGTCAACGCGACCACGTCGATGCGGCGCGTCCATGGGGGCAGGCTCGCGCCCAGCTCCGCGAGGAGCCTGACCGGATCCGGACCGCCATCGACCAAGAGCGTGCGGCCGGAGATCTCGACTAGATACGCGTCGCCCTGGCCGACATCGAGCGCATGGATACGGATCGACGAAGGGGATCGCGTTAGAGCGAAGGCCGCGGTCGCCGAGACGACGAGCGCGACGACCGCGCCGCCGACGAGCGCAGCCCTGGGGAGGAGCCGGGGGCTAAAGAGCGCTCTCGCGTCGAGAGCAGGCAGCCGAATCCTCGCGGCGCGAGCGAGCCTGCCGACAGCCGGTGGACCGAAACGCGCGAGGATCAGCACGAGCGCGCCGTACCCGACCCCCGCCGCGGGTCCGTCGGGGACGGCGAGCGACGCGAGCGGTAGGCCGGCGGAGCTCTCGACGACCACGCGGAGCACCACGGCGAGGCCATACGTAACTAGGGCGGGCGCGCGCGCCAGATCCGGCGAGAGCGCGCCGACGGCCGCCGTCGCCGCGCCGGCGAGCATGAGCGGCGGGAAGAGCGGCACCGCGAGGAGGTTCGCGAGCGGCGACACGAGCGAGATCCGGCCGAACACCGCCGCGATGATCGGAAGAGTCGGGAGCGTCGCGGCGAGTGTGGTCGCGAGCCCCTCACGGATCGCCTTTGGGATCGGTCTCAACCGATCCGTCAACGGACCGCCCAGGAAGAGCAGGCCGGCGGTCGCCGTGGCCGAGAGCAGGAACCCGACGTCCGCGATCGAGCTCGCGTCGATCGCGAGCATCACGGCCACGGCGCCCGCGAGCCCATTCGTCGTCGCCGGCCGGCGGCCAAAGGCGACGCCGCACGCGGCGACCCCGGCCATGAGCGACGCGCGGAGCACGCTCGGCGCGAGACCGACGAGGACGCTGTATGACGCGACCGCGAGAACGGTGCCGATCGCGGCAATCTCGGGACGGACCCTTCCCCGCGCCAGCATCGCCACACCGGCGGCGACGAGGGTCATGTTGAAACCCGAGATCGCGAGCAGATGCGATGTTCCGCTTCGAGCGAACGCCGTCGCGAGGTCCGCATCAACGCTCGCACGTTCGCCGAGAACGATCCCGCGAACGATGCCGCTCTCGGGCTCGGGGATGAGCCGGCGCAACGGCTCCGCGAGCGATTCGCGCAGTGGATCGAGCGGTCCGGCGTGCCGCAGGTCAAACCCAGGGAACGGTCCGGCGAGGAAGCAGACCGTGGCGAGGCCACCGACGCACGCCGCGGCGGCCCAGCAGAGACGGCGCGCCCGATCGGCGCTCGCGACCGCCAGTGCCGCGGCGCACAGCGCCAGCACGACGGCCACACCGGCGGCGCCCTCGACCGATAGCCGCGATGCCAGGGCGGTGACCACGGCGATCGCGGCGGCAGGCGCGAGCGGCGCGCCGAGGAGCGCTCTCACCGAGTCGTGACCTGATCCCGGATGTCCGCGAAGACGCGCGGTGTGACCAGACCACGGGTCTGGAGCTCGTCGATCTTCGCGAATGGCCGCGCCGCGCGAGAACGGACGATCCGCGCCGCGGTCGACGGGCCAATGCCAGGCAGTCCCTCGAGCTCGGCGGCGGTCGCGTGGTTGATGTCGATCTTCTGCTCGGCGTCGGAGCCGACGCTGCCGGCGGGGACAGCCTCGCCCGGCCGCGGAACGAAGATGCGCATGCCGTCGCGAAGCGGGGCGGCCTTGTTGAGTGCCGCCAGATCGGCGTCGCCGGTCATACCGCCTGCGGCGAGGAGAGCATCGAGGACACGGGCGCCCGCAGGCAGACGGTAGACGCCGGGATGGGCCACGGCCCCGCTGACGTCGACGAAGACGACCGGATCCGGCGTGCGCGGCGGGGCCGTTGGTTCCTCCACAACGGGCGCCTCCTCCGGCGCGGAGGCATGCGCGCGTGCCAGGAGGAGGCTCGTCGCAACGACCAGTACGACAGCGATCGCGGCCACGACGATCCGACGCATGGGCGCAACCGTGAACGGGTGGTGGTGTGGTGCCTAGCCCACAAAACGTGTCAGGGCTGTCGTCATTTTTGACGACAGCCTGTCGCTAATTCGTGCGACGTCCCTGCTGTTGCTGTTGCATCTGGACGATCGCGACCGGAAGACCACCGATGGACGACCCATCGACCTCGAGATCGAACTGGTGAGTCCCGTAGCTGGTGAAGCTCATGTTGTTGAGCTCGACGATCACGTTGACGTCCTGGCCGGCCACGGCGTGGACCGAGATCTCCGGCGGATTAGGCATCGCCTGCTGGCCATCCGGCCGCAGGAGTCGGACCCGGACGGTGTGCGCGCCGACGTCGAGGCCGAGGATCGCGACGACGAACATCCGCGGATGCTGCGCGGGGAGCCCGCTCACCGAGATGTTTCGGAAGATCCCCATCAGGCTGACCTTGCCGTCCTGTCCGACGAGCGCGTGGTCGCAAAGCGCCGCGAGGCGGATCTCGGCGGTCACGAGCTCCGCCTCGTGACGATGTTCACCAAGCGATCCGGCACGATGATGGTGCGGTCGATCGTGCGTCCATCGAGCGCCACCTTTGCCTTCGGGCTCGCCAGCGCGATCTCGCGCAGCTCGGCCTCGGGGAGCCCGGCTCGTGCGGTAACGCGGTCGCGGACCTTGCCGTCGACCTGGACGACCAGCGTGATCTCATCGAGCGTCGTCATCGCTGGGTCCCAGGCCGGCCAACGCTGCCGATGGATCGAATCTGTTCCCGCACGGCGTTCCCACAGCTCCTCGGTGATGTAGGGCGCAAAGGGCGCCAGCATCAGGAGCAGTTTCTCCGTGGCTTCGGCCCGGCTCGGACCGTGCGCATGCTGCAGCTCGTTCGTCAGCTCCATCATCGCGGCGATCGCGGTGTTGAAGTGGTAGGCGTCGACGTCCGCGGTGACCTTGGCGATCGTCCGATGCAGAAGCCGATCGATCGTCTCGTCGCGCGGACCTTCGCCAGGCTCGGAGAGCGCGATCGTCCACACGCGGTTCAGAAAGCGGTGGACTCCTTCGATGCCCTCGGCGTTCCAGTCGGATCCCTGGGTCCATGGACCCATGAACATCATGAACAGGCGCAGCGTGTCGGCTCCGTACCTGGCCACATATTCGTCGGGTGGCTGCACGTTGCCCCGCGACTTCGACATCTTGCGGCCGCCGAAGACGATGTTGCCCTGGTTGCGCAGGTGCCGGAACGGCTCGCCGAACCACAGGTAACCCATGTCGCGCAGGGCCTTGGTCACGAAGCGCGCGTAGAGGAGATGCAGGATCGCGTGCTCGATACCGCCGGTATAGCGGGCGACCGGCAGCCAGCGGCGCGCGACCGCCTCGTTCATGAACGCGGTGTCGATCTTCGGATCCGGATACCGATAGACATACCAGGACGAGTCGACGAACGTGTCCATCGTGTCCGTCTCTCTCCGCGCGGCCTTCCCGCAGCTGGGACAGGTCGTCCGAACGAAGGACTCGACACGCGCCAGGGGGTTGCCACCCTCGGCGGTGAACGGCGCATCGCGCGGCAGGACCACCGGCAGGTCCTTCTCGGGGACCGGCACCATCCCGCAGTCGTCGCAGTAGATGATCGGGATGGGCGTGCCCCAGTAGCGCTGCCGCGAGACCAGCCAGTCGCGCAGCCGGTAAATGACTGACGGGCCGCCGATGCCACGGCGCTTCGCCTCCTCGGCGACGGCCCGCTTTCCCTCCTCACTTCGCGTGCCGGTGAACGGGCCGCTGCGGACCATGATCCCCTCGCCGACATACGGCTCAGCCACGGCGGCATGTTCCGACCCATCCGGCGAGATGACCTCACGGATCTCCAGGCCGTAGCGTTTCGCGAACTCGAAGTCGCGCTCGTCGTGGGCGGGCACCGCCATGATCGCGCCCGTCCCGTAGGTCGACAGCACGTAATCGGCGATCCAGACGGGGATGCGCTCGCCGGTGAATGCGTTCTCGGCGAAGGCGCCGGTGCTCACGCCCTTCTTGATCCGCTCCGCGGACGTGCGCTCGATCTCCTCCATCAGCCGCGCCCTGGCGACGTACTCGTCGACCTCACGGCGCTGGGCGGGCGTGGTGATCTTCGCCACCAGCGGGTGCTCCGGCGCCAGGACCATGAACGTCGCGCCGTAGATCGTGTCCGGCCGGGTGGTGAAGAAGCGGATCTTCTCGGCAGGATGGCCGTGGACGTCGAAGGCGATCTCCGCGCCCTCCGAGCGCCCGATCCAGTTGGTCTGCATGACGCGGACCCGCTCCGGCCAATCGATCCCCTCGAAGCGCAGCAGCTCGTCGGCGTACCGCGTGATCCGGAAGAACCATTGCTCCAGATCGCGTTTGATCACTGGCGTCTCGCAGCGCTCGCAGCGCCCGCCGATCACCTGCTCGTTCGCGAGCACGGTCTGGTCCTTGGGGCACCAGTTGACCGGCGCCATTGCCCGATACGCCAGACCCTGCTCCAGAAACCTCAGGAACATCCACTGGTTCCAGCGGTAGTATTCCGGGTAGCAGGTCACGACCTCGCGACGCCAGTCGATCGAGGCGCCCATCATCGTGAACTGCTCGCGCATGTGGGCCATGTTCTTTTCGGTCCACGCCGCCGGATGCATGTTCCGCTTGATCGCCGCGTTCTCGGCGGGGAGGCCGAAGGCGTCGAAGCCCATCGGGAACAGCACGTTGTGACCGCGCATCCGCAGGAAGCGCGCGGCGCAGTCGGACGGCGCCATGGCGTACCAGTGACCGACGTGCAGCTCACCCGACGGATACGGGTACATCGTCACGAAGTAGAAGTTCGGCCGATCGGCGACGTCCGCTGTCTCGTGGAGGCCGGACGCGGCCCAGCGCTTCTGCCACTTCGGCTCGATGACATCGGGCGCGTAGCGATCGATCTTGTCGCGCACTTCGCTTGTCACGTTCGACCTCCTTCGCTCCATCGTTGCCGTTTGGCCCAAACAAAAAAGCCTCGCCGTCCAAGAGGACGGAAAGGCCTTCCGCGGTACCACCTCAGTTGAGAGCCGCGTCGTGGGCTGGTGGAGCTGGCGGGATTCGAACCCGCGACCCCCACACTGCCAGTGTGATGCGCTCCCACTGCGCCACAGCCCCGATGCTCTCCGCTCGAGCACGTTTCTAACGGGCGTGACCCCGGCGAGCGCTCACGCCAGAGGCGGTTCGCGCTCGCAGCTCCCGGGCGAGTTCCGCGCGCCCTGCAGACCAGCTCGCACCGAACGCTGGCTCTCTTGCTCCAGGGGATGCGCGTACTGCTCCCGATCGTCGCCGTTCGCTGAAAAGTATATCGGCGGCTAGGGCCCTTCGGGGCCGCGTCGCATCGAGACGGACTGCAGGACCCCGAGCGCGAAACAGATCGACACGAGCGAGCTACCGCCGTGCGAGATGAAGGGCAGCGGGATGCCGGTCACGGGCATGAGCGAGATCGCCATACCGACGTTCACCAGGATCTGGAACAGAAGCATGGTGGCGACGCCACCGCCGATGAGGAGGCCGAACGGGTCGCGCGAGCGGAAGGCCACGCGGAGCGCCGCGATCAGCAGCACGACATAGAGCGCGAACAGGATGATCGCCCCGGCGAAGCCGAGGTCCTCCGCAAGACCGGCGAAGACGAAGTCCGACTCCGCGATCGGCAGGTATCCGAGCGGCGACTGCGTGCCGGCGGTGAAACCCTTGCCGCTCGCCCCGCCCGAGCCCACCGCGATGAGTGATTGGATGATGTTCCACCCGGCCCCCTGGGGGTCGGCGTACGGGTTGAGGAACGCGCCGAGCCGCGCTCGCTGGTAGTCCTTGAGCAGCGCCCAGATCACCGGGAACGCCGCGGCGCCCACCGCTGCGAGCGCGGTGAGCTGCCAGGTGCGAGCACCCGCGAGGAACGCGATGCCGAAGAAGATCGCGATGAAGACGAGGCTCGTGCCGAGGTCGGGTTGGCGGTAGACGAGGAACACCGCGGGAACCAGCAGCAGGAGCCCGAACGCGATGACGAGCGGCGAGCCGACACGATCGCGCCGATCGGCGAAGTACTTGGCGAGCACGATGATCATGAGGACCTTCGCGACCTCGCTGAACTGGAACGAGAGACCCGCGATGTTCACCGCGCGCTGCGCGCCGAGGCTCGACGTGCCGATCTGCAACACGACCGCGAGGAGTCCGAGCGTCAGCAGGTAGAGGACCGGCGCGAACGTCCCGAGCCAGGCGTAGTCGAAGAGCGAGACGGCGACCATCGCGGCGAGGCCGACGGCGGCCCAGAGCGCGCCGCGCAGGACGAACTGCATCGGGTCGCCGGTGAACGTGCGCGTCTCGGCGGTGGTCGAGTAGGTCATGACGAGGCCGTACCCGATCAGCAGGAGGGTGGCGAGCAGGAGGATCGGGTCCACCTGGATCCACTGCCGTGCCACGGGTCGGTCGTGGAACGGCGTCGCCGCTCGAGGCATCGCGATCGGACGAACGCTCACTTGTTGCCCAGCACGTAGGTCTCGAGGATCCGCTGGCTCATCCCGACCGCCGGGTTGATGCAGAACTCGCAGAGCGACTTGGACGAGTCGTAGAGGAAGATCGCCATCGCGATCTGCGCGGTCGGCTCGGTGTTGTCCGCCTGGGGCAGGAACGAGATGAACCAGTTGTGGAAGCCGAGCTTGTTGTGGCCGGCGCTGTCGCGGCCGTTGGCCGCGCCGAACTCCGCGGTGCCGGTCTTCCCCGCGATCGGGAGCTTGGCGTTCGGCATGGGCGCGTGCCCGCTGGTGACGACGAGGCGCGCGCCCTCACGGATGGTGCGCAGGTTGTCCTGGCTGATATCGAGCTTCCTGATGGGCTGCGGCGGCTGCGTGTAGACGGCGGTGCCCTTGGCGTCGTTCACCTGCTTCAGCAGGTGGGGCTTCCACAGCGTGCCACCGTTCGCGACGGACGCGTACGCGTTGAGGAGCTGGAGCGGCGTCACCGCGACATAGCCCTGGCCGATCGCCTCGTGGTACGTGTTGCCGATCGACCACTCCTCTTTGAAGTTCTGAAGCTTCCATTCGGGGCTCGGCATGATCCCGGCCGCCTCATCGGGAAGATCGATCCCGGTGGGCGCGCCGAAGCCGAGCATGTGGCCGTACTTGGCGATCGCCTCCGGACCAACGCCCTTCACGTTCGGCGCCATCGGGCTGCCACCCGCGAGCGTGTAGAAGTAGATGTCGCTCGAATGGGCGAAGCCGGTGATGAAGTTGACAGACCCATGGGCGCGCCAGTCGAAGAAGGCCTGCCCGCTCACGCTGAAGGACGTCGACGACACGTTCACGACCGTGTTCCGGGTCGCGGTGCCCTCCTGGAGCGCGGAGAGCCCGGTGACCATCTTGAACGTCGAGCCTGCCGGGTACATGTCCCCGATCGCTTTGTTCACGAGCGGGTGGCGGTCGTCCGCGTTCAGCGCCGCCATCTCCTTTGAGGTGATTCCGCGGGCGAACATGTTGTTGTCGTAGGCGGGGATCGAGACCATCGCGAGGATCTCGCCGTTCTGTGGGTTCAGCGCGACACCGACGCCCTGCGTGAAGCGATCTTCCTGGACGCCCTTCCGCAGCTCCCCGTCGAGGAGTTTCTGGAGACGGTCGTCGATCGTGAGGGTCACCGTGTTCCCCACGGTGGGCTCCTGCAGCGCGAGGGTCTTGATCTCACGCTGCGCGGCGTCACGCTCGATCTCGCGCCAACCGTACGTGCCGCGCAGGTATTGCTCATAGACGTTCTCGATGCCGGTGCGGCCGATGTCGTCGTCCGCCAGGTAACCGGCGTCCTTCAGCTTCTGGAGCTCGTCCTCGGTGATCGGCCCGGTGTAGCCGATCAGCGGCGCATACAGCTCGCCGGCGGTGTAGAGGCGCAGGCTCTCGGGATCGACGCGCACGCCCGGGAAGAGCTCCGACCGCTCGGTGACCGCGACCGCGACCTCGCGCGGCAGCGGCGAGGTCGAGACCCGCACGGGCTCGTACGGATTGCGAACGCGCTGGTTCCGGATCATTTCCGCGACGTCGTCGCTCGGGACGTTCAGCAGAGCGCCCAGGCGCTGCGCGAGCTCCTGCTCGCGGACCCGTGGCAGGTCGACCGGGACGATGCTCAGCGCGAATCCAGCGACGTTCCGGGCAAGGACGTACCCGTTTCGATCGACGATCCCACCGCGTTCGGCGGCGACCGGTAGCCGCAGGATCCGAGCCCGGTGAAGACGACGAGCATCGTGACGCCGAAGGCGAGGAAGCGCCGGGGCCGAACGAACGCACGCTCGTCCTCTCTCACCACACCCCTAACGCCCCCTGCCGCTCCGTGACGCGGCGCAGAAGTCGCGCAACGGGATAGATCGGCACCGCGAGCACGCCGGTGTAGATCGCGCTCGCGAGCGCGGTCCCGGCCGCCAGCGGCAGCGAGATCACGGGCGGCTGGGTCAGCACCAGGATCCCGAGATAGGTCAGCAGCGCGACCAGCGTCGCCGCCGCCACGAGCAGCGCGGCGGCGACCACCGGGGTCGTCCGGCCTAACCCGCGATCTTGAACACCGATTGCCGCGACCGGCGGAAGCGAGGCCAGCGCGAAGGCGCCGAGCGGTCCGCCCGAGAGGAGGTCGGCGACGAGCCCGCCGAGGAACGCCCACCAGATCGCCTCGCGGGCGCCCGCGGCGATCGCCCAGCAGCCTGCGACCAGGAGTGGTAGCACCGGCCGGGCGTCGCCGAGCGCGATGAGCGGCGCGACGGTTCCCTGCAGGAGGGCCGCCGCGAGCGGGATCAGGAGCCCGAGCGCGAAGCGCACCAGACCTCCCTCCCTCGACCACGCGGTCGCAGCCATCGTCCGGTCGTCCGCTTAGGGGTGAGCGCGCCGGCCCACGGGATGCGCGGCGGCCGGCCCGTGGGCGGGGGTGTGTGGCACCGCGAGGTCTTCCTCCAGCTGACGGAACGGGTCCTCGTCGCGCAGCTTTGCGCTCACGAAGATGAGGACAAGTCGCGCGGTCGCCGCAACCGGCACCGCGAGGAGCACGCCCAGCAGACCGAAGAGCGCACCGCCGGTCAGGAGCGCGAAGATCACCACCGCAGGATGCAGCTTCACGATCCGTCCGATGACGAGTGGGATCACGAAGTAGTCCTCAGCGTGCCGAAGGATCGTGTACATGATCGCGACGATCGCCACGTACCAGATCTGCGTGAGACCCCACGGCGCGGGATGACCGAGCGCGACGAGACAGGCGATCGCACCGGCGGTGATCGGACCCACGATCGGGATCACCTCCAGTACGCCCGTCATGATCGCCAGCAGGATCGTGAATGGCACTTGGAGCACCGTGAGCCCGATAAAGGTCGCAGTGGCCATCACGCCGATCAGCAGCAGCTGCCCGCGCACGTAGCGCCCGAGCAGCACGTTCACCTCAGCGAGAAGCGGGAGGAGCTCGTTGCGCTGGCTCGGCGGCAAGAGTCGCCGGAACCATTGCAGCAGCCGCGGCGCATCGCGAAGCAAGAAGAACGTGGCGATGAAGAACAGCAGCATCTCCAGGAGGAAGCGCCCGAGACCGACGACAAGTGGGACCGCCCCGCGCGCGATCATCTGCGACAGATCGTTCGCGCCCGCGAAGCTCACGATGAGCTCGTCGAGCTGCTCGAGGCCAATCTGGTCAGCGGTCTCGGCCAGCGTGTTCTGCGCGTTCGTGACGAGGCTCGGGAGCGACCGCTGCAGGTCGCGCACCTGATCGATGGCCAGCGGGATCAGAATTCGGCCGCCACCGAATATGGCAGCGAGAAGGGCGATGAAGACGATTGCCGCCGCCGCGGTGCGGGGCAAGCTCAGTCGTCGCTCGAGGAGCGCGACAACGGGAAGCAGGACGAACGCGACGATCGCCGCCCACACGAACGGACGGACGATGTCGCCAGCCCGATAGACGATGTAAAGGCTGGCGACGGCGAACAAGGCGACGACGACCCGCTTGGTCGCCGCGCTCCAACGTGCCCCCATACTCTGCGGCCGATTATCAGGCCTGCTCACCCACTCCAGACATCGGAACGGTCGCGTCTCTGCTATCGGAAATGGTAGCGGACTGACTCTGTCTTGAGTCTCTTTCGGGGTGGCCTTTGGCCATCGGCTCGGATAGAATGGAGGGCACGGACAGCCCGCTACGCGGTCCCAGTTTTGCCCAGATTCCGCCTCCGGCCGTCTACGGTGCTGGGTGCGCTGTTTCACGTGTGACAGAGTCGCCGTTTTGACGGTCCTTGTGGTGAGCAACCAGAAGGGAGGGGTCGGTAAGACGACGACTGCGATCAGTCTTGGAGCAGCCCTCGTCGAGCACGGCGAACGAGTGCTGATCGTCGACCTCGACCCTCAGGCCAACGCGACGAGCGGCCTTGGAATCGGCAAGGACCTGCCGAACGCAATCTACGGAGTTCTTTTGAAGGAGCGCCCCCTGGAGCAGTCGATCGTCGCAACCGCGGTCCCTGGCCTTGACCTAGTCCCATCCGGTCCAGATATGGCCGGCGCCGAGGTCGAACTTGTCCCGCTTATGGGCCGCGAATACCGGCTGCGTCAGGCGCTGCAGTCAACCAACGGCTACGACACCGTGATCGTCGACTGTCCGCCCTCGCTCGGACTTCTCACGGTCAACGCGCTGGCGGCCGTCGACGCCGTCGTTATCCCGGTTCAGTGCGAGTACTACGCGCTCGAAGGCCTGGCTCAGCTGTTGAGCACGATCGGTCCGACGGCATTTCCCGGATTTGGTCGCGCGAGCTCGGATACCCCGCACCGTCAGGCTCGCCGAAGCGCCGAGCCACGGCATCCCCATCGCCATGTACGACCGGCAGTCTCCCGCGGCACGAGCCTACGACGACCTCGCGCGCGAGCTCGCTGATCGGCTGAAGGCCCGTGCCCCGATCGCGCTCGGCGGAGCAATCGCCTAATGGCACGAAGTGGTTTGGGCCGTGGGCTCGACGTACTCCTCGGCCAGCCGACGCCGACGACGTCCGCGCCGCTGGTGGCCGAAGCCACAGAGATCGCGCTGGAGCTCGTCAAACCCAACCGCCAGCAACCGCGCACGTCGTTCGACCCCGAGGGGCTGTCGGAGCTGGCGGCCTCGATTCGGCAGCACGGCGTGCTGCAACCAATTGTGGTCTCGCGGGATCACGAGGGGTACGAGCTCATCGCCGGCCACCGGCGCGTTCTCGCCGCGCGTCTCGCGGGAAAGGTCAGCATCCCCGCGGTGGTGCGCGAGGACGTCAGCGATCGTTTGGAGCTTGCTCTCGTCGAGAACCTCCAGCGCGCCGATCTCAACGCGATCGAGGCCGCGCGCGCGTACCGGTTGCTCATGGAGACATACGACCTAACCCAGGAGCAGCTCGCCGAGCGACTCGGCAAGTCGCGTTCGGCGGTCGCGAACACGCTGAGGACTCTGTCAGCGCCGCAGGCGCTTCAGGACGCGGTCCTCGAAGGCAAGATCGGCGAGGGCCATCTGCGGGCGCTGTTGCCGCTACCTCTTTCGGATGCGCTGAGCGCGCTCGCCACAGTCATCGCCAGGGGCCTCTCGGTGCGCGAGGCAGAGGCCCTCACACGGAAGATGGTCCACCCGACGCGACGCGGACGAGCCCGGCCGCGCTTGCGCGGCGGGGATCCGGAGCTTGCGAATCTGCAGTCGGAGCTGCGCGCCGCGCTCGGAACCAAAGTGGAGATCCTTCGTGGCCGGCGCGGTGGCCGCATCGCGATCCAGTTCTATTCAGATGACGACTTCGGGCGGCTCTACGAGCTCCTCGTTCGGGCAGGGAAGGCCTGATGGCCGTTCGCAAAGATCCTCCCCGCACCGAAGACCGCCGCGGCGGCTCGTACAGCGCGAAGGACATCCAGGTCCTCGAAGGCCTCGAAGCGGTCCGTCGCCGTCCTGGCATGTACATCGGGACGACCGACCTTCGCGGGCTTCATCACCTGGTGCGCGAGGTCATCGACAACTCCATCGACGAGGCGATGAATGGGACGTGCGACCGCATCGATGTGTGGATCGCACGGAACAACGACGTCACCGTCGCCGACAACGGCCGCGGCATCCCGGTCGGGCCGCATCCGACGCAGAAGGATCCGAAGGGCAAGCCAATGGATGCGCTGCAGGTGGTCATGACCATCCTCCACGCCGGCGGCAAGTTCGGCGGCGCCGGCTACAAAGTGTCAGGCGGCCTCCACGGCGTCGGCGTTTCCGTCGTCAACGCGCTCGCGTCCAGCACGATCGTTGAAGTCCACCGCGACGGAAAGATCTACACCCAGTCGTACGAACGAGGCCGCCCGACGAGCGCCGTCCGGACGATCACCAAGCCGCAGCTGCCACTGCCGCCCGTGGTCCCGTGGCGCGAGCCGACGAAGATCTCCGGCACGGTCACGCGCTTCTCACCAGATCCGGACATGTTCCCGGTGATCGAGTGGGATGCCGGGATCGTCACGCAGTGGCTGCGCGAGACCGCTTACCTCAACAAGGGTCTCTGGCTCACGCTCCACGACGAGCGGAACGGCGCAGAGGAGAACTACTACTTCGACGGCGGGGTCATCAGTTTCGTGCGCCACCTGAATCGGTCGCACGTGAACCTGCACCCCAAGCCGATCTACGTCGAGCGGACCTTCGACAACGGGACGGTCATCGAGGTCGCGCTCCAGTACAACGACAGCTTCGCGGAGAAGGTCTACACCTTCGCGAACAACATCAACACGATCGACGGGGGCGCGCATCTCACCGGCTTCCGGACCGCGCTGACGAGGACGATCAACGCGTACGCGCGCAAGAGCAACCTTCTGAAGGAAGCAGATCCGAATCTCACGTCCGACGACATGCGCGAGGGCCTCACGGCGGTCATCAGCGTGAAGGTCCGAGAGCCTCAGTTCGAAGGCCAGACCAAGACACGGCTCGGCAATGCGGAAATAGCGGGGCAGGTCGCGACGGCCGTGAATGACGCGCTCGGGGCGTATCTCGACGAGAACCCGCCGGACGCGCGTCGGATCGTCGAGAAGTGCCTCAATGCCTTCCGCGCACGCGAGGCCGCACGCAAGGCGCGCGACGTCTTCCGCAAAGGCGCGCTCGACGGATTCTCGCTCCCGGGAAAGCTCGCGGACTGCTCGGAACGTGACCCCGAGAAGTGCGAGCTCTTCATCGTCGAGGGCCCGTCCGCTGGCGGCAGCGCGAAGGGCGGGCGCGACCGCCGGACGCAGGCGATCCTCCCGCTGAAAGGCAAGATCCTGAACGTCGAGAAGGCGCGCGCCGACAAGATGCTCGGCAACGAGGAGATCAAGGCGCTCATCACGGCGTTTGGCACCGGGATCGGCGACTACTTCGACATCAAGAAGCTGCGCTACGGGCGGACGATCCTGCTGTGCGACGCCGACGTCGACGGCTCGCACATCCGCACGCTGCTGCTCACGCTCCTGTACCGACACTTCAAGCCGCTCATCGAAGAGGGTCGCGTCTACATCGGCCAGCCGCCGCTCTACCGCCTGCAGCTGGGCAAAGACGTGCGCTGGGCGTACTCCGACAACGAGCGCGACAGGGCCATCAAGGAGCTGAAGAGCGCCGCGAAGACCAAGCGCGACGACCGGAAGAAGAGCGCGGGCGACAAGGCCGCGGCCGACGGCGACAAGGCGTCCGCTCGTCAGCGCCGGCGGGCGGCCGAAGAGGCCGAGGATCAGGCCGACGCCGCGGTCACCAATACCGACGAGGGCACCGATGACGGCAAGGGCGGCCGCGAGCCCGCGATCGCGCGCTACAAGGGTCTGGGCGAGATGAATGCGGAGCAGCTCTGGGACACGACGCTCAACCCCGCTACGCGCACGCTACGGCGCATCACGCTCGAGGACGCCGAGCAGGCCGACCTCGTGTTCGACGAGCTCATGGGCAGCGAGGTCGAGGGCCGCAAGAAATGGATCATGGCGAACGCCGACAAGGCGGCGCTGGACATCTGATGGCGAAGCTTTCGGAGCTCGGCGTGGACTTCCAGCATTGGTGTTTCGCGTGCGGCCAGCTGAATCCGGGTGGCATGAAGCTCGACTTCGAGGTCTCACGTGATCGCGCCGAGGCCAGATACACCGCGGAGCAGCGGCACCAGGGATACGACGGCCTGCTCCACGGCGGTGTCGTGACCGCGCTCTTGGACGAGGCGATGGGTTGGGCGATCTTCCACCAGGGGATCTGGGGCGTGACCGCGCGGATCAACGTCACATTCCGCCAGCCGGTCCCGATCGGCGAGGAGCTCATCGTCGCCGGTGAGGTGACCCGCGACCGCGGACGGATCATTGAGACGCACGGCACGGTGGCGCGCGCCGCGGATCTGGCTGTCCTCG
>VBGS01000045.1:32081-42699 GCA_005889445.1 Chloroflexota bacterium
AGGCCGAAGAAGCCGCCCTGCCGCACGGCCGGACATGACAGCGGTGATGCAGTGATCGAGGAGCCCCGCAAAGAGAGGGTGATCGGCGTCGAGCTCGAGCAGGAGATGCGCCAGGCGTATCTCGACTACTCGATGAGCGTCATCGTCGCGCGCGCGCTACCGGACGTACGCGATGGGCTCAAGCCGGTGCAGCGCCGGATCCTCTACACGATGCACGAGCTCGGTCTGCGCAACGACCGGCCGTTCCGCAAGTCGGCGGGGATCGTCGGCGACGTGATGGGGAAGTACCACCCGCACGGCGACGTCCCGATCTACGACGCGCTCGTCCGGCTCGCGCAGGACTTCGCCGCGCGCTATCCGCTCGTGCAGGGGCAGGGGAACTTCGGCTGCTTCAGCGCTGACACGAAAGTCGAGCTGTACAACGGCGAGCAGCGAACCTTCGAAGAGCTCGTCGAGATGGCCCACAAGGGCGTGCGCGCCGAGATCTTCACCGTCGACGCGCATCGCAACGTGCGGATCAAGCCGCTCCGGGCGCCACGCCTGGTCCGGCGGAACGATCCCGTCGTAAAGGTGACGCTGGAATCGGGCGCCGAGATCGTCTGCACGCCCGACCACCGCTTCATGCTCCGCGACGGCACATACCGCGAGGCGCAGCAGCTAAAGCCGAAGGATCAGCTGATGCCCTTCTCGAGGAGCGCGATCCCTGAGCGGCTCCACCGTACCGGTGCGTTCCCGATCCCGGCGAGCCTGACGCAACGGGTCGCGAAGATCGAGCCGGCTGGTCGAGTCGACGTCTACGACCTCACCGTGGACCTGACGCAGAACTTCGCGCTCGCCGCGGGCGTATTCGCCCACAACTCGATCGACGATGATCCGCCCGCGCACATGCGTTACACGGAAGCGCGTCTGGCAGCGATCGCGAACGAGATGCTCGCGGACATCGACAAAGAGACGGTCGATTGGATGCCCAACTACGACAACCGGCATCTGCAGCCGACGGTCCTGCCGGCCCGGCTACCGAACCTCATCATCAACGGATCCGCCGGGATCGCGGTCGGCATGGCCACCAACATCCCACCGCACAACCTCCGCGAGATCGTCACGGCGACGAAGCGTCTCATCGACGAGCCCGACCTCACGACCGACGACCTCTGCGACACGGTCATCGGGCCCGACTTCCCGGGCGGCGGCGTCATCTACCGGTTCGACGAGCAGCGCAACGTCGAGACCGGCGCCCCCGAGCGCGTCGACGCGATTCGCAGAGCGTACGCGCAGGGCCGCGGCCGGGTCATCGCGCGCGCAAAGGCGCACAACGAGCAGTTTCGCGGCAACCGCGACGCGATCATCGTCACCGAGCTCCCGTATCAGGTGAATAAGGCGGCGCTCATCGAGAAGATCGCCGAGCTGGTCCAGAACAAGCGCCTCGCGGGCATCTCCGACATCCGCGACGAGAGCGACCGCGAGGGCATGCGCATCGTCATCGAGATCAAGCGCGACGACGACCCGACGCTCGTGCTGAACAACCTGTACAAGCACACCGCGATGCAATCGGCGTTCAACCTGAACATGCTGGCCCTCGTCGATCAGCACCCGCGCACGCTCTCGCTCAAGGAGATCCTCCAGCACCACATCGACCACCGCCGCGTGGTCATCCGCCGCCGCAGCGAACACGACCTTGGCAGAGCCAGGGAGCGCGCACACATCCTCGAAGGGCTCAAGATCGCGCACGACCACATCGACGAGATCATCAAGATGATCCGCGCGCATAAGGGTCAGGAGCCGATCCTGGTGACGAAGATGCGCGAGGGCTTCGGGCTCTCCGAGGCCCAGGCGAAGGCGATCCTGGAGATGCAGCTGCGGCGCCTGTCGAGTCTCGAGCGGCAGAAGCTCGACGACGAATACCGCGAGACGATCGCGCTGATCTCCGAGCTCGAGTCGATCCTCGCGAGCCCGAGGCGGATCCTCGCCCTCATCAAGCAGGACCTCGACGACCTCGCGCAGAAGTACGGCGACGATCGGCGGACGGAGGTGGTCGACGACACGCCACGCCAGCTCTCCGCCGAGGAGCTCGTCGCAGACGAGGACGTCGTGATCAGCCTGTCGAGCCGCAACTACGTGAAGCGCATTCCGCTGTCGACCTACAAGGCGCAGCACCGCGGCGGTCGCGGCGTGATCGGCATGGCGACACGCGATGAGGACGACGTAGACCACCTCGTCGTCGCGCGGGCGCACGACCGCCTCTACGTCTTCACCGACCGCGGCCGGGTGTTCGCGCTGAAAGCGTTCGAGCTGCCGGACGCGAGTCGCACCGCGAAGGGAACGCCGATCCAGAACATCCTCGAGGCGATGCAGGCCGGCGAACGCGTCTCGGCTCTCGTCGCAATTCGCGACGGCAGCACGGCCGAGCATCTCGTCATGGCCACGCGCAAGGGCTTCGTGAAGAAGACGCCTCTTGCGGAGTACACGAACGTGCGCCGTGCCGGCCTCATCGCGATCGCTCTCCGCAAGGGCGATGAGCTCGCATGGGTCGCGCCCTGTAGCGCCCAGGACCGCATCGTCCTGGCGACGCGCAAGGGCAAGGCGATCACGTTCAAGGCGACGGACGCCCGGCCGATGGGCCGCCAGACGCAGGGTGTCACCGGCATCCGGCTCGGCAAGGGGGACGAGGTCATCGGTATGGGGATCGCGCGCCCCCGGATGCAGGTCCTGTCGGTGACTGAGAACGGATTCGGCAAGCGCACCGCGGTCGACGAGTTCCCAACGCAGGGTCGCGGCGGACAGGGCGTCATCCTGGCGGCGCTTGGACCGAAGACCGGCAACGTCGCGGCGATGCAGATGGTCGACGAAGGGACGCAGGAGATCCTGCTCATCAGCAGCGACGGCGTCGTGATCCGCACCCCGCTCGAGCAGGTCCGCGTGCTCGGACGGGCCACCATGGGCGTCAAGGTCATGGCCGTGGGTGACGCGAAGATCGTGTCGATCGCGACCTTCACACCGACTCGACCGGCCCAGACGGAGCTGGACCTCAAGCGGTAGCGCCCGCGTAGCAGCTCTCGCCGGAGAGAGTGAGGGGGTGCGGGGGCCAGCCCCTGCGCAAGAAAGACTGTCCCCCGGGCGTACGTTTGACACTTCCCAGTACCAATTTCCGGCCCAAACCCGTTGTCTTGGGCGCTACCGCCCGCATATGGTTCGGGCGAAGACACGAACGAGCAACCAGCGGCTCTGCCGTCGGGCGCTCAGGGAGGGCTTGGGCTGATCACGCTGGACGACGTCAGCAAGCGCTATCCCAACGGAACCGAGGCATTACGCGACGTCGATCTGGACATCGGCGACGGCGATTTCGTCTTCCTTGTCGGGTCGTCCGGGGCGGGGAAGTCGACCATCATCCGGCTGCTGATACGCGAAGAGCTGCCCACGACGGGACACGTCTTCGTCGACGGGCAAGACATCGTGCGCATGCGCCGCTCGCAGGTGCCGCGCCTCCGCCGTCGCGTCGGCGTCGTGTTCCAGGACTTCAAGCTGCTGCCGCGCAGGACCGTCGCCGAGAACGTGGCCTTCGCGCTCCTCGTCACCGGTCACTCGGATGAGGAGGCGCGCGAAGAGACGGACCGCGCGCTCACGCTCGTCGGTCTGGCGCCGCGGCGCGACCACTTCCCCGACCAGCTTTCCGGCGGCGAGCAGCAGCGCACCGCGATCGCGCGCGCGCTCGTGAGCCGCCCCAAGATCCTCATCGCCGACGAGCCGACCGGAAACCTCGACCCGGTGACGAGCTGGGAGATCATCAAGCTCCTCGTGCGTGTGAACGAGCTCGGCACGACGATGGTGATGGCGACCCACAACGCTGAGATCGTCAACGCGCTTCGCCGCCGCGTCGTGCACCTCGACCACGGCACGGTCGTCCGCGACGAGCGTCAGGGCCTGTACGCCGCATGACGAGGCTGAACTACGTGCTGCTCGCGGCCTGGCAGGGCTTCTGGCGCAATCCAGTGATGAGCCTGGCTTCGACGTTCACCGTCGGTCTGATGCTGCTGCTCTTCGCCTTCATGCTCGCGACCGATCGCGGGCTGCAGGCGGCGGTCGGCGTCCTCGAGTCGAAGGTCGAGCTCGCGCTCTTTCTCGAGGATGACGCGCGGGTGTCGGACATCCTCGCGCTGAAGGCGCGCATCGAAACCGACCCGGCCGTGTCGCGCGTCGACTTCGTGACCAAAGAGCAGGCGATGCAGCGCCTCACCGATATCGCCGCGACGCGCAAGGACATCCAGATCGTGGACATCTCCAGCAACCCGCTCCCCGCCTCGCTCGAGATCAAGCTCGCGCACGCGCAGGATGCCGCCCGGGTGAGCGCGAACCTTCGCGCCGAGGTCGGCGGCGGTGTGGTGCATGAGGTCGTCGACAACCCGTCGGTCGTAGACAAGCTCCTGACGGTCACGCGGGTGCTCTCGTTCGGCGGGGTCGCGGTCCTGTCGATGATGCTCATCGTGGCGCTCTTCGTCATCGTCAACACGATCCGTATCGCCGTGCACGCGCGCCGCGACGAGATCGAGATCATGAAGCTCGTCGGCGCGACCGACTGGTTCGTGCGCTGGCCGTTCGTGCTCGAGGGAATGCTCGTCGGGACGCTGGGAGCGGTCGCGGCCCTCACGGTCGTGGTGATCGCGGCCGGCCCGGTGACGAGCTCCCTCGTCGCATTCCTCGAGATCGTGCCGCTTTCGCTCGAATCGGCGTTCCTCTGGCAGCTCGCGGCGAGCGTATTCGGCCTGGCGCTGCTGGTTGGAGGCGCCGGGGCGATGCTGTCGGTGCGGGCTCATCTGGCGAAGTGAGACGAGAACCGTCTTGACCCAGACCCGACGCGAATGGGACGATTCGCCCCACATGGGAACTCCCCGCACCACACGGGGAGGTGGGGTATGGAGGAAGCGCCTCGCGGCCGCGACCACGGTCGCGTTCGTGGCGGCCGCGTTCCTCGCCGGCCTCGGTCAACCGGTGCTGGCCGACGACCCGCTCACCGAGGCGCTGAAGCGTAAGCAAGACCTCGAGCGGGCGGTCCAGCTCGCGCGCGCCAACACCCAGCGCTACCAGACCGCGGCGTCCCAGTACCAGGCAGTGGTCAACGACACCAACTCCAAGATCTCGGACCTCGCCACCAAGGCCGACGCCGCGCAGAGCGAGGCGGATCAGCTCTTCTACGAGATCCAGATCGCAGAGGAGCAGCTCGCGCTGGTCTCGTTCCAGCTGGATGAGACGCGCGCGCTCGCGGACTCGCTGAACGCGCAGGCGAACGAGGAAGCCAAGCAGCTCGCGACCCGCGAGGACCTCTACGCGCGCCATCTGCGCACGACCTACCGGCAGGCGATGGTCAGCCCGCTCGAGATGCTGCTTTCATCCGTGTCGCTCACCGAGTTCGCGAACCGCCTCCAGGCGATGATCTTCATCAACCGCCAGGACGTGCAGCTGGCGAACGACATCCGCGCCCTTCGCGCGGATACGCAGCTCAAGCAGAACGACGCGGCGACGAAGGAGCGCGAGATTCTGGGTCTCCAGGATCAGGTCACAAGCACCCGCAAGATCCTCACGGTCCAGAAGGACCGCTATGACAAGCTCGTCGCCGATGCGAACGCCGCGATCGACCAGCAGGCCGGGGTCCGCGCCGACGCGGCACAGAACCGCAACTCGGCGCAGGGCCAGGCGGCCCAGTCAAAGGGACAGACCGCGGACCTTCAGAACCAGCTTGACCAGGCCTCGGCCAGGTACGAGTTTCTGGCGGCGCAGGCGGCCGGCAACAGCGGGCTTGGCGCGTTCACCGGCGCGAAGCTCGCGATGTGGCCGCTCTCAGGGCCGCTCACCTCACCGTTCGGCCCGCGCTGGGGCGGCTTCCACAACGGCATCGACATCGCGGCGCCGATGTACACGCCGATTCGCGCCGCGTCCGCCGGCAAGGTCGTCACTGTCGGTCGCCCCTACATCGCGTACGGCGACACGGCGGTCATCGTGATCGTCGCGCACGGCTTCAACCTCTCGACGCTGTACGCGCACATGGACGACCGGCGCTGGCCGATCGTGCAGGTGGGGCAGACCGTCTCGGCCGGGCAGATCCTCGGCTACGTCGGGATGACCGGCTTCACGACCGGCCCGCACCTGCATTTCATGACCATCGCGAACGGCCGCGCGGTAAACCCGATGATCTACCTGCCCTGATTACACCGCTCAGTTAGCGCGAACGGTCGGGCCGGGAGAGTGAGGGGTCGCAGGGGCAAGCCCCTGCGCAATGAGCAGTGAATCCGGCTCGCTCACGTTCTTTCGCCCGCTTGCCGGCGATTTCCCGATGACTTCTAACTGCGACGTCGGTCACGTTGACGGGGCGGGCGACGCGTGTGAGCATCGAATGCGAAAGAAAGGAGGTGATGTGGAGTGGGCGATGCCAGTGGGAATCCAAAGACCCAAGGGAGCTCACTTCAGCCTTTCGAATGCATCGAACTGAGGTGAACGCGCACTAACGCCCAGGGTCTTTGGTGACCCCGGCAATCTGCGAAAGCAGGACAGGAGCGGCGGCAGAGATGCCGCCGCTCTTGCTTTTCTCCGCCGCCTAGTCTTTGCGCCGTGCCCAAACGCATCCAGGAGCGACCCGCCGAGCCCGCGGTCGAGCGAGAAGTCCAGCTCGCCGACAACCGCCGCGCGCGCTTCGATTACGAGATCGAGAGACGTGTCGAGGCGGGCATCGCACTCCGCGGGACGGAGATCAAGTCGCTGCGCGCGGGACGCGCGAACCTGCGCGACGGCTACGCGCGCGTGGAGAACGGTGAGGTCTACCTCCGGAACGTCCACATCGCGCCGTGGCCGAACTCGCCGTACGACAACCACGATCCGCTGCGGCCGCGAAAGCTCCTCCTTCACCGCGACGAGATCGGCCAGCTCGTTGGGACGATCGCGCAGAAGGGATACACCCTCGTTCCGCTGAGGATGTACACGAAGAACGGGCGGGCGAAGGTCGAGCTCGGGGTGGCGCGTGGCCGCAAGCGCTACGACAAACGTCAGGTGATCAAGGAACGTGAGGCGACGCGCGAGATGGACAGCGTGATCCGGCGGCGGGTCGGGCGCGGCTAACCCGTCAGGCGACGGCTTCCGCGCCCACGGACTCGGCAAATTGGCTCTCGTAGAGGTCGCGATAGAAGCCCCGTCGCGCCAGAAGGGTCTCGTGGCCGCCCTGCTCGACGATCCGACCGTTGTCCATGACGACGATCTCGTCGGCGTTGCGAATCGTCGAAAGGCGATGCGCGATGACGAAGCTCGTGCGTCCATGCCGCAGGCGCGCCATGGCCTGTTGGATGAGCACCTCGGTGCGCGTGTCGACGTTGCTGGTCGCCTCGTCGAGGATGAGGATGCTCGGATCCGCGAGGAATGCGCGCGCGATCGTGATGAGCTGCCGCTGGCCCGCCGAGATGTTCGACGCATCCTCTTCGAGCCTCGTGTCATACCCGTCGGGAAGGGTCCGGACGAACGGGTCGACGTGCGCGGCGATCGCCGCGGCGACGATCTCCGCCATGCTCGCGCCTTCTTTCCCGTACGCGATGTTGTCGCGGATCGTGCCGGTGAACAGCCAGCTGTCCTGAAGCACCATCCCGAACGCACGACGGACGGTGTCTCTCGGCAGGTCGCGCGTGTCTATCCCATCGAGACGGATCGAACCATCGTCGATGTCGTAGAAGCGCATGAGCAGATTCACGATCGTCGTCTTGCCGGCCCCGGTCGGTCCGACGATCGCGACGGTCTCACCAGGCCGCACGTCCAATGAGAAGTCCTCGATGAGCGGCCGGTCCGGCAGATAGCGGAACGAGACCCGCTCGAACTCGACGTGGCCGACCGTCGCCGGCGGCACGACCGCGAGCTGGCGGTCCGGCGTCTCCTCGGCGGCCGCCAGGAATTCGAAGACGCGCTCGGCCGATGCGAGGCCGGACTGCAAGAGGTTCGCCTGCGCGGCGAAATCCTCCGATCACGGCGACGCCCACGTAGTTGAGGTTCGAGAGAAACTGCATCGCCGGCTGGATGATCCCCGAGAGGAACTGCGCGCGGAAGCTCGCGCGATAGAGCCGTTCGTTCTGTTCGTCGAACTGCTGGATCGCGCTCTGGCGACGTCCGAAGACCTGGACGAGCGCGTGCCCGCTGTGCATCTGCTCGACGTGTCCGTTGAGCGCGCCGGTCTCCGCCCACTGGGCGACGAACTGTTTCTGCGATCGCCCGGCGATCACGATCGTGACGACAAGCGTCAGGGGGATCACCAGGAGCGAGATGACCGCGAGGAGCGGACTGATCCAGAGCATCATCCCGAGCACGCCGATCACCGTGAGGGCCGAGGTGAGGAGCTGTGAGAGCCCTTGCTGGAGCGTGGTGGCGATGTTGTCGACGTCGTTCGTGACCCGGCTGAGCAGGTCCCCGTGCGCGTGGCTGTCGAAGTACCGGAGCGGCAAGCGCGCGAGCTTTTCCTCGACCTCGCGCCGCAGGCCATACACGGTCCGCTGGGCGACGCCGGCCATGAGGTAGGCCTGCGCCCAGGAGAGCAGCGACGCGAGGACGTAGACGAGCACGGCGACGGCGAGAACCTGCGCGAGGGCCGTGAAATCGACCCCGACGCCGGGTATCGCGTTCGTGCCCGTGAGCATGTCCGCGAGCTGCCCCTGACCGCGGGCGCGGAGGAGCTCGATGAGCTGGGGCTTGGAGAGACCGGCCGGCAGCGATTTTCCGATGACGCCGTCGAAGATGACGTTCATCGCGTTCCCGGTGATCTTCGGTCCGATCACCGCAAAGGCGACGCTGAGCGACCCGAGCGCGAGGACGACCGCGATCGTCAGCCACTCCGGACGAAGCCGCCGAAGAAGCTTGCGCAGCGTGCCACGAAAGTCCTTGGAGCGCTCCACCGGCATGCTGAGGCCCATGAAGGGGCCACCGCGCTGGCCGGCCGCAGGGCCCCCGGCCGGTCCGCGGCCCTGCGGGCGTCCCATCATCATCACGCCGCCGCCCCGAGCTGCGATTCGACGATCTCGCGGTACTCCGCGCTCGTCCGCATGAGCTCGCCGTGCGTGCCGGTGCCGACCACACGTCCCTCGTCGAGCACGACGATCTGATCCGCCTGCAGGATCGTGCTCACGCGCTGCGCGACGATGAGCACGGTCGCGCTCTTGGTCTCGCTCCTCAGCGCTCGCCGCAGCCTGGCGTCCGTCCCGGCGTCAAGCGCGGAGAAGCAATCGTCGAACAGGTAGATCGCCGGCTCTTTGACGATCGCGCGGGCGATCGCGAGTCGCTGCCGCTGTCCGCCCGATACGTTCGTGCCGCCCTGGTCGATCGGCGCCTCGAGCTGGCCTTGCATCTCCGCGACGAAGTCGCGCGCCTGCGCCACCTCCAGCGCGTGCCAGAGCTCGGCGTCAGTCGCGCCTTCGTTGCCGAAGCGCAGGTTCTGCGCGACGGTGCCTTTGAAGAGATACGCGGTCTGCGGTACGAGGCCGATGCGAGCCCACAGGTCATCGAGCGCCAGATCGCGCACGTCGATACCGTCCGCGCGGACCGCGCCGGAGCTGACGTCGAAGCTGCGTGTGATGAGATTCACGACGGTGCTCTTGCCCGACCCTGTCCCCCCGATGACCGCGGTGGTGCGGCCGGGGCGAGCCTCGAACGAGATGTTGTGGAGCACCGGACGCTCCCCGTGTGGGTACGCGAACGTGACGTCATCGAAGGAAATCAGCCCCGTGGGCCGTTCCACGACGATCGGGCGGATGGGCTCGACGATGGACGAGGTCGTGTCGAGCACCTCGACGATTCGCTGCGCGCTGGCCTCAGCGCGCGGTACGAGGATGATCATGAACACCGCGGTCATCACTGCGAAGAGGATCTGCATGATGTACTGCAGGAACGCCGTCAGGTTGCCGATCGGCATGTCTCCACGGTCGACCAGACTCGCGCCGAACCAGAGGATGGCGACGGTCGAGAGATTCATGATCGCGAGAAGCGCTGGAAACGCGATGGCGAAGATCCGGTTGACGCGAAGGGACGTCGCGGTGAGGTCGGCGTTCGCCGCCTCAAACCGCGCCCGCTCCGAACCGCTTCGGATGAACGCCCGCACCACCCGGACACCGGTGATCTGCTCGCGCATCACCTGCGTGATCCGATCGATCCTGATCTGCACCTGCCGGAAGAGCGGGACGGCCCTCAGCAAGAGGATCCCGATGACGGCCGCCATGAGCGGAACGATCACGACAAGCAGCCATGACAGCGTGACGTCCTCGCGCACGGCCATGATGACGCCGCCGACTGCGGTGATCGGCGCGCTGACGAGGATGGTGAGCGCGATCTGAAGGAAGAGCTGCACCTGCTGGACATCGTTGGTGTTCCGAGTGATCAGCGAGGCCGTGCCAAAACGGTTCATCTCGCGCGCCGAGAAGCTCTGCACCCGCGCGAAGACGGCACTCCGCAGGTCTCGGCCGACCCCCATCGAGACCTGTGAGGCGAAGTAGACGGCGACGACCGCCAGGACGCCCAGGAGGAGAGCGACTCCGAGCATCACGGCCCCGGTGCGCCAGATGTAGTCGGTATCACCTTTCGCGACGCCGTTGTTGATGATGTCGGCGTTGAG
>VBGS01000203.1 GCA_005889445.1 Chloroflexota bacterium
TCTCGTCGAGATCGCGGAGCCTCCGCAGGTCGTACTTGCTCCGGATGGCGGCCGGATCGTCGGCGTACATCCGGGCGACGAAGCCCCCTAGCGGCGTGATCCCGTTGCGCTCACCGATCCCGAGCACGCTCGTGTCGATATGGGTCGCGCCGCCCTCGAGGATCGAGTAGCTGTTGGCGATGGCGCAGCCGGTGTCGTTGTGGCCGTGGAACTCGATGTCGCAGGAGACGTGATGGCGAAGCTCGACCGCGAGCGCGTAGCACTGCCGCGGCGTTGCGATGCCAACGGTGTCCGCGACGCCCACCCGATTGACGCCCATGCGATCGACGGCCGTGTACACCCTCAGCAGATCCCCCTCCGTCGACCGGAAGCTGTCCTCGCTCGAGAAGCGGACCTCCTTGCCGTGATCCCGGATGAACGCGATCACCTCTCCGGCGTCGGCGATGATCTGGTCCACGCTCTTGCCGTGACTGAACTCGCGGAGCAGCGAAGACGTCCCGAAGAGGATGTCGATCCCGTCGACGCACGTCTGGACCGCGATCTTCGCGTCGTCCATGTGACAGCGGACGTGCGTCAGCACTTTGGCCTTGAGCGGGAGCGCGGCGATCGTGCGACAGTCCTCGAACGACTGCGGCGACGCGACCGGAGAGGTCAGCTCGATGTACTCGACCCCGAACTCGTCGAGCAGCTTGGCGATGGCGATCTTGTTCTCGGTCGTGAAATGCGCGTTCGAGAACTGCTCGCCTTCGCGGAGCGTCGAGTCGATGATCGCGAAACGATCGACCGGCACGGTCTCTCCCTCGTCACGCGCGAGGCGACCACCGGGCTCTTCAGAAAAATGAAAAGCCCGGTGCGCGACGTGCCACCGAGCTCTCGCAAGCAAGGTCACACGGCAGCGCTTCGTGACGGGGTCTCCCCCGTCGCGACAGTCCGTCCCCTTCCGGTGGACAGACCAGCCTCGCGGTCCCGAGTCGGACCTTGAGACTTCGGCGACCACACCGTTCGCACCGCATCTGGCGGAAGCTCGTTCCTCCGCGGGGCTACTGCTTGTGGCCGCACCTCTGGCCGGCAACGCGTATGAAGTTGTTGCGAACGAGTCTATGTTGGCGCGACGAGGGCTGTAAAGCACGGCGAGCCGCCGGTAGCCTTGTCGGTCTCGGGGAATGATTGACTGACATCCTGATCGCCGACGACCACCGCTTTATCCGTGACATGGTCCGGATCACATTGTCCACGCAGGGCTGGACGATCGCCGAGGCCGCCACGGCGGACGAAGCCCTCGACACCGCGCGCCGCGACCGCCCGCAGGCGATGTTGCTCGACGTGAATTTGTCCGAAGGCGCGGGCCCGACCGGCTTCGATGTGTGTCGCGAGCTGAAGGCCGACCCGGCGACGAAAGAGATCCCGATCATCATGCTGACGGCGCGCGACAGCCCAGCCGACCGCCGGGAGGGCATGGCCGCCGGCGCGTCGCACTATCTGGTCAAGCCGTTCGGCCCGATCGACCTCATCAATACGCTTCGCGGGCTGCTCGGCGACCCGCCCGCAGTCGAGAGCCTGGGGCAGTACCTGATCCAGGAGGGCATCCTCACGCACGATCAGCTGGCTGAAGCCCTCGCGATGCAGCACACCCTGGAGGCCGATGGCAGGTCGCGCCGGTTGGGCGAGGTCCTGGCGCTCATGCGCGCGGTCACCCCCGAGCAGCTCGACAAGGCGCTCGAGCGACAGAAACGGAGCACGCGCGGTTAGCGGGAGATAGCCTCTGGGCGAGAGCATGCGGATCGGTGTCCTCACCGGCGGAGGCGACGCGCCGGGCCTCAACGCTGCGATCCGCGCGGTCGTGCTGCGTGCGAACGCGCTCGGCCATGAAGTCCTGGGCATCACGGACGGGTACGCCGGCCTCCTCGGCGAACAGCAGCCTCGTCTCCTCACGCCGAGAGAGGTCGGGCACATCCTCGGCGACGGCGGCACGATGCTCGGCACGTCACGGACCGATCCGCGGAAGGACGAGACCTCGCGCCGGGCCGTCCTCGCGAGCATCCGCCGGTCGGGCTTCGACGCGCTCGTCACGATCGGCGGGAACGACACGCTCAGCGTCGCGCAGTGGCTCCACGAGCAGGGGATTCGCGTCGTCGGCGTCCCCAAGACCGTCGACAACGACCTCTCCGAGACCGAGTTCTGCATCGGCTTCGACACCGCGATCACCGTCGTCGCGGACGCCCTCGATCGGCTGCGCACGACCGCCAGCGCGCATCACCGGGTCGTCGTCGTCGAGGCCATGGGTCGCGATACCGGATGGGTCGCCGCGTTCGGTGGTCTCGCCGGCGGCGCGGATCTCATCCTGGTTCCCGAGATCCCGGTGACGAGCGAGGACATCGTTCGCACGATGAAACGCCGTCGCGCGAGCGGCGATCCGGACATCCTCGTCGTCGTGTCGGAGGCCGTCCAGATCGAAGGACTCGAGGCGCTGACCGCGCTCGACCACGATGCCTTCGGGCACGTCCGTCTCGATCAGCGCGCCATCGGAACGGTGCTCGCGCGCCTCATCGAGCAGCGCACCGGGATCGAGGCCCGTCAGGTCGTGCTGGGGCATCTCCAGCGGGGTGGATCCCCGACGGCGATCGATCGCCTTCGCGCCACACGGTTCGGAAACGCCGCGGCGGACCTCGTCGAGGCCGGTCGGTCAGGGGTGTTGCCGGTGCAGCGCTCCGGACACATCGAGACGGCGACGATGGCCGACGCTGTGCGCGAGGTCCGCCGCCTCTCGGACGAGTACCTCGAGCTCGTCCGGCGGTTCGCGGGCGTCCTGGCTTAGCGGCGGCGGAAACCGCTCGGGGGAGTTCGCGGGCGTCGGGCGGCCGACATGATCGCGATCCCGAGAAGGAGTCCCAGGGCGATCAGTACGCCGGCGACGATGACGTCTGGGGCACTTGGGCTGTCCGCGGGCGGGGGCGTCGGGCTCGCCGCGGCGACTGGAGAGCGCGAGCTTGGCGCGCTGCTCGGGCTCGCGGGGACGGGGCTCGCGGTTGCGGTCGCTGACGAGGTCGCTGTCGGAGTGACGGTTCGTGAAGCCGTCGGCGACGGTGTTGAGCTCGCGCTCGCGGCGGGTGTCGCGCTCGCCGCCGTTGGCGACGGTGAAGGTGACGGTGACGAGGTCGCGCCGCTCAGCGAGACGCAGGCGTTCGTATCCTGCGTGCCGACGAACGCGCAGATGTTGCGCGTCGCGGTGACCCAGCTCGAACCGTCCGCCGCCGTGCGCGAAACGGCCGCCAGAACGAACGGGTAGTGCGCGCTGATCGGGGCTCCGCACGTCCCGGTCTGCCAGTCAAAGGCACCTGTGACCGTGTCCCCGCTCGAGGCGAATGACATCGTCGTCGCGATGCACCGTCCCCCGGTGTCGTTGCCCCGCGTGTACAGCGCGAGTACGTCCTTATCGAAGCTCATGAAGAGAGA
>VBGS01000204.1 GCA_005889445.1 Chloroflexota bacterium
TGCGTTTCCGAACAGGATCGCTAGTTCCGCGCGACAGCCTCCGCACCCTGCGGCTCGTACATCGGCGCGGCGTTGTCGGCTTCCCAGAGCGAGAAGCTGTTGCCCTCGGTGTCGGTGCATGCCGAGAACCATCCCTGGCCCGGGACAGGCATCTTCTCGTCGGCCTTCCCGCCCAGCTCGCGGGTCTTGCGGATCGCCGAGGCGATGTCGTCGGTGTCGAAGTACACGATTGGGCCCTGCTTGTCGGGCTGGGTCCACACGGCGACGACGGGCTCAGCGCCGTCCGTCATGAAGTAGTCCATCCCCGGCGTCCCGGAGTCCTTGAACTTCCAGCCGAGCAGCGTGCTGTAGAACTTCCGCGCGCGGTTGCCGTCTTTGGCGGGCAACTCGAGGTGAACCACGGTCTTAGCGGTCATTGCGCTCCCCTCCATGCGTTTGATCGTCGCAGCGTACCCCTCGGCCGCTCGCGTTACAGAAAAGGGTTGTCCGCGGAAGCTCACCGCGCGTATGCTGCCCGCGGCTCGGGGGAGGACGCTCGCTTCCAGCACATGGCGCCCTGACTCTGGCGTTTCGGTGTGAGCGTGGCGGAGGAGGGACTGCATGGCGGCACGCGCAGTGAGCCGGCAAGGGGCGCCGGATCTGCTCGAAAGAGTGTTCAAGCTTCGCGCGAACGCGACCACTGTCAGCACGGAAGTCATCGGCGGCGTCACGACGTTCTTCGTGATGGCCTACATCATCGCGCTCAACCCCATCATCCTGAACTACGTCGGCGTTCCGGATCTTCAGAACAAGAATCTCGGACCCGGTTTCGCGCAGACCGTCGCGGTGACCGCGCTCTGCGCCGGAGTCCTGACGATCGCGATGGGCCTTTACGCGAACCGCCCGTTCGCCATGGCCGCGGGCCTTGGCCTCAACGCAGTCGTCGCGTACCAGCTCGTCCTCGGCACACCGCCGCTGCCGTGGCAGGCAGCAATGGGGATCATCCTCATGGAAGGCATCGTCATCACGATCCTCGTGCTGACGGGCCTCCGCGAAGCGATCCTCAACGCGATCCCGCTCGCCCTCAAGCAGTCGATCGGCGTTGGCATCGGTCTCTTCATCCTCTTGATCGGCCTCGTCAACGCAGGATTCGTCACGCGCGGCGTCGGCACCGTCGTCACGCTCTCGAAGCTCAACACCGGTCCGACGCTGACCTTCATCATCGGGATGATCATCACCCTCGCGCTCTTCGCGCGAGGCACCAGGGCCGCGCTCCTGCTCGGCATCGTCGGCACCACGCTCGTCGCGGGAGTGCTCCACGCGATCGTCGGAAGCTACGTTCCGTCGACCGCTCCAGGAACGGCGCAGCTCCCATCCGCGTGGGCGCAGGGACCGGATCTCTCTAACGCGTTCAGTGGACTCAACTTCAGCGCGTTCACCACGATCGGCCTCGTCGCGACGATCCTCGCCGTGTTCACCATCATGCTGTCCGACTTCTTCGACACGATGGGAACGGTCGTGGGCATCAGCGGCCAGGCGGGCTGGCTCGACAAGCAGGGCCGCCTTCCAGGGATCAGGCAGATCCTTCTGGTCGACTCGATCGGCGCGGCATTCGGTGGCCTGATGGGCGCATCGAGCAACACGACGTACATCGAATCGGCTGCCGGCGTCTCCGCCGGCGCGCGCACCGGGCTCGCGAGCGTCGTCACGGGCCTCCTGTTCCTGCTCTGCATGTTCCTCGCGCCGGTCGTGGCGGTGATCCCACCCGAAGCGACCGCGCCCGCACTGGTGATCGTCGGCTTCCTCATGGCCGGTATCGCATCGAAGATCGACTTCACCGACATCGAGCTGGGTCTCCCCGCCCTGCTCACCATCGTCGTCATGCCGTTCACCTACTCGATCACGAACGGCATCGGCGCCGGTTTCATCACGTACACGTTCATCAAGCTCATCCGCGGC
>VBGS01000205.1 GCA_005889445.1 Chloroflexota bacterium
GTGCGGGCGTGTCCGACCTGCGACGGGCGCGTTTCGCCCGGCTCGTTCGCAACGCCCTCTCCGAGCTCCCCGCCGAATTCGCAGAGCGCATCCGGAATCTCGCGATCGTCATCGAAGACGAGCCGCGACCGGACCAGATCCACGGCGAGGGAACCCTCCTCGGGCTGTACGAGGGCGTGCCGCTCACCGAGCGCGGGTATCAAGAGCCCTACCTTCCCGACCGGATCCTGATCTTCCGCGGCCCCATCGAGCGCATGAGCGTGTCGCCACGTCATCAGGCGCGGATCGTGCGCGACACCGTCGTCCACGAGGTCGCCCACCACTTCGGGATCAGCGACGCGCGCCTTCACGAGCTCGGTCTCGGCGACGCCGAATGACCTGGATCGCTAACGCAGCGCTTTGCGGAGCTTCTCGAGTGCGGCCGACGGTCCGCCGGGATCCTCGTACACCGCCGACCCGGCGACCAGGACGGTCGCGCCCGCGTCAGCAACAGCCTTCGCGTTGCTGGGCTTGATGCCGCCGTCGACCTCGAGCTCAGCCCCGCTCCGGCGCTCATCGAGGGCACGCCGCAGCGCCCGGATCCGCTCCAGAGACCCCTCGATGAAGGCCTGCCCGCCGAAGCCTGGGTGGACGCTCATCACCAGGGCAAGGTCGACCGACCCCAGATGCGGGGTCACAGCCTCCACCGGGGTTTCCGGGTTCAGGGTCAGGCCGCACCGTACGCCGAGCTTGCGGATCGCAGCGAGCGTCGCCGCCGGATCGGGGGTCGCCTCGACGTGGACGGTCAGGTAGGAGGCTCCGGCCTGCGCGTACCGGTCGACCCAGAGGTCGGGCCGCTCGATCATGAGGTGGACGTCGAGCGGTAGGCGCGTCGCCTTTTTGAGGTCGGCGACCATCTTCGGCCCGAAGGTGAGGTTCGGGACGAAGTGCCCGTCCATCACGTCGACGTGGATCCAGTCGGCGCCCGCGCGCTCCGCGGCTTGGACGGCGTCGGCCAAATGAGCGAAATCGGCCGAAAGAATGGACGGGGCCAGCTTCGGACTGGCATCATGACTCACGGGAGGGCGCTCAATGTACCGTCCGCAGAACCTCCGCATTCCCGGTCCAACATTCGTTCCTCAAGCGGTGCTTGCCGCGTCGGCACGGCCGCTGATCAACCACCGCGGGCCCGAATTCGCGGCCCTGCTCGCCGCGCTGACGCGGGCGCTTCAGGACTTCCTGCGAACCGAGCACGACGTGCTCACCCTCACCGCGTCCGGCTCCGGCGCGATGGAGGCGGCGATCGCCAACACGCTGAGCTCGGGAGACAAAGTGCTGGCGTTCAGCTGCGGCGCTTTCGGGGAGCGGTTCGCGGCGATCGCGAAGGCGTACGGCGTCGACGCGCGGCGCATCGACGTCCCGTACGGGCGCGCCGTCGAGCCCGACCTGGTTCGCGACGAGCTCGCAAAGGAAAAGGGCAAGGAGGGGGCGAAGGCCGTCCTCATCACGCACAACGAGACCTCGACCGGCGTGCTGAATCCGCTGAAGGAGATCTCGGCGGTCGTGCGCGACTCCGGCAAGCTTCTTCTCGTCGACAGCGTCTCGGGGGCCGGCTGCACCGAGCTCGAGATCGACGAGTGGGGCATCGACGTGTGCGTCACCGCGTCGCAGAAGGCGTGGGGCGCTCCTCCCGGCGTCGCGATGGTGACGATGAGTCCACGCGCGTGGAAGGCGTACGAGAAATCCAACCTCCCGAAGGCGTATTTCGATCTCGGGACCTACAAAGCCGCGCTCGAGAAGGCGCAGACGCCGGCGACGCCGGCGGTGAACGTGTTCATCGCTCTTCAGGAAGCGCTCCGTCTGATGGCCGAGGAAGGGCTCGAGGCGATCATCCGTCGCCATCGCGACCTCGCGCGCGCGACGCGGCGCGGGCTCCAGGCGGTCAACCTGCAGCTCTTCGCCGACGAGCGCTACGCATCACCCGCGGTCACGGCGTTCCGGCCACCGGCGCGGGTCGATGCTCGCAATCTCATTCGCATCCTGCGCGACGATCACGACACGATCGTCGCCGGCGGCCAGGGCAAGATGGAAGGGCAGCTCGTCCGCGTGGCGCATCTGGGGTTCGTGACGCTGCAGGACATCGTCTCCTTCTTCAGCGCGCTCGAGCTCACCCTCCGCGATCTGAACCAGCCGGTCGAGCCGGGAGTCGCGATCAGCGCGACGCTTCGGGCCTACGCGGAGAGCACCCAGCAGCCGTCGCGTCCCTCGGCCCGCACCGCCGCCCGTCCCGCGCCCGACGCGGTCGCGTCCCGTCGCTAGCCGAAAGCACATCGTCCACGTCGCGGACCCTCTCGCGGAAGAGGGTCTCGCGCTGCTCCGCGCCCGCTGCGAGGTTCGCCAGACCACCGGCCTGAAAGAGGCCGACCTGGCCGCGCGCCTCGGCGACGTCGACGCGCTCGTCGTCCGCAGCGAAACGAAGGTCACCCGCGCCGTCCTCGATGCGGCGACGCGCCTGGTCGTCGTCGGCCGCGCCGGTGTCGGGGTCGATAACATCGACGTTCCCGCCGCGACCGCCCGCGGCGTCTACGTGGTGAACGCGCCGCTTGGAAACATCGTCGCCGCGGCGGAGCACACGATCGCGCTGACGCTCTCGCTGATGCGGAGGGTCGTCGACGCCGACCGCAGCGTCCGTGCCGGGGAGTGGACGCGCTCGAAGTTCATCGGCAACGAGCTGCGCTCGAAGGTCCTCGGGCTCGTCGGCATCGGCCGTGTCGGCAGCGAGGTGGCGCGGCGCGCGGCAGCCTTCGGCATGACGGTCGTGGCGCACGATCCCTTCGCGACCGAGGCGTCGGCGCGCACCGCCGGCGCGCGTCTCGTCGATCTCGATGAGGTCCTGCGCACCGCGGACGTTATCTCGCTGCACGTCCCGCTCACCGACAAGACCCGCGGCCTGATCAACGAAGAGTCCCTGGCGAAGATGAAGCGCTCCGCGATCGTGGTGAACGCGTCTCGCGGCGAGGTGGTCGACACCGACGCGCTCGCATCCGCGCTCGAGCGCGGGACGATCGCCGGGGCCGCGCTCGACGTCTTCGCGCAGGAGCCGCTGCCGGCGGACGCGGCGATCCGCCGAGCACCACGCACCGTTCTGACGCCCCATATCGCCGGATCGACGACGGAGGCGCAGACGAACGTGGCCGTCGACGTCGTCGAGCAGATCCTCGACGTGCTCGATGGCAAGCCCGCGCGGTTCGCGGTGAACGCCCCGCGCCCTCCAGCGGAAGAGGCCGGCGGGATGGCGTGGGTGCGCCTGGCCGAGCGGCTCGGGTCGCTGGCCGCGCAGCTTCTGGACGATCGACCAGCGCAGCTCGAGCTCTCGTACGCAGGGGCGGTGCTGGGTCTCGACCCCGAGGCGCTGCGCGCGGCGGCCGTCAAGGGACTTCTCGAGACATTCAGCGAGCAGCGTGTCAACCTCGTGAACGCGCTCGATCTCGCGCGCTCGCGCGGACTCGTCATTGCCGAGCGCCGCGAGG
>VBGS01000183.1 GCA_005889445.1 Chloroflexota bacterium
GTATCGCTCGAGATCGGTGATCTTCGCCTCGAGCTGGGCGAGCGCGCGGCGGACCTGGGTGTCCTCGTCATCGATGCCTTCGGGCAGTAGCCCGAGCAGGCCGAGCTTTTCGCGCTCGGCTTCGGTGAAGGCGGTGGATTTGTTGAGCCGCGGCTCGTGGAGCAGGTCGGCACCGCGGGGGAGCGTCATCCCCATCGAGCCTAGTGCTAGATGCCTCCGAGGCGCAGCCGGAACCGCGCGCCGCCATCGCTGGGCCGCTCGAGCGTGACGCTGCCACCGTGCGACTCGGCGACATCCTTCACGATCGCCAGACCGAGCCCGGATCCGGGTGTCTGACGCACGTCATTGGATCTCCAGAAACGATCGAACACGCGCGACGCGTCTTCCGCCGCGACGCCGGGTCCGTGATCGCGGACGGTGACCTCGCCGTTCGCGACCGCGATCTCCACGAGCGCGCCCGTCGGGCTGTACTTCGCGGCATTGTCCAGGAGGTTGGTGATGGCACGCGCGACGCGAACCTTCACGCCGCGGACCGTGGAGGGCGCGGCCGTCACGACGAAGTGCACCTTCGGATAGCGGAAGCTGACGTCGTCGACGACCTCGTGGACGACCTCGTCCAACCTGAGCTCCTCAAAGGGCATGGGCGCTTCTTCGTCGCGGGCCACCTCGATGAGATCGCCGACAAGCGCCGTCAGGCGCTCCATCTGGCGCACGAGATCGCCCAGCAGCTGCTGCCGCTCAACTGGATCGCTCGGCTGTCCACGTTCGAGGAGCTCGAGATTCGTTCGCAGGCTGGTGAGCGGGGTTCGGAGCTCGTGACCGGCATCGGAGACGAGCTGCCGCTGCGAGCGCAGCGACGTCTCGAGCTGGCCGAGCATCGCGTCGAAGCTCGTCCCAAGCCGGCTCAGCTCGTCGCGACCGCTCGCCGCGACGCGGCGCGAGAGATCGCGCGTCCGCGTGACCTCCTCGACGGTCTTAGTAAGCAGCTTGACCGGCGCGAGCGCGGTGCGCGCGATGAGAAGGCCAAGGATGGCGGCGAGCAGGATCGCTCCCAGCGCAAACTCGGCGAGCGTGACGCGTGTCTGCGTGAGCGCGCCGTCGATGTCCTCGAGCGACTTGGCCACCTCGAGCGCGCGGCCGTTCGCGATCGGCCGTACCAGCACCCGAACGCGGTAGTCCTGCGAGATCGCGGTGGCCAGGAAGCCATCACGCTTGCCGGCGGCGACATCCTTGACGTCCTGCGTGACGAGGGACGGGACCGCGACGCCGAGGTCAGCCTGGACGATGTTCCCGCTCGAGTCGACGATCTGGCCGAAGACGTCCTGGCGACCCGTGACCAGCTGTGGCCCACGATCGCCGAACGGGCCGCCGCGCCCGGGGCCGCCGACGAGTGCGGTCTTGGACAGCGTGTCGTCCACCTGTTTGAGGAGCTGGTCCTGGACGACGACGTACATCGCGACCGACGCGCCGATCGCGGCGACCGCGACTGCCGCGGCTGTGAGGAGCGCGATCCGAAGGCGGAAGCTCACGGTTCTTTCATGACGTAGCCGACCCCGCGCACTGTCTGAATGACGCGCGACTCGCCGCTCTGCTCGAGCTTGCGGCGCAGGTATCCGACATAGACGTCGAGCGAGTTGGAGTCCGGTCCGAAGTCGTATCCCCAGACCCGATCGAAGATGACGTCGCGCGGCAGGACCTTGCGCGGGTTCGCGATGAACAGCTCGAGGAGCGAGTACTCGGTCCGGGTCAATGGAATGAGGCGATCGCCGCGGCGGCACTCCATCGCGTCGCGATCGAGCGTGATGTCGACGAACTGCAGGGTCCCCCGGGTCTTGGCGCCGTCCTCGTTGCGGCGGCCGAGCGCTCGGATGCGCGCGAGCAGCTCGTCGAGCGCGAACGGCTTGACCAGGTAGTCGTCGGCTCCGGCGTCCAGCCCCTCGACGCGGTCCTTCACCGCGGCGCGGGCGGTCAGCATCAGTACGGGGACGTGATTGCCTGCGGTGGCTCGCGCCACGCAGCGCGCGGTCGACCGCATCCCGTACAGCGGGCTCGTCCTCGACGATGAGGACACGCACAAGCCGAGTTTACGGTCGAAACCGCTAAGAAAGGCCTGAGAAACAGGGGCCTTAACGAACTTTCAGGCGCTTCTCATGCAACGGCGAGCAGGCCGCCGTTCTCTAGTGATCAACGAATCCTCGAAGGAGACATCGATGAAGGCGATCCAGCCCGCGAAGGCGCTACTCATCGCCGCGGTCATCGGCCTCGGTCTGTCTGGCGGCTTCGCTGCGGCCGCGTTCCTGCCCGGCGGGAGCGCACCGGCGGCCGTCGCTCAGCTCTGGGACAACGCCGTCGGACGGTCGCTCGAGAACGGGCCCGGCGACAAGGGCTCAGTCTTCACGGCGGCCGCCACGTACATCGGCATCACCGAAGCCCAGCTCCGGACCGAGCTCGGGACGGACAAGAGCCTCGCCGACATCGCCGTCGCTCACGGCAAGACGCGCGACGGCCTGATCCAGGCCCTCGTCGCCGCGCAGCAGCAGAGCATCGCGACGCTCGTCGACCAGAAGGGCATCGGCGCCAGGACCGGCGGTCCCGGACCCGGCTTCGGCCGCGGACCCGGCGGCTCGAAGGTGACCGGCGATCCGCTTGCCGCCGCTGCGACCTACCTCGGCATCACCACCGCGGACTTGCAAACGAAGATCCGCGCCGGACAGACCCTCGCGCAGATCGCGAACGCGACGGCCGGCAAGAGCCGCGACGGCCTCGTCGGCGCACTCGTCAGCGACGCGACCGCGAAGATCGACGCCGCGCAGAAGGCCGGAACGATCACCGCGGACCAGGCCACGCAGCTGAAGTCAAATCTCAACACGCGGCTCGCGCAATTCGTCGACACGAATCGTCCGGGGCGTCCCGGCCGTTAACTCGACCCGACTCCCATCCGCTAAGACGGCGCCGGATCGCCCACGATCCGGCGCCGTTCCCTCATGGAGCCTGAAGCTCACGGCCGTCGCGGCGGTCGTCAACGTGTTCTTCTTCGGGCTCGGCTACGCGAGCTCGCACACCAAATCGACCGACGCGCCGCTGCAGCCGCAGGTCGTCGGCCCGAATGCGACCGCCAGTCCAGCCCCGCCGGCCGCGACGGTCGCGCCGAGCCAGCGCCGAGGCCGCGGAACGACCGGAACGCTTGCCCCCGGCATCCGAACCTCGCCGGGCGCGCCGCTCACCTCAACGCATCACTCGTAAGCGCTTCCTACTTGAACGCGATCTTGTCCGACGAGCTGATCGTGACCGCCATCGCTTTGAGCGGCGCGTTGTCGGGGTTCGTGAAGCCCGGCTGATTCAAGAGCTGCCACTTCGAGAGAAGCAGCGCAAAGTCGTTATCCGCGGCGATCCCATCCTCGGCTACGACCACGGTGTAACCGCGGAGATTCGCGCCAAAGGCCGTGTACAGGACCGCCCCGTTCGCGGCAGTGCCGACCATCACCGCGTTCGTGGTCCCGCGATCCTTTAAGAGCTGGTCCAGATTCGTGTTGAAGAACTTGTCAGCCCGCGTCGTGACGCTCGGCTCGCCTGCCTGAGGAGCGACGTCTGGGAGCACCGTGGACCCGGCTGTCGGCGTCAGCGAATAGATCACCGGCACCTTCGCGTCCCGCGCCTTCTTGATCAGCGCCGCGACCTTGGGAAGCGAGGCGACGCAGGTGGGCCGGGAGCTGCATACCGCAGTCGTGAGATCGAGGACGAGCATGACCGCGCCCTTCACCGGGATCTCAACGGCCACCGCCGCCGGGACGCTCGGTGTCAACGACGTCGGCGCCGGCGAAGCCGTCACCAGTACGGTCGGGGCGGATGAGGTCGCCGGCGTCGGAGTGGGCGCCGCGGCCTGCGGAGCGCAGCTCGCGACGAGGAGCGCGATCGGGAACACAAGACGAGCGATTTTCATGACGGCCCTCCCACAACGGCGGCATCCTATGCCGATGAGCCCTACGGTCGCGCGCGCCATCGGCGATCGGCTGCACGCGGCCGGGGTCCGGTACGTGTTCGGCCATCCCGGTGGCGAGGTCATCGAGCTCATCGAGGGCTTCCGGCAAGCTGGTCTGGAGTTCGTGCTTACGAAACACGAGACCGCGGCCGGCTTCATGGCCGAGACGACCGCGAGCTCGCTCGGCGGGATCGGTGTCTGCCTCGGCACCCTCGGCCCGGGCGCGACGAATCTCGTGACCGGCGTCGCGCACGCGTATCTCGACCGCGGCGCGGTGCTCGCGTTCAGCGGTCAGCTTCCGGCCGATCGCTACGAGATCACGACGCACCAACGACTCGACCTGCGCGCGCTCTTCGCGCCGATCACGAAATGGCAGGCACACGTGACAGCCACGAATGCCGCCGCCGTGACGGAGCGCGCGCTCCGTGTCGCGTCCGCTCCGCGCCGCGGACCCGTCTATCTCGAGGTGGCGAGCGACGTGCCCGCGCAAGAGACGGTCGACGTCGCCCTGCCGCGATTCGTGACCGAGTCTGTCGCGGCGATCGACGACGATGAGGTGCGGACGGCCGGCGCGCGGCTGCGCGCCGCCGAACGGCCGCTCCTCCTTGTCGGGATGGATGCGAGCACGGACGCTGCGGCCGGTCCGCTCCGCAGGCTCGCGGAGACATGGGGTATCCCGGTGATGGTCAGCCCAAAGGCGAAGGGCGTGTTTCGCGAGGACCATCCGCTCTTTGTCGGAACGATCGAGGGTCTCGGCACGCCCTTCCTCTACGACTACATCGACACGTGCGACCTCGTCCTCATGATCGGATTCGATCCCGTCGAGTTCGACCGTGACTGGTCCGCAAAGGCGCGGATCATCCACGTCGGACCGCTGCCGAACGACGATCGGTACTACGGAAGCGAGGTCGAGATCGTTGGGCCGATCGATACCACCCTTGAGCGGCTCCTCGCCGCCGGATCGCCGAGGGCGACGCCCGCGCTGGACGAGCTCCGAGCGTTCGGCGACGCCTTTCGCGAGCGGGTGGCTCCGTCGACCGGTCGGCTGACCGCGCAGCAGGTCCTTACGGCGCTTCGCGCCTCGCTGCCTGAAGATGCGCTCGTCTCCTGTGACGTCGGATACAACAAGGCTGTCGCGGCGCAGTGCTGGCGTGCGTATCGCCCGCGGTCGTTCTTCGTGTCGAACGGACTGTCGTCGATGGGTTATGGACTACCTGCCGCGATCGCCCTCAAGCTGAGCCATACGGACCGACGCGTCGCCTGCATTCTCGGCGACGGCGGCTTCGCGATGGCGATGGCCGAGCTCGAGACGGCGGTCCGCCTTCGGGCCGGGATCACGGTGGTCGTTCTCGTGGACGACGCGCTGTCGCAGATCAAGGCGGGGCAGGAGCGCCGGAGCTATCCCGCGACCGGCATCGCCGGACGATCGGCCGCTCATCGTCGCGGCGCGCATCGACCCAAGCGCGTACCAGCTGCGCTAGAGGTCCTTCACGGCCGGGATGATGTCCCGGGCGATGATCTGGAGCGGCTCGATCTTCCAGACGTCTTTGACGCCGCCGATGACCCCGGTGATGCCGCGCTGCCGGAACGCGCGGAGCTGGTCGATGATCCGTCCGACGTTCTGACCCTTATCGCCGACGTCCATATGGAACATGGACGTCTTCTCGATCGAGTCGTAGTCACGTTTCTCTCGCTCGCAGTGCGCCTTCAGGACGTCCAGCTTGCGTGGCAGATCGGGCGTGGGGAAGAGATTGCAGACGTCGGCGTACTTCGCGACGAGGCGAAGGGTCTTCTTCTCGCCGGATCCGCCGATCATGATCCGAGGCCGCGGACGGCCCAGGACCTGTGGACGGTTCAGCGGACGCTCGAACGTGAAGCGCTTTCCCGTGAACGGACTCTGATCGTCACGCCACATCCGGTGACAGAGCTCGAGCGTGTCCTCGAGCCAGTCGAAGCGCTCCGCCAGCGGTGGGAAGGGGATCCCAAGCGCGCGGGCCTCCGCCTCGTTCCACGCCGCGCCTATGCCGAGCATGGCGCGCCCGCCCGATAGAACATCGAGGGTGGTGATGATCTTGGCGATCATCCCCGGATAGCGGTAGACGGCACCGGTGACGACGGTCAGCAGGTGCGCGCGCTGGGTATGTGCCGCGAGGTACCCAAGCGTCGTGTATGCCTCGAGCATCTCGTGCTCGGGCGGCCCGAGGCTGCCGATCTGGAAGAGATGGTCCATCACGCCGATTGGCTCGAAGCCGCCGCCATCCGCGGTCCGCGCGATCGCGGCGAGGTCGTGTCCGAGACGCGTCGGGCCGCCGGGCCACGTGAACTCGTTGATCTGAAGCCCGATCTTCACTGGCGCACCTGGAGCGCGAGCGCGCTCGTGCTAGCGGACCTTGATCCGATCCGCGAAGTACTTGCGGACCTTCTGCACCTTCGGCGCGGCGTTGAACAGGATGTACGGCTGCAGCGGATTCCGCTCGGCGTAGTCCTGGTGGTACTCCTCGGCCTCATAGAACCGGTCCAGCGGGATGACCTCGGTCACGATCGGCGCGTCGAACACCCGCGCCTTCGCGAGCTGGGCGACGTACGCGTCGGCGATCCGTTTCTGGTCCTCATTCGCGTAGAAGATCACCGAGCGGTACTGCTTCCCCACGTCGGGGCCCTGGCGATCGCGCGTCGTCGGGTCGTGCGCGATCGAGAAGAAGACCTTGAGAAGCTGCCCGTAGCTGACGCGGCTCGGATCGAATCGGATCTCGACGGCCTCAGCGTGGCCGGTCCGTCCAGAGGACACGGTCTCGTAGTCGGCCGTGTTCGCCGTTCCGCCCGCATAACCCGAGACGACCGCCTTCACGCCGTCAAGCTGCTTGTAGACAGCCTCGACGCACCAGAAGCAGCCGCCCGCAAGGACCGCTCGCGCTTCGCCGTTGTCCGCCGGGACCGCGGGATCCAGCTCGGGGTCAGGGAATTTCTCAGGGGATACCACGGCCCTGGAACTGTATGCCGCCTAGGCTTATTCCGTGCCGAGCGCGAAGGCGATCCGCGACCAGCTTCGCGCGCACGCGCTCAAGCATCCGGAGGCATGGTCCGACGAGCCGTGGCCCGGTGATCACGTCGCCAAAGTTGGGAAGAAGATCTTCGCGTTCCTCGGCGGCGAGGGACCCGACGTTTCGGTCGGAGTGAAGCTGCCGCGCTCGCTCCTATTCGCGCGGACCCAGTCGTTCGTGACGAAGATGGGCTACGGAATGGACAAGTCCGGATGGGTCATCGCGCGCTTCGGCAAGAGCGAGGACGTGCCCGTCGCGCTGCTCAAGTCGTGGATCGATGAGAGCTACGAGACGGTCGCGGCGACGGCGCTGCCGAAGCGCGCCCGGGCGACGAAGCCGACGGTCCCGACGAAGCGTCGAGCAACGTGAAGCTCGCGCCGGGCGTGCACCGCATCGGCACCGGCCTCATCAACGCGTATCTGCTCGAGGAATCCGGCGAGGTAACGATCATCGACGCCGGGGTCTCTGGATATTGGGATGACCTGCCCCGCGAGCTCGCGTCCATGGGGCGCTCGCTCGCCAACGTCCGGGCGCTCGTGCTCACTCACGCGCATACCGATCACCTCGGGTTCGCCGAGCGTCGCCGGGAAGACCCGGCCGATCCCGCTGGCGCGGTTTCTCCTCTTCGCGATCATGCACGGCGGCCTTCGCACGACGCCGCTGAAAGAGGTCGCGACGTTCGGCGATGGCGCGACGCTCGATGTGCCCGGCTCGCCCCGGGTCATCCATCTTCCCGGCCACAGCGAGGGAAGCGCGGCGCTTCACTGCCCGTCGCTCGACACGATCTTCGTCGGCGACGCGTTCGCGACCCTGAGCGTGAATTCGGGACGGACCGGGCCGCAGATCGCGCCCTTCACCTCGGACGTTTCCCTCGCGCGCGCGTCGCTCGCGAAGCTCCGTTCGATCGAGGCCGGGCTCGCCCTTCCCGGGCACGGTGAGCCTTGGACCGGTGGCATCGCGGAGGCGCTTCGGCGTATCGAGGCGACGCCGTTTCCGTAGCGACGCCCGATCACATTGCAAACCCCCCGACCGGTGGCTCCTCGCGACATCAACTCGCTGCTACCGTGGACGGATGGTCGGCGTTTACCTTTCGTTCGCGACGGCACGCGAGCCCATGGACCCGATGGGCCCGTACGACGAGATCGTCGTTCGCGGTGCCCGGGTCGTCGGCGAGACCTCTGGCCTCGGACAAGTCATCGCGGTTCGCGGCTCGAAGGGCGAATGGCTGGACGCGGAGGGAACGAGTCCGAGCGGAATCCTCGCCGATCCCAATGCTGGTCTCGAGGTACGCGCCGAACCGGGTGTCATCGTTCGCTTCCTCACCGACGACGTCGAGGGCTTGGCGGTCGTGCCGGAGATCGGACCGTTCGCCCTGATCGAGGTCGAGACCCACACGGTGCGGGCCGACCGCAAGACGCTCGCTGTACGCCTCGGCCGGGCCGCACCGTGGCAGCTCACCGATGCGGCCGGTCCCGGGAGCCAAGCGTGTGGGTGGATCGTGTGAAGCAGGACCGCGAGATCTACATCTCGCGTCCTGACGGCCCGAGGAAGCGCAAGACGGGGACGCGCTTCTGGGCGCTTGGCGCCGTTCTGGGCGCGTTCGTGGCACTCGCGTTCTTCGTCATCGGCACGCCGGCGTTCCTGGTCTTGCTGCTCGCGCTTGTCGCCTCACTTCGTAACCGCTTCGCGTTGCCGTCGCTCTCGGGGGTCTCCGTCGGCGCGGGCCTGGCGACGTATGGGGTCCTCGCCCAAGCAGCTTCGCGCTGCGCGACGGAGAACGAGGTGCGTCCAGGACTCACCGCATCGTGTACGGCCCCGGATAGCTCGACGCTGATCTTTCTGGCAGCGATCGCGATCGTCCTCGGTGTCGCACTTGGCCTCATCGCAAAAGGCCGCGTCGTGCCCGAGGCGGAGCGGAGCCGCACCGCTCGGATTTAAGAAACCCGACAACATATCGAGTATCCATATGCTCCTTGACGTTTACCGATATGGTGCATATCGTTCCTCGATAACAACTGGGTGAGGGAGCGACGTGGTTAAAACGCAGGCCTTTCCGTCGGCTTTGTCAGCGACTCGCATGGCTGTTCGGGCGCTAATCCTTGGCAATCTGCTGTTCGGGGGTCTCGTTCTCGCGCTGCTCATCGCGAGCCTGATCGCCGAGGACTGGGTCTTCACGGCTCTCGGCGTGCGCCCTGATGGCCGCGCGACGGTGATCTTCTGGGGGCGCATCGTGATGGTGATCGGAATCGGCTCGGTTCCTTTCACGCACGTGGTCCTCACGCGGCTGTTGGCGATCGTCGAGACCGTGAGGCTCGGTGAGCCATTCGGGAGTGGGAACGCTGCGCGCCTGAAGACCATGGCCTGGGCGCTCTTGGGGCTCGAGCTGTTGCATTTGGCCGTTGGGGCGGTTGCCGTCGGCGGCCTGTCGAATACGCAGCTGGACCTTGAGTGGAGCTTTTCCATCACCCGTTGGCTCGCGGTACTGCTTCTGTTCGTGCTAGCCCAAGTCTTCGAGGACGGGGCGCGCATGCACGATGACCTGAAAGGGACGGTCTGATCGTGGCCATCGTCGTAAGACTCGACGACGTACTTCATGAGCGGAGGATGACGCTCACCGAGCTCGCCGATAAGATCGGGATGACCCTGGCCAACCTATCGATCCTCAAGACCGGCAAGGCGCGCGCAGTGCGCT
>VBGS01000184.1 GCA_005889445.1 Chloroflexota bacterium
GCCGCCTCCCGACCCCTGCGTCAGTCAAGCCGCCGCGATGGATGCCCAGCTGGCGAGCCAGCGCGCGACGATCGATGCGGAGAGGGCCCAGCTCGCGTCCGTCCAGGCACGTGTGAGCGCGATCGAGGCGCAATACCCTTCGCACGTGCTGCCGCCCGATGTCTACGTCACCTATCAGAGTCTCGTCGATCAGTACAACGCGATGGCGCGAGACGCGGACGCGAAAGTCACCGCGTACAACGCGCTCGTCTCTCAACGCAACGCACTGCCCTGCTGAGTGCGCGTCCTCTTCGTTGGCGACGTCGTCGGCAAGCCCGGACGCCAGGCGGTCGCGGCCCTCGTTCCCGAGATCCGTCGCGAGCGGCGCATCGATCTGGTGGTCGTCAATGGCGAAAACGCCGCGGGCGGTGCCGGGCTCACCGCCGAGATCGCCCGCGAGCTGCAGGCCGCCGGCGCCGATGTTGTCACGAACGGGAACCACGTCTGGGACCAGCGCGCCTTCATCAAGGAGATCGACGCCCTCGACTTCTGTGTTCGGCCGGTGAACCTTCCACCCGGGAACCCGGGAAAAGGGTGGCTCATCACGAAGGGCGCCCTCGTCGCGAACGCGCTCGGCCGCGTGTTCATGGCCGAGCAGGACGATCCGTTCCGCGCGATGGACGCGCTGCTCGCGGGTCTTGGCGCGGACGCGCCAAAGGTGCGGATCCTGGACTGGCACGCCGAGGCGACCAGCGAGAAGCTGGCGATGGGCTGGCACCTCGACGGCCGATTCTCGGCGGTGCTCGGGAGCCACACGCACGTGCCCACCGCCGACGCCCGGATCCTTCCGAACGGCACAGCGCTCATCGCCGACACCGGCATGGTCGGTCCTCGCGACTCGGTGCTTGGGATCGTTCCGGAGATCATCGTCGGTCGCTACCTCGACCATCTTCCCCGGCGTTTCGAGGTCGCGACCGGTGTCGTCCAGTTCAACAGCGTCGTCGTCGACGTCGATGATGAGACCGGGCGGGCGCGATCGATCGAGCGTCTCGATCGCGATTGGTCCGCGTGAGCCGCGGCTATCCCATCGATCTGCACACCCACTCGCTGCGATCGGATGGGGCCCTGTCTCCGGCGGAGCTCGTTCGGCGAGCGGCCGACCGCGGCGTCCGCGTGCAGGCGCTCTCCGACCACGACACGCTGCTCGGCGTGGCCGAGGCCATCGAGGCGGCGAAACCGCTCGGCGTGCGCATCGTCCCCGCAACGGAGCTCAACACCGAATCCGAGTGGGGTGACGCGCACGTGCTCGCCTATTTCGTCGATCCCGCCGACGCGGCGCTCGAGGAGCGCCTTCGTTGGCTGCGCGAGAACCGCGGACGGCGGGTCGAGCGGATGGTCGAGAAGCTGCGCGACCTTGGCTACGCGATCACGCTGGAGCGGGTGCTCGAGATCGCGCAGGGCGGCGCGCTCGGACGCCCCCACCTCGCGCAGGCCCTCTTCGAGAAGGGATACGTACCGTCGTACGACGACGCCTTCCGCACCGTGATCGCGAAAGACTCGCCGGCCTACGTCTCGCGCGTCGGCCTCACGCCCTTCGAAGCGGTCGCGCTCGCACGCACGCACGGCGGCGTGCCGTCGCTCGCGCACCCCGGGACCGTCGAGCGGCTCGAGGAGCTGCTACCGAAGCTGGTCGTTGCCGGGCTTGCCGGCATCGAGTGCTTCTACGGGGAACATTCGCCGGCGTGGACCGCGCACTGCCTCACGCTCGCGCGCCAGCACGGACTGATCCCGACCGGCGGCAGCGACTACCACGGCCGCAGCGAGCACGGTGCGGACCTCGGCGCGGTCTTCATCCCACCCGAGACGATCGACCTGCTCGAGGCCCGCCGGGCAAGCAGGTAACGGCTAACATTCGCGCTGCGTAAAGGGGGCCCAAGGTGGCGGGCGCGCTTCGTCCGGTCGTCCTGCTGATGCTCTTCGCATCGCTCTTGTTCGTCCTTGCGGGCGTACTGGACGGCGCGTATCCGGGTGGGGCGTCGTGGTTCACCGGCACGTCCGCGGACTTCGCGGCACTCAGCTACGTCTTCGGGCTGGTGAACACGGTCGTCGCGTTGCTGGTCGCGCGCGGGAGCGAACGAAGCCTCATCGCGCGGATCGCGCTCGCCGGGTTCTTCGTGATCGAGCGGCCGGGCTCCGCGTTCCTGTTCGGCGAGAAGTCGATCCCGTCGATCGGCACCCACCTCGTCACCGGCGTCATCGAGCTCGTGATCCTCATCTCGGCGCTCCGGGTCTGGCGCCTCGGCCACAGCCTCGCGGCAAAGGACGTGGACATGCTCTTCGCGCTCGAAGGCTCGTCACCCGTGCCGCGCGAAGAGGACGGCAAGCGCGGCAAACGCGCCAAGCGCCCTAATTCGGCCGCGCTGCCCGCAGGGCAGGCGTGGCTGATCGGAGCGGTCACGCTGCTCATGGCGATCGTGCTCGTCGCTGACGGCCTCTATGAAGGATTCGTCCCGGGTGGTCGCGACTGGTCCGTGTCGGGAGAGGGCGCCGGTTGGCTCGTGTACCTCTTCGCGTCGGTGATGCTCGTGATCGCCGTTCGCGCGGTCCACGGCGCGCGGCTGGCGCTGCGGGCGCTGCTGGTGGTCGCGCTCATCCTCTTCCTGGAGCGCTCCTTCACGCCGTTCTCCCTGCGCGAGCAGGACCCGATCGTCCTCGCGCTGCACGGGCTCGCCGCTCTCGTGAGCCTGGCGGTCGCGCTGACGACCGCGAACGCGATCCGCGCCGGCCGCAGCTCCGCGCCGGACACCCTGCGCTCGCTCGAGGCCGCATAGTTTCCGGGTGACCTTGACCGTCCGCGAGGCGGCGAACCGCCTGGTCGAGCACGTCCAGCGGGTCGTCGTCGGGAAGCGTCAGCCGTCGGAGCAGCTCCTCGCCGCCCTCCTCGTCGAGGGTCACGTCCTCCTGGACGACGTGCCCGGGGTGGGGAAGACCACGCTCGCGCGCGCGGTCGCCCGGTCTCTCGACCTCGTCTTCCGCCGCATCCAATGCACGCCGGACCTGGTGCCGAGCGACATCACCGGCGTCTCGATCTACGACGAGCGCAGCGGCGCGTTCGAATATCGTCCCGGTCCGCTGGCAGCGAACGTCGTCCTCGTCGACGAGATCAATCGCGCCACGCCGCGCGCGCAGGCGGCGCTGCTCGAGGCGATGCAGGAGCGGCAGGTCACCGTCGATGAGAAGACCCATGCGCTGCCCGATCCGTTCCTGGTGATCGCGACGCAGAACCCGGTCGAGCTCGAGGGCACCTTCCCGTTGCCCGAGGCCCAGCTCGATCGGTTCCTCTTCCTGCTGAATCTGGGCTATCCGGACGCCGACGACGAGGACGCGATCCTGCGCATCCACGGGCCTATGACGGTCTCGACCGATTCGCTCGGACCGTTGTTGGACCAGGCCACGGTCGTGTCGCTCCGCGAGGAGGTCCGTGCGGTGCGGGTCGGCGACGCGGTCCGTCGCTACATCGTCGA
>VBGS01000188.1 GCA_005889445.1 Chloroflexota bacterium
TCACGCGACGCGGTCGCGGGTCGTCTCCAGCTCGCATTGGCGCAGGGCGGCTGGGAGCTTCCGGCGCCCCGCTCGAGGCGCGTCGTCGTGCTGTCCAGCGATCAGCGCTGCGGCATCCATCACTACTCGCTCGCCGTCACCGAAGGGCTTCGCGAGCGCGGCCACCAGGTGACGTTCGTCGGTGTGAGGCATCTCGATACCGCGGACCTCTACAAGAAGGTGAAGTACATCGCGAAGAAAACAGAAGTCGTGCTCATCGAGCACGAGGCCGGGATCTTCCGTGATGTGCCGTTCGTCCGCGTGCTGTTCTCGCTCTGGCGCCGTCGCCTACCGGTCGTGCTTTCGATGCACGAGCTCGAGCCCGAGAAGTTCCACCACTACCGCCGGCTCTCCGCGGCGCTTCACTACCGTCCGCGCCACTCGTGGCCGCTCGAGGTGCTGCGGATGCCGTGGGTCGGTCTGCGCATGGCGAACTGGTTCCTGCGGTACCGGCTCATCCTCATGCTCATGGGATCGCTGCCGCGCAAGCTGGTCGTGCACTCGATCCGCAGCGAGCGATGGCTCGAGCTCCTGACCGCGGAAGAGGAAAAGCGCGAGCGCTTCCCGCTGCCGATCATGCCGCTCGAGAACACCGTGCTGCCACGCTCGCCCGAGGAGAAGCGCAAGCTTCGCGCGCGTTTCGGCCTTCCGACCGACAAGTTCATCTTCATCTCGCCGGGGTTCTTCTTCGCGCGCAAGCGCTACGTCGAGGTGATCGAAGCGCTCCCGGATAACGCGGTGCTCGTGCTGTCGGGGACCCGCTCGGACTGGGAGCCGCGCTATTTCGACGAGGTGATGGCCGTCGCGAAGACGAAGGACAACGTGATCGTGAACACCGAATACAACACGATGGGGGAGTACGTCGCGGCCGCGGACGCGGTCGTGCTCTTCTACGAGGATGTCTTCCAGAGCGCGGTCGTCACGCAGGCGGTCTGGGCCGGCCTGCCGTGCATCTTTTCGAATGCGGAGGGCTTCGCGCCGTATCACGCGGCGGGTCCGGTGGTGCGCGGCGGCGACGAGCTCGCCCGTGCCATGCGTGACCTCCAGCGTCCCGAGACCTACGCGACATACCTGCGTGGGGTGCGCATCCTGCGCCGCCTGCTCTCACCGGAGCGGAACGCGGAGCGCTACCTCGCCGGCGTCTAGGTGAGGATCCTGCTCGTGGTCCAGCGGTATGGGTCTGAGGTCGTGGGCGGGTCGGAGTCCCACGCGCGCATCGTTGCGCAGCGCCTGGCGAAGGTGAACGAGGTCGAGGTCGCGACGACGAACGCGCTCGACTACTGGACATGGACGCCCCACTTCGCGGCCGGCGAATCCGCGGACGGGCCGATCCGCGTGCGTCGTTTCCCGGTCGTCTCCGGTCGAAGCCCCGCGTTCAAGGATGTGGAGCGACACCTGCTTTTCGAGCGGCACACGCTCGACGACGAGCGCGCGTGGCTCGTGGCGCAGGGTCCGCACGCCCCCGAGCTCCTCGAGTTCCTGCATCGCGACGGCGCTCGGTATGACGCGATCCTCTTCTACACGTATATCTACGAGCCGACCGCCGCCGGCCTCCCGATCGTCGCGGAACGCGCTGGGCTCATCTCGACCGCGCACGATGAGGAGCCGCTGCGACTGGTCCCGTACCGCGCGCTCTTCCAGCTGCCGCGCGCGTTCGGGTTCCTGACACCCGAGGAGCGGGACCTCGTGCACGCCCGCTTCGCGAACGAGCACATCCCGGGCGAGGTCCTCGGCATCGGTCTGGACCCGCCGCCGTGGCACGACCCCGCGCCATTCCGCGAGCGGTACGAGCCGCGCGGGCCGATCGTGCTGTACCTCGGACAGGTGACCGAGGGGAAGGCGGTCGACGAGCTCGTCGCGGATTGGGTCGCGTACCGCGACGGCGGCGGCCGCGGCACGCTGCTGCTCGCGGGCACGCAGAGGATGCCGCTCCCCGCGCGCGATGACATCGTGCCGTTCGGCCACGTCAGCGAGGAGGACAAGTACGCGCTGCTCGAGGCGGCCGACGCGCTGGTGCTCCCCTCGCATCTGGAGAGCCTCGGCATCGTGCTCCTCGAGGCCTGGCAGGTCGGCACGCCGTGCCTGGTCTCGATGCGCAACGCGGTGACCAGCGGTCAGGTGCGGCGCGCGAACGGCGGCGTCGCATACGACCGCGGCGGATTTGCCGGCGCGCTCGGCGACGTCGTCGCGCGCGGCGAGCTTCTCGGGGCATCCGGTCGCCGCTACGTCGAAGCCGAGTGCACCTGGCCGGCGTTCGACGCGCGGCTCGAGCAGCTCGTCGACCTCGTCGCCGCGTGAACGATCGCGCGAGCCTTCTCGTCGTCGTCGGTCGATACGGCGACGTCCCGGGCGGCGCCGAAGCGCATGCGCGGGAGGTCGTCCGGCATCTGAAGAACGATTTCGCGATCGAAGTGGCGACGACAACCGCGACCGATTACCGAACGTGGCGCAGCGAGCTCACCGCCGGGCTCGACGCGGTGGACGGCGTCACCGTGCGGCGCTTCGCGGTGGAACGGCCACGCGCGTGGGACTTCAAGCTCTACGAGCGGCGCGCGTTCGGTGGCGGGCACACGCTCGACGACGAGCGTGCGTTCATCGACGCGCAGGGCCCGTTCGCACCCGAGCTGCTCGACTTCATCTTCAAGCGCGGCCGGGACTACGACCACGTCCTCTTCTTCCAGTACATCTACTCCCCGACCGTGCTCGGGCTGCCGCTCGTTCCCGAGCGCGCCGCGCTCGTGCCGACAGCGCACGAGGAGTCCGCGATCGGACTGGCCGCGTACAAGCCGGTCTTCCTCGCGCCCCGCGCGATCGCGTACAACACCGAGGAGGAGCGCCGCATGGTGTGGCGTCGCTTCCGGAACGAGCGCGTGCCGAACGAGGTCGTCGGCGTCGGCGTCGAGGTGCCTCCGGACCGAGATGTGGCCCGGTTCCGCGAGAAGTACGGCATCACCGGTCCGTACCTCCTTTATGTCGGCCGCATCGTGGAGAGCAAGA
>VBGS01000046.1 GCA_005889445.1 Chloroflexota bacterium
CGCGCTCTGTTCGGCGCGCGTGTCACGGGCGGCGCGGGTCCTGGGAACCCGCGCGTCGCGCGCAGAGCCGGGTCTCCCGTGCCACCCGCGCCCTGCAGACATGGCGTTCTACGGCGTAATGAAAAGTTGCGTGACCATGCGTCCATACGCGCCAGCGTTTATCACGCCGATCCCGATACGCGTGAACTCGGGCCGGAGGATGTTCTCGCGATGGCCGGGTGAGTCCATCAGGGCGCGATGCGCGACGGCGACCGACTGCGCGTATGCGAGGTTCTCGCCGGCCCGCGTGTAGGTGATATTCGCGGCCTTCAGCCGGTCGAATGGCGAGCCGGCGACCGGTGACTGATGGCTGAAGTATTTGAGCTTGAACATCTCCTGCGAGTGCGCGCGCGCGACGGGGACGAGCCGGTCGTCCCACACGAGCGCGGCCAGACCGCGCTGCGTGCGCTCCTCGTTGACGAGATCGAAAAGCTGGCGTTCGGCGACCGGGTCCGGCGCGAGATCGAGATCGTCCGGAAGGTCGAGCTTCTGGGTGTCGTCCTCGCCGAGCTTTGTGACGAGGAGTGGCGACCCGCCGAGGGTGGCCGTGATGGCCGCGATCTGCGGCTGATACGCGGCGAGCTGGTCGCTCACGGCCCGCCCGGTGCGGCTCGTGTCGACCTGCGCCTTGATGTCGCTGCTCACGGGCAGCGCTTCGATCGCCAGGATCGCGACCGCGACCACGAAGAGCGTTCGTATGGCCGAGGGGATCATCCCGAGGACACGGTCGAGCGGGTTTATCGGCGTTCGCCGGATGAGCGCGACGATCGGCCGGATGGCGAGGTACCCGGCGATCGAGAACAGCATCTCGGCGAGCACGATGACGACGAAGAACCCGACCGTCGCGGCCACCGGTTTTGGCAGATGGACGAGCGCCTCGACGACGGTCGCAGCAGGCCCGGCGAAGGCGATGGCCGCGGCGACCGCCAGGACCCACGACGCGAGGCTGTACGCCGTCGCGACGAACCCGACCCGGTATCCGTTCCAGACCGCGAGGCCGAGCAACAGGAGCACGATCGCGTCGACCACGTTGAACGGCAGATCCGTCACGTGTTCCGGATGCTAGGCGATGCCGCGGACCTCGCCGGTCGCGAGAAGATCCCGGAGGTAGCGGCCCGTGAAAGACCGCCGGATCCGTGCGACCGCTTCGGGCGTGCCCTCGGCGATCACTTCCCCACCCGCCTTGCCGCCTTCGGGGCCGAGGTCGATGACGTGGTCGGCGGTCTTGACGACGTCGAGGTTGTGCTCGATCACGACGACGGTGTTGCCGGCATCGACGAGGCGATGGAGCACCTCGAGCAGCCGCTCCACGTCCGCGAAGTGGAGGCCTGTCGTCGGCTCGTCGAGGATGTACAGCGTCCGGCCGGTCGCGCGACGCGAAAGCTCTGTCGCGAGCTTGATCCGTTGCGCCTCGCCCCCGGACAGGGTCGTCGCCGGTTGCCCGAGATGGATGTAGCCGAGACCGACGTCGTTCAGCGTCCGAAGCTTCTGCTCGCACGCAGGCACGTTGGCGAAGAAGCCGAGAGCCTCCTCGACGGTCATCTCGAGGACATCCGCGATCGACTTCCCCTTGTAGTGGATCTCAAGGGCCTCGCGGTTGTAGCGCTTGCCGCCGCAGACCTCGCACGGCACGTACACGTCCGGCAGGAACTGCATTTCGATCTTGATGATCCCGTCGCCCGCGCAGGCCTCGCACCGGCCGCCCTTCACGTTGAACGAGAACCGGCCGGGCGTGTACCCGCGGAGGCGCGCCTCCGGCACCGCGGCGAAAAGCTCGCGGATCGGCGTGAAGAGTCCCGTGTAGGTCGCCGGGTTGGAGCGCGGCGTCCGTCCGATCGGCGACTGGTCGATGTCGATGACCTTGTCGATGTGTTCGATCCCTTCGACCCTGTCGTGGTCGCCGGGACGGTCCTTGGCCCGCGAGATCACCTGGGCGAGACGGCGGTAGAGGATCTCGTTCACGAGCGTGCTCTTTCCCGATCCGGAGACCCCGGTCACGGCGATGAAGAGGCCCAACGGAAAACGCACGTCGATGTCCTTGAGGTTGTGCTCGCGCGCACCGCGGACGGTGATCCCCTCGGGTTTCGGCTTGCGGCGCCGCGACGGGACCGGGATGCGCCGACGGCCGGAGAGATACGCCCCGGTGATCGAGCGTGGCTCCTCGAGGATGTCGTCGATCGTGCCCTCGGCGACGACCTCCGGGATCTTCTCGCGACCGGCGAGGTCCGCGGCATCGCCTAGCATCCGGAACACGTGACGGATCTGCCGTTCAACGTGGTCGACGCGATCGTGCTCCTGTTGCTCGGCCTCGCGGTCTGGAACGGATACCGGGTCGGGTTCGTCGCGACGGCGTACAGCCTCGCGTCGTGGGTCCTGGCGGTCGCCGCGGCCATCGCCTTCGCCGGGCCTGCTGCGACCGTCGTCGAGGCGCTCGTCCATCTGCCAAAACCGGTGGCCGCGACGGTCGGGTTCTTCGTCGTCATCGTGCTCGACGACCAGAATCGTGTTCCCGAGGTCGCGCATCCCGAGGAGCGTGCGGATGAGCCGCGCGTTGTCGCGCTGGTGCAGGCCGATCGAGGGCTCGTCGAGGATGTAGAGCACGCCCATCAGCCCCGAACCGATCTGCGTCGCCAGACGAATGCGCTGCGCCTCGCCGCCGGAGAGGGTCGTCGCCGACCGATCCACCGTCAGGTAGTCGAGCCCGACGTCCATGAGGAAGCCGAGCCGTGTGCGGATCTCCTTGAGGACCTGCTTGGCGATCTTGCGCTCGCGTACGCCGAGCACGCCGCCCTTTTCCTTTTCGAGCGCCCCGACCCATTCGAGGCATTCGCTCACGGTCAGCGCGCTGACCTCGGCGATGTTCCGTTCGGCCACCGTCACCGCGAGCGCCTCGGGCTTGAGCCGCTTTCCCTTGCACACCGGGCACGGCCGCTCGCTCATGTAGCGCTCGATGTCGGCTCGGATGTACTCGGAGGTGGTCTCGCGGTACTGGCGGTCGAGCCACGGGAGGACGCCTTCCCACTCGTATTCGTAGGAGCGTCGCTGCCCGCTGCGGTTCTCGTACGTCAGCCGGAGCGGCTCCTCCGTGCCGCGGAGGATCGCGTCGATCGCCTTCTTCGGCAGCGCCTTCACCGGGGTGTCGAGCGAGAACTTGAACTTCTTAGCGAGTCCTTCGAGGATCGCCATGCGGTACTGCGCGGTCCCGCTGGATTTCTGCCACGGCAGCACTCCGCCGTCCTTGAGCGACAGATCGGGGTTCCCAAGGACGAGGTCGGGGTCGGGCTCGAGCTTGGTCCCGAGACCGGTGCAGGCTGGACAGGCGCCGTGGGGGGAGTTGAACGAGAACGTGCGAGGCTCGATCTCGCCGATCGAGAAGTCGCCTTCGGGACACGCCAGACGCTCGGAGAACAGTCGCTCCTCGCCCTTCCCAGGCGCTCCGCGCTCAGGGGCCCCTGCATCGGCGACGAGCACAAGGCCCTCGCCCAGCCGGAGCCCTGTCTCGACCGAGTCCGTGAGCCGCGAACGCTCGCCCTCGGCGTCCGGTCCGTGGCGGACCACGAGCCGGTCGACGACGACCTCGACGCTGTGCTTTTTCATCTTGTCGAGGGTGATGTCCTCGCTGAGGTCGCGAACGATCCCGTCCACGCGGACCCGCGCGAAGCCCCCGCGGCGCGCGGTCGCGAACAGCTGCTGATGCTCGCCCTTGCGGTCGCGCACCAGCGGACCGAGCACGAGTATCCGCGAGCCCTCGGGACGCGCGCTGATCTGATCGACGATCTCCTGAACGGTCTGCGCGACGATCGGGATCCCGTGGTTCGGGCAGTGCGGCACTCCGACCCGCGCGAAGAGCAGACGCATGTGGTCGTAGATCTCGGTGACCGTGCCGACCGTCGACCGCGGGTTGCGAGTGGAGCCCTTCTGATCGATCGACACCGCGGGGGAGAGCCCCTCGATGAAGTCGACGTCCGGCTTCTCCATCTGGCCCAGGAACTGCCTGGCGTACGCGGAGAGAGACTCGACGTAGCGGCGCTGGCCTTCCGCATAGATCGTGTCGAACGCGAGCGAGGACTTCCCCGAGCCCGAGAGCCCCGTGATGACGACCAGCTTGTCGCGGGGGATCTCGATGTCGATGTTCTTGAGGTTGTTCTCCCTCGCGCCCTTGACGTGGATGTGATCGAGCGGCATCAGGCGACCGCGGGCTGGGTCGTTGACGTCGTTCGGAGCGTGCGCTGGACGAGCCAGAGGAACGTCAGCCAGATCGGCAGCGCGGCCAGGCCACCGGAGAGCGCATCGCCCGCGCCGGATCGGAAGGTGAACTGCGTCGCGGGCACGATCGCGAACGAAAGGGCCTGATAGATACCCATCGGGAGCAGGGCGATGGTCGCGATCCCGAAGATCACCGTTCCGAGGATGAGATACGCGCGGTAGAGCGGCGTTGCCCGCTCGCTCGTCACCGCGAGGGCGCGACGGGCCCACCAGTGGGCGCCGAAGAAGAGTCCACCGAAGACCAGGAACGTGAGGCCGCGCACGAGGTCGTCGCCCTGCTGCCGGACCCGGTCGTCGGGGAACGGCTGGATCGGCGGCGGAGTGAAGGGCGGGCAGGGCGTTCCTGGGGCGCAGACCGGGAACGGTTGCGCGGGCTGGATCTGCGGCCGGGGACCCCCGTACACGACGTCGAGACCGAACGCGGCGGCGAGGACGTACGAGAGGACGCCCGCGAGGCCGATCGTGAAGACGATCACCCCGGCAAGCGACGCGAGGTACAGGTACACCCGGGTGAGCCCGCCCAGCGAGAGGTCGATCCCGTCACGCCCACGCTGCATGAACAGCGCGACGACCAGAGCGATCCCGCCCAGGACGGCGAGCGCGGTGAGCACGCCCAACAGCATCGCTTAGGGGCCGCGCCGGCGGCGACGCTGCTCGCCCGCGCGGATCACCCGCGCGGTCGTGCGGACGGGTTCGGCGGCCGCGTCGAGGCTCTCCGGACCGCGTTCGAGCACGAGCAGGCCGCGCAGCTCGACGACCTCGTCCCGGAGCATCGCGGCGCGCTCGAACTCGAGGTCCTTCGCAGCCTGCTTCATCTGGGACTCGAGGTCCTTGACGAGCCTGGTGAGCTCGTCGCGCGGCATCTCACCGGCGGCGATCGGCCGCTTCGCTTTCTCATTGACGGCCTCGCTTCCGGCCGCATCGCGCAGGCGAAGACCGATGTCGCGAATGGCCTTGACGATCGTCTGCGGCTCGATGCCGTGCTCTCGGTTGTGCGCGATCTGGATCTCACGGCGCCGGTCGGTCTCATCGATCGCGGCACGCATCGACGCGGTGACGCGATCGGCGTACATGATCACGCGGCCTTCGACGTGCCGCGCCGCCCGGCCGATCACCTGGATCAGCGACCCTTCCGAGCGGAGGTAGCCCTCCTTGTCGGCATCGAGGATCGCGACGAGCGTCACCTCGGGAAGGTCGATGCCCTCGCGCAGCAGGTTCACGCCGACGATCACGTCGTAGACGCCCAGCCGCAGATCGCGCAGGATCTCGACCCGCTCGAGCGTCTCGATCTCCGAGTGGAGGTAATGGACCTTGACGCCCATCTCGCGGAGGTAATCCGCGAGGTCCTCGGCCATCTTCTTGGTCAGCGTGGTGACGATCGCGCGCTGCCCGCGCTCGACGCGCGTCCTGATCTCGGCGAGAAGATCGTCGATCTGACCTTCGGTCTTGCGGACCTCGACCTGGGGATCGATCAGGCCGGTCGGCCGGATGATCTGCTCGACGATGCGTGGCGAATGCTCGAGCTCGTAGGGTCCCGGCGTCGCCGAAACGTAGACGGCCTGATCCAGCCGCTGCTCGAACTCCTGGAACGTGAGTGGGCGGTTGTCGAGGGCGCTTGGCAGACGGAATCCGTAGTCGACGAGGATCTCCTTGCGCGACCGGTCCCCGCCGTACATGCCGCGGACCTGCGGAAGGGAGATGTGTGACTCGTCGATGAACGCGAGGAAGTCCGGCGGGAAATAATCGAGCAGCGTCCACGGGCGGCTCCCGGCCGGCCGTCGCGCGAGATGCCGCGAGTAGTTCTCGACGCCGGCGCAGGTCCCGGTCTCGCGAAGCATCTCCAGGTCGAAGTTGGTCCGCTGCCGGAGCCGCTGGGCCTCGAGCAGCCGGCCCGCGTTCTCGAGCTCGGCGACGCGCTCCACAAGCTCGGCCTCGATGTCCTTGATCGCCTCGAGCAGCTTCTCCCGGGGCGTCACGAAGTGGCGGGCCGGGTAGATGTCGATCTTGTCCCGATCGGCGAGCACCTCGCCGGTGAGCGGGTCGAGCTCGGTGATCCGCTCGACGTCGTCTCCGAAGAACTCGACCCGCACGGCGAGGTCCTCGTACGCCGGCTGCACCTCGAGGGTGTCGCCGCGGACTCGGAACTTGCCACGCGTGAGGTCGGTGTTGGTGCGCTCGTACTGGATGTCGACGAGATGGCGCAGGACGGTGTCTCGCCGTATCCGCTCGCCCTTGTTGAGGCGGACGGTCACCGCGCCGTAATCGACCGGGGCGCCCAGGCCGTAGATGCACGAGACCGAGGCGACGATCACCACGTCCCGGCGCTCGAAGAGCGAGCGCGTCGCGGCATGGCGCATCTTGTCGATCTCTTCGTTCCGGGAGCTGTCCTTCTCGATGTACACGTCGCTTCGGGCGATGTAGGCCTCGGGCTGGTAGTAGTCGTAGTACGAAACGAAGTACTGGACGGCGTTCTCGGGGAAGAACTCCTTGAACTCGCCGTAGAGCTGGGCGGCGAGCGTCTTGTTGTGCGCGAGGATCAGCGCGGGACGGCCGGCCTCGGCGATGACCTTCGCCATGGTCACGGTCTTTCCCGACCCGGTGACCCCCCGCAGCGTTACATGGCGGTCGCCGGCCTTCAGCGAATCCACGAGGCCGGCCGCGGCCTGCGGCTGGTCCCCGGCGAGATCCCACGGCAAGGCAAGCCGGAACGGCGCTCTCGCCGCCGGCCTGTCGAGAGGAACCTGGAGAGTCTCGCCTCGGGGCATGGGTCCCTTCATTCTAGAACAGACGTTCGGTGCCTTCCGACACGTCGAACGTACTCCCATTGTCGCGCATCAACACCGGTTCGACTCCCGTTCGTTTGTCGACGCTTGCTACAGTTCGCGCCCGCGAGCGCCCGAAAACGCCCGAAGAGGAAGGTAGAAGTGGAAGATCGTTCGCGCCGGCGCGCCCGGCTGGTCCTCATCGTTGGACTCCTGTTCGCCGTGATCGCCGGGGTGTCTACGTTCTTCTACGCCCAGACGACCAAGTCGGAGGCTCCCGCACCCATCCCCACGACCGACGTGATCGTGGCCGCGCGGGAAATCCCGCCCAAGACGCAGATCACCGCCGCCGACCTCAACAAGGTGAAGATGAACAGTGACGCCGCCCCGCCGTCCGCCCTTCACAAGGCTGAGGATGTGGTCGGGCGCATCACCATCACCGCCATCTCCGTCGGCGAGCCGATCCTTCCGACGAAGCTCGCCGGTGCTTCGGGCGCGCCGTTCACCGTCATCCCCGCGACCGCCCTCGCGCCGGACGGAACCATCCCGGCCGGTACTCCCCAGTACCGCGCGATGTCGATCACCGTCGCCGACGCGCTGGCCGCGGGCGGCAACGTCGCCCCCGGGGACATCGTCGATCTGCTCTACACGTTCCAGTTCGCCCCCGACAAATACCTCAAGACCGTCAACCCGACCGTGAACGCGACTGACGCGACGGCGCGCATCGTCCTCGAGCGCGTGCCGATCCTCGCGCGCACCACGACGACCTACGTCATCCGGACGGACGCCGCGACGGCCGAGCGGATCGGCTACCTGGTCGCATCAGGCGGTCAGCTGCAGATGCTGCTGCGTGCGGCCAAGGATGAGCGCGCGACCGGGACCGTGGGCGCGAGCTTCGACAACGTGAACCCCGAGGTCAAGTTCCACATCCCGACGAAGGTCACGCCCTAGCCCGTCGCAGCCCGGCCCAGGCCTCGCCTACACGTTCGCGCGTCCGATCGCGGTCGCCGTCGTTCTCGATGACGACGTCCGCGGCGGTGCGGTACTGCTGGTCGGTCAGCTGATTCGCGAGACGCAGCTCCGCCTCGCGCTTTGGCATGCCCCGCGCGGACAGCCGTTCGATCATCGCGGGACGGGGTGTCAGGACCACCCACACGGCGTCGCACGCGTTCCGCAGGTCGCTCTCCAGCAGCTTGATCGCCTCGATCACGAGCACGTCCTTGTCGCCGAGCATCGCTCGGGCCTGGAGGATCCGGGCGATCACGCGCGGATGCATGATCCGCTCGAGGCGCTGGAGCTTCAGCGGATCGCCAAAGACCTCCTCGGCGAGCTTCGCGCGATCGATCTCCCTGTCCTCGCCCAGCACCTTTGTGCCGAACTGCTGGACGATCGCGCTGTAGCCGATCGTGCCGCGGCTCTGCTCGTCGCGCACGATCGCGTCCGCGTCGAGCACCTTCGCGCCGAGCTCGCGGAGGATCGCCGCCACCGTCGATTTGCCCGCGCCGATCGGCCCGGTGAGTCCGATGACGAACGCGGTCACTCGGTCTTCTCGCTCTCGCGAGTCCACTCGTCGTACAACTCGCGAAGCGACCGTGCCAGCGACTCGTGCTCCTCGCCGATGCGACGCGTCTCCAGATAGTTTCCCGACTGCGCGATCTGGCTGACCTTCTCTTCGAGCTGGCGGAGCTGAAGCTCCATCGCTTCAATCCGGGCCTCTAGCGCGCGGGCGCCCTCGATGCGCCTCGCAGCCGAGGCTTTCGAGGTCGAGCGGCCGCCGGGGGTGGCACGGCGAGGGGAGTCGCTCGCGAGCCGCGGGTGCCCAGGACCCGTCCCGGCAGGACGGCCTCTCTGCCGCGAGCGCGGGACGGGAGGGCTGCGGCGAGCGAGCGGACCCCGAGCCGGGACAGGACCCCCGGCGGTAGCAAGATCCGGCATTGGCAATGCGGCACCCGAGGCGCGCAGGCGCTGGAGGCCCGTCCAGTTCCCCTCGAAGCGCTTCAGCACGCCAGCTTCGATGGGCCAGATCTCCGTCGCGAGCTTGTCGATGAAATATCTGTCGTGCGAGACGACGAGCAGCGCGCCCTCGAACGTTTGCAGGACAGCTTCGAGCTGTTCGCGAGCAAGAAGATCGAGATGATTGGTCGGCTCGTCGAGCACGAGCAGATTCGCGTGTCGGGCGGCAAGGCGCGCGAGCGCGAGGCGCGAGCGCTCGCCGCCCGAGAGAACGCCGACGCTCTTGAAGACGTCGTCGCCGCGGAACAGGAAGCGAGCGAGGTGCTCGCGCGCTTCCTGCTCGTCCATCGGGAGAGCGCGACGCATCGCGTCGATGACCGTCTCGTCCCCGGTGAGCTCGCTCTGCGCCTGCGCGAGGAAGGCCACCCGCGCGGTCGGAGCGGACGACACGTAGCCCTCGAGGGCGGCGAGGTCGCCCACAAGCGTGCGCACCAGGGTCGTCTTGCCGGCCCCGTTCGGTCCCACGACCGCCACGCGCGCGTCCCGCGCGATCCGGAGCGCACCGGTGCGGACGAGCGGAGCTGTGTAGCCGACCGCGAGCGACGTGGTCTCGATCACTGTGTCGCCCGCGAGGTGAGCCGCCTCGAGACGCCAACCGTGGCGCTGGACCTGCTCGGGTCCCTGGATGCGCTCAACGCGGGCCAGCCTCTTGCCGCGGCCGCGCGCCTCCTTCGAGCGCTGCCCGGCGCCATAGCGGCGGATGAACTCCTCGGTGCGGGCGATCTCCTCGGCCTGCTTGGCCGACGCCTTCTCGAGGCTCGCGTCGCGCTCGGCGCGCTGTCTCGCGTACTGCGAATACCCGCCGCGGTACTCCACCACGGTCCCTCGCTCGAACGACAGCGTGCGGCTGGTCACGCGGTCGAGGAACCACCGGTCGTGCGAGCTGACGAGGATCGTCGACTCCTGCTCGATCAAGAATCGCTCGAGCCACTCGAGCGCCGCGACGTCGAGATGGTTGGTCGGCTCGTCGAGCAGCAGCAGGTCGGGATCATCCAGGAGCAGCCGCGCGAGGCCGAGACGGGTGCGCTCCCCTCCCGACAGCGTGCGCACCTCGCGCTCGCGAAGATCGTTCAGCCCGAGACCGCCGAGGACGCGGCCGAGCGTCGCCTCGAAGTCGTACCCACCGGCATGCTCGAAGCGGTGCTGCACATCGGCGTAGGCCCCGAGCGCCTCGTCATCGCCGGTGGCCAGACGGGGCTCGAGCGCTCGCATCTCGGCCTCGAGCTCGCGCAGATGCGCGGCCGCGCCGCGCGCGTGCTCGTCGACCGAGCCGGCCGACTCGCCCAGCAGCTCCTGCTCCAGAAAGCCGATCCGCGTCCCGCGTGCGAGCGCGACATTGCCGGCGTCTGGCGCGTCGAATCCCGCCGCGATGCGCAGCAGCGTCGTCTTGCCGACGCCGTTCGGGCCAACGAGCCCGACGCGGTCGCCGCGCGCGAGCCGGAAGGAGACCTCGCTGAAGAGAAGGCGTTCGCCGAACCGCCTCGCGACCGCCTGGACCGAGAGAACGCTCATCTCACCCGCCTCGCGCGGTGCGTCGCCGGCGCCCGCTGGCAGTGGGGGCAGTGGAACGTGCCCCGCCCGCCGACGACGGTGCGAACGACCGGGCGGCCGCAGCGCGGGCACGGCTCGCCGGCGCGGCCGTACACCTGGAACTCACGCTGCATGCGGCCACGCTGCCCGCGAGCATCGACGTAGTCGCGGCGCGACGCACCGCCGAGCCGGATCCCCTTGCGAAGCGCCCAGCGGATCGCCTCGTGCAGCCGCAGGGTGTCCGCCGGGCGCAGCGACCCCGCTTTCCGGAGCGGATGGATCTTCGCGCGCCAGAGCGCCTCGATCGCGTAGATGTTCCCGATCCCCGCGATCGCGCGCTGGTCCAGGAGCAGCGGCTTGATCGCCGCACGCGGTCGCTTCCGCAGGAGCGAGCGCAGCCACGCGACCGTGAAGGCTCGCGCCAGCGGCTCCTGCCCGAGCGACGAATGGAGCGGCGCTCGCGCGCGATGGGATTGACCGTTGCCCTCGAGCGCCGCGGCATCGACCACGGCCATCCGCCCGAATTTGCGCGTGTCCGAGAACCGCAGCGCGGTGCCGTCGGTGAAGCGGATCTCACCGCGGACGTAGCGCTCGTCGACGCCTTCGACCGCGAAGAGCAGCTTGCCAGTCATCCGCAGCGAGACGACCAGGGCTTCGCCGCCGTCGAGATCGAAGACCACGAACTTGCCTCGGCGCCGCACGCCGGTGATCCGCCGGCCGCGCAGGCGCGCCGCGAAGACATCCGCGGGCTCGGGCTCGGTGAGCCGCACCCAGCGCGACTCGAAGCCGCTGATCGTTCGATCGACCACCAGATCGCGAAGCTGACGGGCGATCGTCTCGACCTCAGGGAGCTCGGGCATCTAGGCGGCGACCGGCACCTCGAGCCGCTCTCCGCGGGACCTCCGCGACGAGCTCGTCGTGCACCTGGAGCACGACCCGCGCGTGCAGATCGCTCACGTGAAGACGGCGGTGCACGCGCGACATCGCGATCTTCATGATGTCGGCGGCGGTGCCCTGGATCGGCATGTTGATGGCCATCCGCTCGGCCGCGTTGCGCACGGCGTTGACGCGGCTCGTCATGTCGGGGATGTAGCGGCGGCGCCCGAGCAACGTCTCGACGTATCCCTGCTCGATGCAGAACGCCTTGGTCTCGATGATGTAGCGGCGTACCTGTGCGTACCGCTTGAAATATTCGTCGATGAAGCGCTGCGCCTCGTCGCGGGCCATGCCCATTCGCCAGGCGAGACCGAAGTCGCTCATCCCGTAGATGATCCCGAAGTTGAGCATCTTCGCGACGTCCCGCTGCTCTCGCGTCACCGCGCTCTCGGGCACATTGAAGCCGGCTGCCGCCGTCCGTCGGTGGACGTCCGCGCCAGAGCGGAACGCGTCGATGAGCGCGGGATCCTGCGAGACGTGCGCGAGGACCCGCAGCTCGATCTGCGAATAGTCCGCGGCCACGAGCACCATGTCGGGGGATCCCGACACGAACGCGCGCCGGATCCGGCGTCCGAGCGGCGTGCGGATCGGGATGTTCTGCAGGTTCGGGTTGCGGCTGGAGAGCCGCCCGGTGGCCGCGACGGTCTGCTCGAAGGTGGTGTGCACGCGGCGGGTCTCGGGATCGACGAGTCCGCCCAGCCCCTCGGCGTAGGTCGATCGGAGCTTTTCGATCTCGCGGTACTCGAGAATCTTTTCGATCACCGGATGCGTGCCGCGCAGCTCCTCGAGCACCGTGGCGTCGGTCGAAAAACCGGTGCCGGTCCGGCGTCCCCGTGGCAGCTTGAGCTCCTCGAACAGCAGGGACTGCAGCTGCTTGGGCGAGTTGATCCCGAAGTCGTGCCCCACCGACTCGTACGCCTCGCGTTCGATCCTCGCGACCTCGCGCGCGAACTCCTCGCCGAGCGAGCGGAGGTACGCGAGATCGACCGCGATGCCCGCCTCCTCCATCTCGACGAGCACCGCGACCAGCGGCAGCTCCACGTCCCGGTACAGCCGCTCGAGGCCGAGCCGCTCGAGCTCCACTCCAAATTGCTCACCCAGACGCGCCGCCGCGACCGCGCCCGCGCCCGCACGGGCGACGCGCTCATCGAGGGTCGGCGTGCGGAACGGGTCCTTGCGATCCGCGACCGGAAGCAGCGGCACCTCGAGATGAAGGCGCTCGGCCGCGAGGTCCTCGAGGGCGTGGTAGCGCCGACTCGCGTTCACCAGATAGCTGGCGATCATCGTGTCCATCGCCAGACCGCCGAGGTCGGCGCCCGACCGGCGGAGCGCGCGACGCGCGGTCTTGGCGTCGTGCGCGATCTTCTGAACGGCGTCGTCCTCGAGGAGCCTTGCGATCGCGGCGGGCACGCCTTCCGGCGTCGGCACGTACCACGCACGCTCCCCCGCCGCGAGACCGACGCCGACCAGCGTCGGATGGCGCCCCGACAGGTCGGTATCGGCATGAACGGCTATCGCGCCGACCGAACGGAGCTCGCGCGCGACGGAATCCGCGTCGAGATCCGCGACGAGCGTGGTCTCGATCGGCGACGCCACCACCGCGGGCGTCTCGAGCCCGAGCTGCAGCTGACCGCCCCGCACCGCGCCGGCGAACGGCGACGTCGGCGACGGGGCGGCCAGGTTCTGGTCGGCGGGCGGAAGCCGCGGGACCAGGCTTCGGAACTCGAGGTCGCGGAAGAGCTCGAGCACGCGCGCCCGGTCGTAGGTGCTGCGCCGCGTGCGATCGAGCTCGAGGGTCACCGGCAGATCGGTGACGATCGTCGCGAGCTCTCGGCTTTTGTAGACCTGGTCCTTGTTGGCCGCGAGCGACTCGCGGAGCCGGGGCGTGTATCCCGATAGGTCCGCGAAGACACCGTCGAGATGGTCGTGCTCGGCGACCAGCTTGGCGGCGGTCTTCTCGCCCACGCCCGGCACGCCCGGGATGTTGTCGGTCGCGTCGCCCTTGAGCGCTTTGAAGTCGACCATCTGATCGGGCCGGAGTCCGTAGCGCTGGCGGATCATCTCCTCGTCGTAGATGACCGTGTTCTGGAAGCCCTGACGGGTCGTCATGAGCTTCACCTGTGGGGTCACCAGCTGCAGCGGGTCAAGATCACCGGACACGATGATCGTCTCGAGACCCTTGGCCTCGGCCTGACGGGCGAGCGCGCCGATCACGTCGTCGGCCTCGTACCCGGGAAGGGAATACATGGGGATGCCGAACGCCTCGAGGAGCTGCTTGCAGCGCTCGAACTGGGGCCGGAGGTCATCGGGCATCGGCGCGCGCGTCGCCTTGTAGGTGGCATCGCGCTCGTGCCGGAACGTCGGGACGGGAAGGTCGAACGCGGCCGCGATGTGCTGCGGACTGGTTTGCTCGAGCGACTTCAGCAGGATCGACGCGAACCCGAACGTGGCGTTCGCGAGTTCGCCCTTCGTCGTGGTCAAGGGTGGCACGGCGAAGAACGCCCGGTAGATGAGGCTGTTGGAGTCGATCAGGACGAGACGCTCGCTCATACAACGAGTATCGCGGCTAGCGGGTCCGGAGCCTCCGTTGTAGCGCCAGGGCAAGGGCGCCGAAGAGGATCGCCACGGCGAGCCAGAGCCATGGGGATGCGACCTCGCGCCGAATGGGCTCGCTCTGCGCCACGGCATCGCGGGCGCGCCCCTCGGGCGTCGTCTCGCCTTTGGCGACGGGCGTCGGGGTCGCGGCGCCCTGGCCCTGCGCCGACCGCTTTGTCGCGTCGCTCGTCAGCGCGCTGCTCGATGGCTGCGCAGCCGGCGCAGCGGGTGCGAGGGGCTGCCCGCTGGCGGCTGGGCCGACCCCGAACGACGACGATGGCGAGCTGGAATCGGTGCGCTCCAAATTGGATGCGGCTGACGCCGGCGCCGCGGCCGGAGCGCCGCCCGCGCTCGTCGCGGCTGGTGCGCTCGCGATGAGCGTCGTGGCGGCGAAGGCCAGCACCGCGAGGCCGCTGGCCACCGCGGAGAGGGTGCGCAGCGGGGCGATCCAGAACGGCGCCGCGAGCCGCGGCACGAGCGACCGGGATGGGGCGGGTGACGGAAGCCGACGAATGAGGCTGGCCGTCGCACGCAGCTGCGCGAGGCGTCCCGGGCAAACCGAGCAGCCCGCGAGGTGCGCGGCGACCTCGGCGCGACGCGGCTCGTCGAGCGCCCCGTCCAGATACGCCGAGAGGTCAACGAACGGATGCATGGCGGTCCTAGCCTCCACCCTCTAAGACGCGCCGCTCGGCTATCGGTTCCCTCATCCCGCCGAACCCTTCCAGCCCCTTGCGACCAGGACGTTACGGACGGCAAGCCGTCCGCGATGTATGCGCGACTTCACCGTGCCGATCTCACATGCGGTGATCGCTGCGATCTCCTCGTACGCGAAGCCTTCGACGTCACGCAGCAACAGCGCCGCGCGCTGGTCAGCGGAGAGCGTCGCGAGCGCCTCCTCGACAACGCCGAGCGCCTCGCGGTCACCCGCGAGATCAGCGAGCTCGGGTCCCGGGGCCACCGGTTCGGCCCAGATGACATCCTCGTCGCCCACCGGCGGCTCGAGGGGAACCTCTCCGTGCCGGCGGCGCGCGCGAAGCTTGTCGAGCGCGCGGTTGGTCACGATGCGAAAGATCCATGCCCGGAACGACGAGCCCTCGAACGAAGGCAACGACCGCCACGCCGACAAGAACGCGTCCTGGACGACATCCTCGGCGTCGGCAGACTGCCGGAGCATGCGCAGCGCGTGGCGATGGAGGGGACGCTCGAGCGTGCGGGCCAGATCCTCGAACGCCCGAGCGTCGCCACGTCTCGCCCGATCGAGGAGCGAGTCGCTCGCTTCCTCTGGCGTATTAAGCACTCCGACGTTCGCTCAGAACTTGCGTCTTCGGTAAAGTCCGGTGCGTTGGAAGAAGTCCGGAAGCGGGTCGTCGTTATCGGCGAGGACGACGAGCCGATCGCCGCACTGTTGCGTGACGCCATCAACGATGAGACGGCGTATCAAGCCGTTGTCGTGGCCGACGGCGCGTTGGTGCTCGGAACGGTGCGCCAGATCCACGCCGACCTCCTGATCCTCGACATCATGATGCCGGGATTGAACGGTTTCGAGGTGTACGACCGGGTGCGGGCCGACCCCGAGATCCGCGACATGCCCGTCCTGTTCGTGAGCGCCGCGGCCGGCCAGTTCGAATCCGAATTTCAGGAGCGCGGGATCGCCGACGTGATCACCAAGCCGTTCGATCTGAACGACCTTCTCGAACGCGTGCGGGTACTCTGCCCGGCGGATGCCGGGAGCCGCTCCTAAAGCACCCGAGCGCGACCGCTTTGCGGCGCTCGCGCGGTTCGCCGCCGACGTTGCGGTCAGTGCCGGCGACGCGATCGCAGTCGACGACATCGCGATCGTCACCCGCAAGCGCGGGCGCGCCAATTTCGCGACGGCCGCGGATCACGCCGCCGAGCGAACGATCATCGAGCTCCTGCGCGGCCGCGACGCATCGGTGCCGGTGCTCGCGGAGGAGAGCGCCCGTAAGGACGTCGCTGGAGCGGAGCGTCTCTGGGTCGTCGATCCGATCGACGGCACGCTCAACTTCAGCCGGGCGCTGCCGTTCTACTGCGTGGCGATCGGCTACGTGGAAGGCGGCCGCGTGCGGGCGGCCGCGATCCACGCGCCGCGACTCGGCGAGACGTTCGTCGCCTCGGAGGGCTCGGGCGCGACACGGAACGGGGTGCGGATCGCGGTCTCACGCGTGTCCAAGCTCGGCGAGGCGTTCGCGGTCGCGAGCCTGCGCTTCGGTGAAACGAGGACGAAGGGGTCGCGCTTCGTAACGCTGAACGCGACCTGTGCGCGGCTGCGAGTTCTCGGATCGGCGGCGCTCGAGATCTGCTACGTGGCGAGCGGCCGGTTCGATCTGTTCGTGCACGAGGCGCTCTCGCCGTGGGACATCGCCGGCCCATCGCTCATCGCACGCGAGGCGGGCGCGGAGATCCGTTCGCTCAAGACCGGAAGCGACGCGGCGTGGAACGAGCGACAGGTCGTGATCGCCAATCCGAAGCTCGCGCGCGATGCGTCGAAGCTGTTGGCGAGACGCTAGCGATCGGTGCCGGAGGAGGGACTCGAACCCTCAAGGACTTTCGCCCACACGCTCTTGAGGCGTGCGTGGTTGCCAGTTTCACCACTCCGGCCTTTCTGAATTCTAAGTTTGATGGGATATCGCATCTATGACCGAGATACGTGCGTAGTGTCTCTGACTTGAGCCGACGCCGAACGATCGCAACACTCGCCATTGGCGCCATTGCCGCCGGTCTCGTCGGTCTCGCGGTGGGGCTGCCGCTCGCGCTCACGCACCGGCAGGATTTCCCATTCGAGCGCCGGTACGGTGACTTCGCGGTCTCTGCCGTCTCGCGCGTCCTCGGCGGCAATGCGGCCAATCCAGTCGCGAACGATCGCAACGCGATCGATGCCGGCCGCGTCGCGTACACGGGGTCCTGCGCCGTGTGCCACGGTGCGAAGGGCGA
>VBGS01000189.1 GCA_005889445.1 Chloroflexota bacterium
GCCCTGGCCTGACACATCGCTCGAGCCAGGCACTCGGTAGAAGCGCTCGAAGATGCGCCCCAGGTGCTCCGGCCGGATGCCGATGCCGCCATCCGTCACGGTCACTCCACCGGCGCTGTCACCCGCGGTGACCTCGATCACGATCGGTCGCGCCTTGTCCGAGTACTTCGCGGCGTTCGAGAGCAGGTTGTCGAGGAGCTGCGCGAACCGCGCCCGATCGATCGCGAGCCACACGGGGGCGTCCGGGGCGATGAGATCGATCTCGGCCTCCGAGCGAACCCGGGCACGCGCGATCGCCTCCCGGACCTCCGCGGCGGCGTCGACGCTCTCGCCGCCGGTTGGCGCGGCGCGCTCGCTACTCAGCAGGTCGGCCATGAGCCGCTCGAGCTGCGCGAGCTGACCCTGCACCGCACCGAGGTTCCGCGACATCAGCGTGGCGTATCCGTGGACCGCGGTAAGCGGATTGCGGAGCTCGTGCACCGCGGTCGCGAGCGCATCCTCGCGCGCGCGAAGCGCCCCACCAAGGCTCTCGACGTCGCGACCGAGGGCCTGAGCCGCATGCTGCAGGTCGTCGCGCTCTGCCAGGAGCGCGATGCGCTCGCGCGCGGACCGCGCGAGCCGGTCGAGGTGGGCGAGTCGCTTGTCCAGCCGTTCGGACGTTCCCGTCGCTGCCAGGACGCGGCCATCGCCGAGGCCGACGAGGGCCATCGGCCCGTGATCGTCGCTGACGATGGCTGGGAGCCGGCGGTCGCGCGCGAGGATGGCGATCTGGGGACCGTCTAGCTCTCCCGCGAGCACCGCCGCGTCGCTCATTCGCACGACGCCTGCCGCACCATCGACCAGCCGGCCCGCTTCGATGACGAGCGCCGCGAGCGCGCCGGCTTGGCTGCGCTCGGTGCCGACCGCCTGCAGCGCCTGCGTGAGCCGTTGGAGCTCGACGACGTCGCTCGCGGCGCGCGCGCGGGAATGGGCCGCCGCCACCAGCGGCTCGGCGGCCGTGACGAGATCGCGCGCGGCCGCGGTCGCGATCGCCCGCGCATCTTCAGAGCCGCCTGAGATCGCGACGCCGACGACGAGCGGTGGGTCCGTCGTGAACGGGAGCGCGAGGCCACGGAGCTGCGGCACGATCCGATCGAGTGGGAGGGGGCCGCGCAGGCGCACTGCCATATCGGCGGAGACGGGCGCGTCGCCCTCCGGCGCGACGCCAGCCGCGGCGATGATCCGAAGGCGGCGATCGTCCTCGAACGACCAGAGCCACGCGCCGCGCACGTCGGGAATCTGGGATAGCTCCTCGACCAGAGCGCGCTGCTCCCCGTCGACGGTCTCGGTCCTCGCGAGGAGAGCGAGGGCGCGGGAGCGCGCGCCGGCGCGATCGGGCTCTCTCCGTCCAACCATCCATGCCACCTCGGCGATCACCAGACCGATCGCGATGAGCACCTGCAGCGCCCAGAGATCGGTCGCCCGGGCCTCGCTCGACCGCGCGACGAGCGCCAGATCGAATCCGACCGCGGCGAGCGCCGTCGCCGCGAGCGCGCCAACAGGTCCGAGGCGAAGCTCCGCGACGCCGATCGCGAACGTGTAGAGCACCCATGGCGTGAGCGACAGCGGGAAGGCGTAGACGAGCGCGGTGATGGCGACAAGGTCGGTGGCGCTATCGAGCCACGGCGCACGCTCGGCGACCCGCATGTAGCGAAGCACGACGGCTGCGCCGAGATAGAGCAGCAGGACCGCCGCGGCGAGCGATAGCACTCCTGTGCCTGCGAGCAGTACGAGCGTGCTACCGAGAGCGGCCGCGGCGAGCCGCATCAGAAGGATCCCGCGATCGCGGGAGGGCGATGTCAGCGCCGTCGTCCCATCTGCGCCCTTGTAACGCGCGCGCGCCAGCGGCCGTGCGGCTCAGCTAATAGCTCGCCACCAGGATGCGACTTGGATCGGCCTCGAGCTCGATGAGGTTCGCGACCCGAAGCCCGGGTGCGTCCGCGACGGCGATCGCGTGCGAGAGCCCCGCGAGCGCGACGTAGAGCTGATCTCCGTTCGGGGACACCGCGAGATCGACGACCGATCCGAGGAACGCCGCCGCCGCGATCCGCGTCTTCGTGCGGATGGTGATCGCCTCGACGCCGCCGGCCGAGCCGACGTAGAGGACGTCCTCGCGCGGCGAGATCGCGAGCGACGTGGCCGCGACGTCGACGGCGATATGGTCGACGACCGCGTACTGCTCGGTGTCCACGACGTCGATGATCTTCTGGCCGCCGACGGCGACGTAGATCCGGGTCCCCGACCCGGCCATGGCCATGGCGACCGGGATCCCGTCGACCGGGATCGTATACGGCGTCCGACCGCCAAGGTTGAGGTAGAGGAGATCTATCCCTCGCGCGGTCGCGACGAACACGTGGTTGTGCTTGTAGCTCGGAGCGAGCGCTTCCGGCTGCCCGTGATAGTCGAAGTACTCGTTCTGGCCGGTCTCGAGATCGATCTGCTCGACGCCGGTCGATCCGACGACCATCAGGGAATGCCCGTCGCGGTTCGCCGCGACGATCCCATCGACGGTCAACGCCTGCTTGGCGGTCGCGTTGCCGGTGACGATGTCCTGCGCGACCACGAAGCGGTCCGTATAGGAATAGACCGTGCGCTCGTCGGTGCCGAGCGCGATCTGTGTGACGTTCCTCGAGTCCCGCGCGAGGAGGTCGCTCGCCCGATTCGCATCGGGATGCATTGACTTCACGGCGCCGCCGGCGAGCGCGACGATGGTGACGGCGCGCGGAGCGTGCGGCGCCGCCGGCTCGTAGTGATCGATCGTCGCTCGGCGCTTCTTGGTCCAGCCGTCCTTCTCGACGAAGGGATACGGGTCGACCATCGTACCGGGGCCGAGGATGGGGTACGGCGTATCGCCGACCTGGTCGCCGTCGGCGTCCTTGCCCTTGTAGTCGCTCCAGTAATTCCCCTCTTTCGTCTGCGCGTCGTACCAGACGTTGGAGGTCTCGTTGTCGCTGACCTGCGGGTTGTTCCCGATCACGTTGTTGTGGAAGACGACGTTGTCCTTAGCTTCGCTGAACCACATGCCCCAGTTGATGTTCGAGTCGATGGTGTTCTCGAGAACGCGGTTACGCGCGCTCGCGTACATGTACAGACCGTAGCCACCGGGACTGTTGTAGGTCTGCCGCGCGAGGAGGTTTCCCTGCAGGAGGTTGTCGTCCGAGTTCTGCAGGTGGAGACCGTAGATGTTGAACTCGACGTCCGAGCCCTTCACGGCATTGTTGTGCGAGGTGTGGATGTAGAAGCCGAAGCGGTTCCGTTGCGTCGTGACGTTCTCGATGGTGCTGTTGGTCGTGTCCACGAAATAGATCCCCGTCGAGAAGCCGACGGTCTTGCCGTTCCGGATGGTCACGCGGCTGTGGCCGCCGACGCGGACGCCGACGCTATCGAGCTGGGGAAGCGGCCAGGTCTGCGGACCGATGCCCGGGCCGGTGAGGTTCGCCAGGGTCAGGCTCTCAGAGACGCGCATCGCGCAGGTCCCCTCTCGAGATGGTGGCGGGGACACCGGGCTCCCGGACGTGATTGGCCCCGCCGATGAGGTCGCGCCCGACGGCGGCGCGGTCGCCGCGGGCGGATTGCTGGCCGCCTGGCATGCCACGATCGCCGCGAGGCCAAGCGCCACGAGTGCGACCGGGAGCCGCATGCCGGAAGCCTATACAGCGCCAGGTTCCGGTCGGTTCCCGCAGACTCGCCGCATGCGCGAGGAAGCCCGTCGCATCGAGGATCGACTCGAAGCGACCCTGCGCATCCCCGACGTCCCGCCCACCGCGATCGTCGTGATCGCGCACGCCCTGCCCACGCACGGCGGCACGATGCGCACTCCGATCATGGCCGCCATCGCCCGGGCGTGCGCGGCGCGCGGCTGGTACGCGCTGCGGTTCAACTTCCGGGGTGTCGGCGCGAGCGCCGGCGAGTGGAGCGGTGGCCGCGATGAGGTGGACGACCTGTCGGCCGCCGTCCGTTCCGCGCGGACGATCGGACCGGCCCTTCCGCTCGGCCTCGTCGGATACAGCTTCGGCGCGTTCCAGGTCCTCGAGTACCTGCGGCGTGGGGGAGCTGCGGACGCGGTCGCGCTCGTCGGCGTCGGCATCAAGGACGTGAACTTCGAACCGCGGCGGATGCCCGACGTTCCGCCGGGGACGTTCATCGTCGCCGCTGAGAACGATCAGTTCGGCACCGGGGCCGAGCTTCAGGCGGCCGTCCCGCAGGCCAGGGTGGCGATCGTCAGCGATGTCGACCACTTCTTCATCGGCAAGCGCGACGAGGTCGGCGAGCTCGTCGCGACCGAGCTCGCGCGAACGCTCCCTGTAACATCGCATCTCCCATGAGCGCGCAGATCGCGACCGCGCGTCACACTCCTTCCGCGGTGAAGACGCGGAAGCGCATCCTCACGGGTGACCGGCCCACCGCCAAGAGCTTCCACCTGGGCAACTACTACGGAACGCTCCAGAACCGGGTGAAGCTCCAGGACGAGTACGACAGCTTTTTCCTGATCGCCGATTACCACATGCTCACGACCCGTGTGACCGACCTCGAAGAGATCGGCCAGAACATCCGCGAGCTCGTGACCGACTATCTCGCGGTCGGGATCGATCCAGAGAGGAGCACGATCTACCTCCAGTCGCTGATCCCCGAGGTCACCGAGCTCTTCCTTTATTTCTCGATGCTCGTCACCGTTCCGCGCGCCCAGCGGATCCCGACCCTCAAGGACCAGATGCGCGACCACAACCTCGCGGTCCCCACGTACGGCCTCCTGGGGTACCCGATCCTGCAGGCCGCCGACATCCTCATGGTCAAGGGCGACCTCGTCCCGGTGGGCCGCGATCAGGAGTCGCACGTCGAGCTCACGCGCGAGATCGCGCGCCGCTTCAACGAGCTGTTCGGCGCGGTCTTTCCGGTGCCTGAAGCGCTCATCCCCGAAGGCGGGATGCTGCCGGGCATCGACGGCGCGGGAAAGATGGGGAAGAGCCTCGGGAACGCGATCTTTCTCACCGACGATCCCAAAACAGTCGAGAAAAAGATCATGGGGATGTACACGGACCCCAACCGTGTGAGCGCGACGACACCCGGCCGCGTCGAGGGCAATCCGGTCTTCGCCTTCCACGACGTCTTCAACCAGGACAAGGCGGAGGTAGAGGACTTCAAACGCCGCTATCGCGAAGGCAAGATCGGCGACGTCGAGGTCAAGCGCCGCCTGGTCGTCGCGGTCGAGGACTT
>VBGS01000047.1:0-2798 GCA_005889445.1 Chloroflexota bacterium
CACCGCTCGCGAGGCGTCGTCCACGCAGGCGACACCCTCGAACCCGAGATCCGCCGCGACGAGCGCGCGGTCCTCGCCGTTCGCGTAGACCGAGAGCGCGAGTGCGCGCGGCCCCACCGCGGGGACCCGGCGCGTCAAACGCGCGAGCTGTCTAAGGATTGTGCCACTCCTGAAGGCTCGCGAGGATCTCGTTCACCGTGAAGTCCGCGGCCGCGACGCACGAGTCCGCCGCGCCGTAGTACATGCGGATCCGCTCCTCGTCGAGGTGCACGACGCCGCACGAGAAGACCGTGTCGTTGAAGAGCCCGAGCCGCTCGTACGCGGTCCCCGGCGCCAGGATCGGCACGGGCGAGCGGGCGAGGACTCTTCGCGGGTCGTCCCCGTCGAGAAGGACCGCGCCCATCGCGTAGCGGTGGGTCCGGTTGACCCCGTGGTAGAGCTCGAGCCAGCCGTCCTTCGTGCGGAACGGCACCGCGGATGCGCCGGTCCGTAACTCGTCCCAGTGGTTCCAGCGCGGCAGGCAAACGGTCTCGTGGCCGCCCCACTGGAAGAGATCGTCGGAGAACGCGATCCAGATCCCGAAGATCCGGCTGAACGACTGCGGCATCGGCCGGGTGAGCGCGACGTACTTCCCCCCGATCCGTTCGGGGAAGATGACCACGTCCTTGTGGTCGGGAAGGAAGATGACGCCGCGCCGCTCGAACGTGCGGAAGTCCTCGGTGGTCGCGAGACTCGTGGTTATCCCCCACCGGGAGACCGACACGTAGGTGATCTGGAAGACCCCGTTCAGGAAGGTGCACCGCGGGTCCTCCACGCCGTACTCCTCGACGTCGACGTTCGGCGCGACGGCGGGAGTCTCGTCCACGGTGAACTTCACGCCGTCGGTGCTCCGCGCCACGCGCAGGTGGCTCATCTGCGCGAGGTAGTCGGTGTAGCCCTCGTTGATCACCCCGAGGACGCCCGTCCCGTTGCGGTAGCGGATCGAGCGTGGGTCGCGGAGGTCGAGCCCCGGCAGATCTTTCGGGATGTAGGCGACGACGACCCGCGGCTTGGTGGCGCTCGTGTCGAGGAAGCACATCCCGATCACGTCGTGCTTCGTGTACCCCGTGGGCAGCGGCCGCAGGACCGGGTGCGGCCCGTCGAGGTCGAGCGTCATCGCGCCAGGTGGCGGATCGATGTCGCTCCGGGGGCGCTCGGCGACGCGGAGAAGGAGGATCGTCTCGCCGTCGAGCTGCGCGGTGGCCGCGTTGAAGGCGGAGACGACCTCGAGCCCCGGCATCGACGGCTTCACGTCGCGGGCGGTGATGAGCGGATTCTGTTCGAGTCGGCGGCCGATTCCCGCCGTGCGATCAATGCGGACGGTCATGCGTGCGCGAGTGGAACCTCGGTGGATTCGGCCTCTTCGGGCTCGAGCCTGGCGACCTCGGGCACCGCGAGAAGCTCGCGCGTGAGCTCGAGCACGCGGCGTCCGACGTTCGGCCAGGCCATCTCTTTCCCGTACTCGTAGGCCCGGCTCTCGAGCTCCCGCTTGAACTGCGAATCGTCGAGGATGGCGAGCACGGCGCGCGCGAGACCCACGGGATCGCGCGGCTCGACGAGGAGCCCGCGGCCGTCGGCGAGCGCTTCCGCCGCGTGGAGGTAGCCGGTCGAGACGATGGCTTTTCCGGCGCCGAGGGCGTACGCGAGGGTGCCGCTGGTGATCTGGTTCAGGTCGAGATACGGCGTCACGTAGACGTCGGTCGCGAGCAGGTAATCGACGATCTCGCGCTGCGTGAGGTACTGGTTCACGAAACGAACGTGGTCGCGCAGGTTGAGGCGATCGATCTCGGCGACGAGCTCGTTGCGGTATCGCTCGCCCTCCTTCTTCTGGAGCTCGGGATGAGTCTGCCCGACGATGAGGTACAGCACGTTCGGATCGCGCGCGACGATGCTCGGCATGGCGTGGATCATGTATTCGAGACCCTTGCGCGGATCGACGAGCCCGAATGTCGAGACGATCGTCCGCTTCTCGACGCCGAGCTGCCGCTTGAGCCGATGCCGGCCGTGGGGGACGATCGCCGGCATCCCGTGCGGGATCACGACTGGTGGCCTCTCGATGCCATAGACCTCGCGAAGGAGGCGCGCGGCCGTCTCGGCCATGACCACGACGACCGTGCTGTGCGCGGCGACCTGACGCATCGTCTCGCGCATCCACGGGTCCGGCCGCGGCAGCACCGTGTGGAGGGTCGTCATGACCGGCTTGGAGATCTCTGAGAGGAGCGGAACCGCGTGGTCCTCATAGGTCCCGTCGCGATGGACGCCATAAAGTCCGAACTCGTGCTGGACGTTCACCACGTCGGCGGAGGAAGCCTGGATCGCCCGTCCGACCGCTCGGTAACTCGCCAGGTCGCCTTGGCGGATCCGCCACTTCACTTCGGGGCCGTAGGCCCGTGCGGTGATCGGTTCGTCGATCGCCGCTTGGACGGTTCGGACATCGGGATCCGCGGCCTTTACGGCGGCGACGAGATCCGCGGTGAACGTCGCGATACCGCACCTGCGAGGGATTGCTGAGGCGACAAATGCGATGCGCATACGACCATCTTGCTCTATCAGCGCTTGCTTTGTCGGCCAGACTGAATCGAGTGTGGTTTGGATAGCGGAAAGCAACGTGGACTGGCGCAGCAGAACGTGTGCCCTTTGATCACTTTTCGCTGAAGGAGGGTCCTCAGGTGACGACCGGCAAGCCGGCGCTTTGCCATGCTGTGAACCCGCCGCGCAGGTTCACGACCTCTCGTCCCTGTGCTTCGAGGATGCTCGCG
>VBGS01000047.1:2818-26628 GCA_005889445.1 Chloroflexota bacterium
ACATGGATCGCTCCGGGGACGTGGCCCGTCCGCCACTCGGATGTCTCGCGGACGTCCAGGAGGATCGCGCCCTTCGCGCCGCGGTCCATCGCCGTTCGCGCGTCGACCTGCTCGATGCGAGCGACATCGCCGTCGGATGGATCGGGCGACGCGTAGCCACGGACATCGTCGTATCCGATGACGGCGAGCTGGGTGCGGAGCCGCTCCGCCTGTTCGGCGTCGACGGTGAGGATCGCGACGGGCGTCCCAAATGCGACGGTCGCGCCGAGCCGCACCGCGAACGAATCGTTGCCGACGATGTTGAGCGCGCCCCGGCGATGACCCGCGCCAAAAAGATGTGGCGGCCGCGGATCGACGAGGGTCACAGACGAAAGCGCGCTGTCCCGAAGAAGGGGCAACGGCCGACGATCGGCCAGCGGCGCGCCACGCGTGTTGAGCGCCCGCACGTGCGGGTAGTACGCGGGCGCGACGGGAAGTCCGTCGCGGATGATCGCGCGGAACTGAGCGAACTCGCCCTCGGCGGCGCGGGCCACCTCGTTGTGGCGGCGCTCGAAGCCGAGGGTCGTCCATCGCGATCCAGCGACCTCAGCCGAGCACGCGCTTCCCCCACCGTGAGTCGGGAACACCGCGACGTAGTCGGCGAGCGGAAGGAGCCGCTCGCGAAGCGTGTCGTATGCCGAACGCGCGAGCGTTTCGCCGACGGTCGGCCCCAGCAGGTCCGTGCGAGCGATGTGGCCGACAAGGAGCGCGCCTCCCGAGAAGAGGTACTGGGGATCCTCCGCCCGCCGGCGGTCCGCGACGAGGTACGCCATGTGTTCCGGGGTATGGCCCGGCGTGGCCACGCATCGCACGGCCAGCTCGCCGACGGCGATGAGGTCGCCATCGGCATGGCCGGCGTGCGCGAACTCGAGCGCGGCCACAGCCGCGGCATGCACGGTGATGGGCCGAAGCTCGGCGAGGCCCGGCGACCCCGAGACGTAGTCGTTATGGACGTGAGTCTCGAACGAGTCGGTGATCAGGACCCCGAGGCGCGCGGCGGCGGCGAGGTACGCATCGACCTGGCGGTCGGGGTCGACGAGGAAGGCCAGACCGGCATCCGGATCCGCCACCAGATAACTCGCGTGGCCAAGACCGCGGTCAAAGAACTGCTCGATGAGCAAATCGCCGCGACTCTACTCGTCCGCGATCGTCTAGCGCTGCTGGCGGACCGCCTTGGCTTCCTGCTCGAGGACCTCTTCGCCCGGGCCGGTCTCGTCATGAGGCGGTATCACCGGCGGGATGCGTTCGTCGACGCTCTTGCTCTTCGCCTGCGCTTCCTCGAGTGTGTCCTCTGGCCGCGGCTCTTCCTTATTCATGCCCTTGGTGCCGGGCAAGCGTCATGCCCATCAGCCGGAAACGCCGGCCAGACCGAGTGCCCGGGGCAGTAGCGACCCAAAGATCCATCCACCGACCGAGGCCGCAAGGACCAGGGCGACGATCTCGAGCCCCGAGCGGACCGGATTCCGACCCGTGAGGCGCGACTTCGCGACCCCGAGCGCGAACATGACCACCGCCGAAAACCCCACCGCGATCGGCAGCGCGACGCGCGGCTCGAACAGGAAGAACGGGGATAGGGGAACCAGGGACGCGGCGGCGAACGTCGCCGCGAGGATGACCGCGCCTTGCACCGCGCTGTGTCCCTCTTCGACCGCCAGGCCGAGCTCCTTCTCGACCATCGTTTTCAGAAGCACCTTCGGCTCGCGCGCGAGCTCCGCGGCGACGCGCTGCGCGGCTTCCTCCTGCAGGCCCTCCCGCTCGAGCATGAACGCGACCTCGGCTTCGGATTCGCCGGGCCGCTCTTCGACTTCGCGACGCTCTTTTTCGATCTGCGCGAGGAAGATCTCGCGCTGGCTCTTCGAGCTCATGTACTCGCCCGCCGCCATCGAGAGGATCTCCGCGAGCGCGGCCGCGATCCCGGCCACGAGCACGGCGTACTGCTGATTCGTCGCGGTCGCGACGGTGATCACGACGGCGAGGATGCTGGTGACCCCGTCCTGCGCCCCGAAGATCGCCTCGCGGACCTCGCTCAGCAGGTCCGCCTCGCGCCGCTCGTCGCTGAGATGGTCGGCGAGCCACTTCTTGGTTAGATATGCCGGCGTGCCCGTCGCGGTCGACACGCTAAATGACGCGGCCGGCGCGGCCGGCGTTGTCGACGAGGGGAAGGCCGGCACGCGTCCAGGCGGTCACCCCGCCCTCGAGGTTCTCCGCGGCATAGCCGGAGGCGCGGAGGCCCTTGGCTGCCCTGTCGCTCCGGCTGCCGCTCCGGCAGACGGCCACGACGGTGCGGTCGCGAGGCACCTCGTCCAGGCGTGCGCCGAGGTCGCCCAGGGGGATGTGCTGAGCACCCTCGATATGTCCGGCATCCCATTCGTCGGTCTCGCGTACGTCAAGCAGATGCAGCTCGGAACGCCGCTTGCTTACGTCGGTCGGCAGCACGGTTCGATTCTGGCGCATGGAGGCGGCCGATGGGCGAAGCGACGGTGCGAGAGCGGCTCCTGCGCGAGCGCGCGGATCTCCAGGGGACCATCGATCGCATTCGCGAACGCTTGGCCGTGCCGCAGCGCGACAGCGGCGGAGATATCGCGCTCGCCGACCAGCACCCGGCCGACGCCGCGAGTGAGACCGAGGCGCGCGAGCTGGATGTCGCGCGGCAGGCGATGTTCGAGGCCAAGCTCGAGCTGATCGATGAAGCGCTCCGACGCCTTGACCGCGGCGACTACGGCCGCTGCGTCATCTGCGGCAGGCAGATACCGGACGAGCGTCTCGAGCTCGTTCCGGAAACGCCGTACTGCGTCGAGGACGCGGAGCGGGAGCAAGCCCGGGCACAATGAGGGCGTGGATCCGCCGTATCCGACCGAGATCCCGCCACTGCTCCCGGAGTTCCTCCAGCGGCGTCGCGCGAAGCTCACCTTTGCGCTCGAGAAGACCGAGGAGCTGGGGATCGATCGCGCGACGTTCATCTTTGTCATCAACCTTTCGTACCGCGGCGATCGCGGCGCGAGCGGCGAGCCCGGCGACCTGATGAGCGCGTACGCGACCATCCCGGATCGTTGGCTTCCCATGGCCGCGGCGGCGCGCGGCGCGGGCCTGGTGGAGGAGCGCGGTGCCCGCTGGTACCTCACGAACAAGGGACGCCAGCTTGCCGGGGCCATGCACGACGCAGCGCGATCGCATTACGCATCGCTGTCGCCCCTCCCGAGGAACGAGCTCGCGGAGCTGGCGCGCCTGCTCGATCGAGCGTTCCGCGCGGGCGCCGACGCGCCCGAGCCGCGAGTGCGACTGCACACGCCGTTCGCGTTCGCGTATCGCGGCGAGGAGCCACCCGATGGGTCGTTCGCGCAGCTCGACGCCGCGGTCTACGGGCTGTGGCAGGTGCGCGACGACTGCCACATGACGGCCTGGCGGGGAGCGGGGCTGAACGGTCCGGAAGTCGAGCTACTCACCCGTGTCTGGCGTGACGAGGCCACGGATGAGGACGGGCTGGCCGCACTTTTGCCTCACCAGCGCGCCGAGGACATTCACTCGGGACTCGCGCGTCTTCGCGAGCGCGGTCTCGTCGAGCCCAGCGCGCCGCGGACAACGCCCGAGGGCGCGACGACGAGGCAACGCATCGAGGACGAGACCGACCGGCTGTTCTTTTCGCCGTGGCCCTCCGAAGTCGGGGCCAAGGCGCCGTTCATCGCCGACCGCCTGGCGAAGGTAAACGCCGCGTTGAACTAAGCCAGGCAAGCGGGCGCGCTTCCTAACAAATGGCACGCCATTTGCCACGTCTTCGTTACACATGATTGATCAGGAGGCCGCCCCGGCCCAACGACCCACCGCCCTGGGGGGACGCATCCTCGTGGTCGACGACGACCGCGACGTTGCGAAGCTCGTCGAGACCGTGCTCACCGAGGCGGGCAACCAAGTTAAGACGATCACCGACGCGCGGCAGGCGATGGACACCTTCAACGAGTTCCATCCGGACCTGGTGACACTCGACGTGTTGATGCCGAGCGTCGACGGGATCAGCCTCTGTCTGCAGCTTCGTCGGAACTCCGACGTCCCGGTCCTGTTCCTATCGGCGAAGGACGATCCGCCGGATCGCGTCGTCGGGCTCCGGATCGGCGCGGATGACTATCTCGGGAAGCCGTTCGACAACGACGAGCTCGCGGCGCGCGTCGAGGCGCTTCTGCGCCGCGACCGCACGCGATTCGAGCACGGCAAGGAGCGCCAGCTCCGTTTCGGCCGCTTCATCGTCGATCTCGCGAGCCTCCAGGCGATCGCCGGCGACCGTCAGGTCCCGCTCACCCCGACAGAGTTCAAGCTCCTGCGTACCCTCGCGGGTGAGCCTGCCCGCGTCTTCACGCGCGACGATCTGCTCGTCGGGGTGTGGAACTACGAGCCGGGCAGCGACACGCGACTCGTCGACGTGCACGTCGGGCGACTTCGCAAGAAGCTCGAGCAGGCCGGGGTCACCGAGGTGTCGATCGAGACCGCGCGGGGCTTTGGATATCGGCTGACCGTCCGGAACTAGTCGCGCGACGCTCGCGGACAGCGCTCGCGAGCGCGCTCAGGACCGTGACAGTCGCGTCCCAACCGATGCACGCGTCGGTGATGCTCTTGCCGTAAATCAGCGGCTCCGCCTCGGCATCTTGACGACCGTCTTCAAGGAAGCTCTCGGCCATCACGCCGACGATCGCGCGGTCGCCACCGGCGATCTGCTCCGCGACGTCGCGCGCGATCAGCGGCTGGCGGGTGTGATCGCGCCCGCTGTTCGCGTGCGACAGGTCGATCACGAGATGATCCGCGAGACCCGCCTTCCGCAGCGCGTCCTCGGTGCGCTCAACGCTCGCGCGGTCGTAGTTCGGTCCCGGGGTCCCACCGCGCAGAACGACGTGCGCGCTCGGGTTCCCGCGGGTCTCCACGATCGCGGCCAGCCCCTGCTCGGTGACGCCCATGAAGCTATGCGGCTCCTTCGCCGCGCGGACCGCGTCGATCGCGACCTGCACGCTCCCGTCGGTCCCGTTCTTGAAGCCCACCGGCATCGACAATCCCGACGCGAGCTCTCGGTGCACTTGGCTCTCGGTGGTGCGGGCGCCGATCGCCGCCCAGGCGACGAGGTCGCTCGTGTACTGCGGAGAGATCGGGTCGACGAACTCACACGCCGCGGGGACGCCGATCTCCACCAGGTCGAGGAGGAGACGCCGCGTATGAAATAGGCGCGCATGATCACGACGAGGTCATCCCTGAGCTCGTCGCCGATCGCGCGAAGCCGTCTCGCGTAATCGAGCGCGGCGACCGGATCGTGGATCGAGCAGGGACCGACGATCGCGATCAGGCGGTCGTCGGACCGGTCGAGGATCGCCGTGACCTCCTCGCGCCAGCGTGCGACGGCACGCGAGCCGCTGTCGGAAAGCGGCAGCTCCTCGAGGATGATCGCGGGCGGCACGAGCGGTCGGTAGCCGGTGACGCGGAGGTCGCGTGTCCTCATCGGCATATTCTTCACGAGGTGCCGCTCTACGGCTATAGAGGCAAGATGCCAAAGGTCGCGGCCGACGCGTTCGTCGCCCCGACGGCCGTGCTCATCGGCGACGTGACCATCGAGAGCGGCGCATCCGTGTGGTTCGGCACGGTTCTGCGCGGCGACATGGACCGGATCGTCATCGGCGAGCGATCGAACGTCCAGGACAACTCGACGATCCACACGGACGTCGGGGAGCCCACCCTCGTCGGGCCGGACGTGACGATCGGCCACAACGCCCTGGTCCACTCGAGTGTCATCGCGCGGAACGTGTTGATCGGGCAAGCCGCGGTTCTGGTCGGCGGCAACGTCATCGGCGAAGAGACCGTCGTCGGGGCGGGCGCCGTTCTGCCCGAGAAGTTCTCGCCGCCGGCACGCTCGCTCGTGCTCGGCGTCCCGGCCAAGGTCATACGCCAGACGGGTCCGGACGACGCGCGCTGGACCGTGCGCGCGGCCGCTCATTACACCGAGCTCGGCCGCTACTACCGCGAGAACGTGAAATAGCGACCCTCCGCCTCACGGGTCACGACCTCACGATCGCGGATGTGATCGAGGTGGCGCGGGGCGACGTCGCTGTCGGCCTCGACCGCGCGGCCGAGCGATCGGTGCAGCAGGCGGCCAAGGTCGTCGCGGAGATGGCCGAGCGTGACGACCCGGTGTACGGAGTGAACACGGGCTTCGGCGATCTCTCGACAGTGCGCGTCCCGCACGATCAGCTTCGCGCGCTCCAGCGCAATCTCCTGCGCAGCCACGCGGTCGGGGTCGGCCCGGACCTGCCGCATGACGTCGTCCGCGGCATCCTCCTGCTCCGCGCGAACACGCTCGCCGCGGGGCGTTCCGGCGTCCGGGCCGACGTCATCGATCTGCTCTGCGACATGCTCAACCGACGCGTCCACCCGCGGATCCCGATGCACGGCAGCGTCGGCGCCTCCGGCGATCTCGCGCCGCTCGCCCACGCCGCACTCGTTCTCATCGGAGAAGGTGAGGCCACCGAGAGCGATCGCCGTCGCTCCGGCGCCGAGGCTCTGAGGGCCGCGGGCTTGAAGCCGATCGAGCTCGGTCCGAAGGAGGGTGTGTCGCTGATCAACGGGACGCAGGTGATGACCGCGATCGGCTGCCTCGCGCTCCACGACGCCGAGGTGCTGGCGACCACCGCGGACGTGGTCGGTGCGATGTCCGCGGAGGCACTTCGCGGGACCGACCGTGCGTGGGACGAAGACCTGAACGCGTCGCGGCCACACCCCGGGCAGCAGGCGGTCGCCGCGAACCTCCGAGCGCTCATGGCGGGGAGCCCGAACGTCGCCTCCCATCGGACGGGCGACCCTCGGGTCCAGGATCCCTATTCGATCCGGTGCATTCCGCAGGTGCACGGGGCCACTCGCGACGCCCTCGCGTACACCCGCCGCGTCCTCGAGATCGAGATAAACGCGATCACGGACAATCCGATCGTGTTCGCCGAGGATGACCGCATCGTGAGCGGTGGCAACTTCCATGGTCAGCCTGTCGCCATCGCGCTCGATCTGGCGACGATCGCCGTCGCGGAGCTGGCCGACATCAGTGAGGCCAGGATCGATCGTATGACGAACGGGCACACCAGCGGCTTGCCGCCGTTCCTGAGCCCGAGCGCGGGAACGAACTCGGGGTTCATGGTCGCCCAGTACACCGCCGCCGCGCTCGTCACCGAGAACCGCCTGCGATCGTTCCCCGCGTCGGTCGAATCGCTCCCGACGTCCGCCGGGATGGAGGACCACGTGAGCATGGGTGTCCACGCCGCGCACAAGCTCACCGAGGTCGTGCGGAACACGCGCGACGTCCTCGCGATCGAAGCGCTCTGCGGTGCGCAGGGCCTCGATCTTCTGGGCGCGACGACCGGACCCGGGATCGAGGAGGCGCGTCGCGTCGTCCGCGAGCGCTCGGCGCGCCTGGTCGAGGATCGCGCTCTCTCCGGCGAGATCGCGAGCATGGCCGACGCGATCGCCCGCGAGATCTTCATCGCGGCCGTGCGCGCGCGCGTTGGCGATCTCGCGTGAGGCTGACCCTTCACGTCAACGGCGCGGTCCACGAGATCGACGTCGCGCCGACGCTCCCGCTCCTCGCGGTCCTCCGCGACGACCTGGGGCTCACCGGAACGCGGTATGGCTGCGGACGTGGCCAGTGCGGCGCGTGCTACGTCATCGCCGATCGCCGCGGAGTGGCGTCCTGCCTGCTGACCGTCGAGCAGGCATCGCGGATGGAGATCACGACCGTCGAAGGCCTCGCGAAGGGCGATTCGCTCACCCCACTGCAGCAGGCCTTCGTCGACCTCGACGCGATGCAGTGCGGCTACTGCACGAGCGGCATGCTCATCTCCGCGACGGTGCTCCTGGCGAATGAGCCTGTGCCCGACGAGACGGCGGTGCGCGACGCCCTCGCCGGCCACCTGTGCAGGTGCGGCGTTTACGGGCGCGCGATCCGCGCCGTCCTGACGGCGGCCGAGGCCTCGCGGTGAGCGGCTGGGGCGAGGAGCGACCCACCGACCTCGCGCAGCGCATTCGCATCGACCCGGACGGCACGATCGAGGCGTTCTCGGGAAAGATCGATTTCGGGCAGGGCATCCGCACCGCGTTCGCCCAGATCGTCGCCGACGAGCTCGACGTCCCGATCGAGCGAGTGCGCGTCGTTCTCGGCGACACGGCACGGGTGCCCTTCGATTTCGGCACGTTCGGCAGCCACTCGGTCGCGCAGGAGACGCCTCACCTCCGTCGGGCTGCCGCCTTCGCGCGACGTCAGCTCCTCGAGCGCGCCAGCCGCAAGCTCGGCCTTCCCGTGGAACGTCTCGATACGCGCGAGGGCAGCGTCGTGTCGGACCGGTCATCGATCGGGTACGGCGAGCTCGTCAACGGCTCGCCGCTGGCGGGACCGATCCCCGACGACATCCCCCTCATGCCCACGGAGCGCCACCGCTACTCGGGCCGACCGATGCCGCGACTCGAAGCACGCGAGATCGTGACCGGCCGCGCGACCTACGTGGCCGACGTGCGGCTTGCCGGAATGGCGCGCGGCGCGATGGTGCGCCCGCCGGCGCGCGGCGCGAAGCTGCGCTCGGTCGACGACAGCGCCGCTCGCCGGATGCCCGGAGTCATCGCGATCGTTCGGAACGGCGACGTCCTCGGTGTCGTGGCCGAACGCGACGAGCAAGCTCGGGCCGCCGCGGCGGCGGTCCTCGCGGACTGGCACGCGGTGCCGGTCGAGGGCCCGAGCGCGGACGTACCGATGCGCCGCGATGCCCAGACCGCGGCGCGCCTCGCAGGCGCGGCGACGCGCCTCGAGCGGACCTTCGTGCTGCCGTCCATCGCGAACGCGCCGATCGGCCCGAGCGCGGCCGTGGCCGATGTCCGCGCGGAGGGCGCGACCGTGTACGTCGGAACGCATCGCCCCTTCGGGGTCCGTGATCAGGTCGCGAAGGCGATCGGCCTCGCGCCAGAGCGCGTTCGCGTGATCCCGATGATCACGAGCGGCACGTACGGACGGAACAGCCAGGGCGATGCGACGATCGAGGCCGCCATCCTCAGCAAGGGCGCCGGTCGGCCGGTGCTGCTCCAGTGGACGCGCGAGGAGGAGTTCGCGTGGTCGCCGTCGCGGCCGGAGGCGGTGCTCGAGGTCAGGGCCGGTCTCGGCGCCGACGGGCGCATCGTCGCATGGCGCTACGACGAGCACACCAACGTGCACACCGCCGCCGGGCTCGATCCGCAGGTGCTCGGGGTCACCTCCGGGCGGAACGCGATCCCGCCCTACGCGATCGGCACGGCCGAGGTGACGCTGCACATCGAACCGACCCGTCTGCGCACCGCGAACTTCCGATCGCTCGCCGCGGCGGAGAACGTGTTCGCGATCGAGTCGTTCATGGACGAGCTCGCCATCGCCGCGAAGCAGGACCCGCTCGCGTTCCGCCTGCGGCACATCGATGATCAGCGTTTCCGACGCGTGGTCGAGCGCGTGGCCGAACGAAGCGCCCTCGCGGCGGCGCCACCGGCGCGCCGCGGGCGTGGCCTGGCATGCACGATCTACCACGGCACGTACGTCGCCCAGGTGGCGGAGGTCGAGGTCGCGGCATCGGGCGCGATCCGACTCCTTAGGTTCTGGTGCGTCGTCGATCCCGGACAGGTGCTCAATCCGGACGGCGTGCGCAACCAGATCGAGGGCGGCATCCAGCAGTCCGCGTCCTGGACGTTGCTCGAGGAGCTTCGACATCGCGAAGGACGCGTCGTGGCCACCGGCTGGGACACGTACCCGATCGCGACGTTCCGCGATGCGCCCGAGTCGATCGAGGTCCTCGTCGAGGGCGACGAGGCCGCGCCGCCGACCGGTGTCGGCGAACCCGGGGCGGTGCCCGCGGCCGCCGCGATCGCGAACGCCGTCTATGCGGCCTGCGGCGCGCGCATTCGCGAGCTCCCGATCACGCGTGAGCGCGTGCGGGCCGCCCTCGCGCCTCGCTAGCGCTCCGAGCCGCTCTTCGGCGGCAGCGCCGGCCCGGCGGGCCCGTATGGAACGGGGATGAACTCCACGCCAGGCCGCCGCTGCGTCGCCTGGGGGAAGAGATCCATCACCTCGTAGAGCTCGCGAGGCATCTCCTCGTGGACCGCGATGCCGAGCATGGAGAGCTCTTCGACGCCGAGGGCGTAATCGTGTGTTACCTCACCGGTCGCGAGCGCGGTCGCGATGCGCTCGGCATCGACCTCGCTGTGGTGTTCGAGCAGGAGCTTCTTGAGCGTCGCCTTCACCTGGCGTAGCGCCTTCTCGGCGAGATCACCGAGGATCAGCGTCTGATCGTCGCGGTTGGGGTTCGGCTGCGAGAGGGCCTTCAGGATCGACGCCGCCGCGTACGACGCCTGCGGCGTCCCGAGCTGCGGATCCACCGGGCCGAGCACCGCGTTGGAATCCATGACGATCTCGTCGCCCGAGAGGGCGATGAGCGCGCCGCCCGACATCGCGTAGTGAGGTACGAAGACCGTCACCTTTCCCTTGTGCCGTTTCAGCGCGAAGGCGATCTGCTCGGCGGCGAGGACGAGGCCGCCGGGCGTGTGCAGGAGCAGATCGATCCCGAGCTCCGGCGGCGTCAGTCTGATGGCGCGAAGGATCTGCTCGGAGTCCTCGATATCGATGTAGCGCGCGATGGGGAACCCGAGGAACGACATCGTCTCCTGTCGATGGATCATCGAGATGAGGCGGGTGCCACGCTTTCGCTCGAACGAGTGGAACGCGCGGTCGCGGCGGACCGCGAGCATCTGCTTCTGGTACAGCGGGATGAAGAACTGGCCGAGGATGAACAGCCAAAAGAGCCAGGAGAGATCGAACACCGACGCCGCCCCCTTCGCGCGGTTCCGTATCGTTCGCGCCGTGACCGCGCCGCGTGCCGTCATTTTCGACCTCGGCGGCACCCTCGTGCACTGGTCCGATTGGGAGACCGGCGCCGGGCAGAAGTGGGCCGCCTCGTATGACCATCTCATCACTCAGTCCGCCGGTCGTCGCTGGCCCTCGCGGGACGCGTACGTGGTCGCGATGCGTGAGGCCGAGCGCGAGCACTGGCGCCGCGTGGACACCGAGCATTGGAGCGGCCCGCCGACGGGTCTGGTACGCGAGGGCTTCGACCGCTTGGGCGTGCCGGTGAGCGAGGCGGAGCTCCTCGCCGCCATGGACGGGTACGCCAAGGCGATCGCGGGGTGGTCGACCGTAGATCCGGACGGCGCCACGACGGTGAAGCTCCTGCGAGATCGCGGCTACCGCATCGGTCTGCTGTCGAACACATGGTGGGCCGCGGACTGGCACAACGCCGATCTCGTCATGCATGGGCTCGCGGCGCTGATCGACGTGATCGTCTACACGTCGGACCTCGCGCACTCGAAGCCACACCCGGCCGTGTTCGACGAGGTCGCGAGCCGCCTCGGCGTCGAACCGCAGGAATGCGTGATGATCGGAGACCGCATGGTCGACGACGTCAGCGGTGCGCTCGAAGCGGGGATGAGAGCGGTGTGGCGAAAAAACGAATCCGGGTTCCCGTCATCGATCGCCGTGCCAACAGCGGAAGTCACCCGTCTCGCCGAGCTTCCCGAGCTCTTGCGGACGTGGGGCGGTCAATAGTCGCCAAGACGACGCAGCGCCGAAACCCTCTCTTCGCGACGGGGTCCCCCCGGCCTGACGGCCGGCTCCCCATCGCGCGGGGGCCCTCGGCGCTGCGTCGTCCGCGGCGGCGGTGTTCCTGGGCCCAGCACGAGCCGTTGCTCAGCTACCACGACAAAGAGTGGGGTGTTCCGCTGCACGACGATCGACGACTGTTCGAATTCTTGGTTTTGGAAGGCATGCAGGCCGGGCTCTCGTGGGAGATCGTGCTCCGGCGCCGTTCTGCCTTCCGCAGAGCGTTCGCGCGGTTTGCTCCTTCGAGGGTCGCCGCCTTCGGCTCGGCGGACATCGCGCGCCTCATGACCGACGCATCGATCATCCGCAACCGCGCCAAGATCGACGCGGCCATCGGCAACGCGCGCGCGTTCCTCGCGGTGAAGAAGGAATTCCGGTCGTTCGATCGATACGCGTGGGGATTTACCGACAAGAACGAGTTCTCGAAGGATCTGCTGCGTCGAGGCTTCCGTTTCGTCGGACCGACCATCGTCGAGTCGTTCATGCAAGCCGTCGGCATCCGCAACGATCACGAGCGGGGCTGCTACCGGTGGTCGGAGCTGGCAAAGGCCGCCCGGGAGCGCCCGCGCGTTTCTTGAGTCAGGCCTGTCGGCGATGGATCACGCGACCGCCGAGCACCGTCAGGTCGACGGTCGTGGAGTCGATCTCCCGAGCGTTGAGCCGGAAAATGTCGCGTGAGAGCACGACCAGGTCGGCGAGCTTTCCCAGAGCGATGCTCCCTTTGCGGTCCTCCTCGTATGAGGCGTAGGCCGGATTGATCGTGTACGCGGCGACCGCCTCCTCGATCGTCAGCGCTTCGTCGGGGTGCCACCCGCGCTCGATTGCGAGGGCGATGTTGCGCAGGGGAGCGAGCGGGGTCGCGCGCTGTTCGTTGAAGCTTCCGGGCCAGTCCGAAACGATATCGAGCCGCGCACCAGCGTTATGCAGCGCGCGCCACGCATGCGCGGTCTTCGCGCGCGCCGGCCCCAGGCGGCGCTCGACGGTGCGCTCGTCGTTCAAGAGATGTTGCGGTGTGATGTCGACGATCAGCCCGAGCCTGCCGATGCGTTCGATCTCCCGAGCGCTCGGATACCAGGCGTGGATCACGCGGAGCCGCCGGTCACGAGGAGGATTGGCGCGGATCGCGGCTTCGTACCAGTCGAGCAGCAGGCGATGCGCCTTGTCGCCGATGGTGTGAACGACCGGATCGAAACCGGCCATGTCGGCCGCCGCGATGTCGGCCGCCATCGTCGCTTCGTCGACGAAGCGGAACGTGAAAGAGCCGGCGAAGTCCGGGTCGTCGGCGTAGGGCTCCTCCATCAGGAACCCGTCGATGAATGCCTTCAACGCCCCGAAACGGAGCTTGCCCTCGTCCGCGCGCGGTCGGATCCCGCGAGCAACCACCTCGCCCCAGACCGCGAGCGTGAGGAAGGCGTAGACGCGGACGGAGAGCTCGTCCCGGCGCTGGAGCTCGCGGAAGAGCTCGAGATCGGTCGCGCTGCGTTCGACGTCCGTGTGGAAGAGATGCCGTTGCGAGATCTCGTCCAAACGCGCGACGTCGTGGATCGAGGTGATCCCGGCTTGGCGGAGATCGCCCAGCGCCGCGCGACCGCCCAGGACCATCTGCTCCAGGTTCAGCGGAGGGATGAGCTCGGCCATTCGCTCGCCGGCGCGGCCGAACAGCACGCCGGTCGGCTCGCCGGAGGCGTCGCGCTCGATGCCGCCGCCACGCGGGTCGGGTGCGCGCCGTCCGATCCGCGCGCGCTCGAAGGCCAGGGAGTTCGCGACGTGGGCACCGTCAACGCGGCGGATCAGAAGCGGGTGGTCCGGCGCCGCGCGGTCGAGCGCGGCGCGATCGATCGGTGGCACCCCGTGGCGCGGCAGATCCTTCGCGTCCGCGTCCCACGCGACCGCGGCGCCCACATCGCCACCGGTGAGCCAGATGCCGGCGGGCACGCGGGCGGCCGCCGCGCGGATCCGTCCGAGGACGTCGTCCATTTCGCGCTCGTCGTAGAGCCCGATCCGGAACGTCCACGCGGCCGCATTGCCGAAATGGGTGTGCGCGTCGATGAACCCCGGGAGCAGGAGACGTCCCGCGAGATCGATGACCTCCGTCGATCCGCCTTGGAGGACGGCCACATCGTCCTCCGAGCCAACCGCGACGATGCGTTCGCCGCGAACGGCCACGGCGCGCGCTTCGGGGCGTCGCGGATCGACGGTCCAGACCCGGCCACCGCGGAGGATGAGATCGGCCGGTTCGGCCGTGCTCAGCCGGCGCGGCGCCGCGCGTTCCGCCCGGCGCGATACAGATTCGCGAGGACGAGCGCGAGGACCAGCGCGAGCAACACCCAGCCGGCGTTCTCGCCGAGGGCGTCGGAGCCGGAATGCGCGATGACCCACGTGATGGCGAGCGCGACGATCGCGCCGATGGCGAGCTGCCCGTCATCGACGAGCAGCCCATAGGTGTTGTCCCACACCGCACGCAGGACGCTAGACATTCCGTGCCTCCACTCGCGCTCCCTGTGGAAGCAGTCCGCCGAGCATGCGGACCGCGATCAAGCTCGCGAGCAGCAACGACCCCAGGATCAGGGGGATCGAGGCCGCGTCACCGGGCCAGTGCGCGCCGACACCCTCGCCGAACCAGAAGATCCCGAAGCTCGAGAGCATGGCGCCGACCCCGAACTTCATCCAGTTCTCAGGCACCGCGGTCAACGGTGAGCGGAGCGCCGCCGCGAGGGCGATGACGATGATCCCCGCGGCGATGGCGCCGACGATCGCCGCGTTCATCGCGCCGATGCCTTTCGCGCCGAACGCGATGACGATGAACGCGACCTCGGTGCCTTCGAGGAGGACGGCCTTGTACGCGACGAGCGTCCCGACCCAGTCCCACCGATTCCTCCGAAGGCCCTGCGCCTTCAGCTCCGCGACCTCACGCCGGTAGATCTCCTCCTCGTCGTGCAGAGCAACGATCCCGGCGAAGCGCAGTACGGCTTTGCGGAGCCAGCGGAGGCCGAAGAGCAGGAGGAGCGTGCCGACGATGCCCAGGAGCAGGCGTTCCGGGACGACGGTCACGAGCGCCACTCCGAGAGTGCCGACGATCACCGCGAGCGTGAGCGTCGCCAGCACGGTCCCGACGAGCGGTGCGCGCCAGCCCCTTGTGATACCGACCGCGAGCACGATCGTCGTCGCCTCCACGAATTCGACTGCGCTCGCCAGGAACGACGGCGTCGCGGCGATCGCGAGCGTCACAAGATCCATCTAGCTCTCCACCCATACGTCATTCATCGCCGTGCCGGTCAGGCCGTCGGGGCCGGGCTTGAAGTCGTGGACCTTGGCAGCCATCGCTTCCACGCGGACCTGGCTCATCACGCCGACGAACGGAAGTATCTCCATCACGCGCTTCTGCGCGTCGACGTAGGTCTGCTTGCGTTCGGGGGTGCCCAGGTCCTGACCCTGACCCTTGACGAGGAGCGCGTCCAGCTGCGGGTCATTTACGTTCGAGAAGTTGCTGCCGGAGACTCGGTTCGCCGAGTGGTAGCACACGCGCAGCACACCGTCCGGATCGATGCTCGTCGATGAGGTCGCGGCCATGTTGTGCTTGTAACCGCGAATGTAGTCGAGATACGGGCCCCGCTCCATGACCTGGACCTTGAGGTCGATGCCCACGTCGCGGAGCTGCGCCTGCATCGCTTGGGCGATCTCGGTCCACGGGCTGCGGAACGTGGCGAGCGCGATCTCGAGGTTCTGCCCGTTCTTTTGACGGATCGGGCCCGAGCCGGCTGTCCATCCAGCGGTGTCGAGGATCTGCTTCGCCTTCGCTGGATCGAAGCTGAAGGCTTTCTCGATCGATTCTTCACGCGCCCACACGCCCTCCGAGAGCGGACCGACGGAGACGTGATGTACCCCGAAGAAGATCTTGTCAACGATCGACTTCCGGTCGACCGCCCAGTTCACCGCTTCGCGCACCGCGTGATCGTCGGTCGGTGCGCGGGTGACGTTCATGCTGAACCCGAGGGTGTGGCTCGCGCGCGGCGACAGCACGAACCGAAAGCGCTTGTCGTCCTTGAGGCGCGCGTAGTCGGCTTCGGGGATCTCGTCGATGAACAGGTTCTCACCGCTCTCGAGCGTGGCGACGCGCGTGGATGGCTCGGTGATCGCCCGGAATTTGATCTGGTCGAGGTAGGGCGCCGCGCGATTCTTGAAGAGCTCGGTGGCCCAGCTGTAGTCGGGATTCGCTTTGATCGTCACGACACCATCCGAGGAACGGCCGGCGAACATGAACGGACCGGACCCCACCGGCTCGGCTGCGACGTCGCCCGGTTTGAGCGTCGTCAGGTACTTGGGAGACAGGATGCCGAAGAAGTACCGCCAGATCTGCAGCATGAACGCGGGGTACGGCTGTTTGAAGCTGAACACCACCGTCCGGTCGTCGGGTGTGGTGATCTTGTCGATCGGGCCGACGAGCGAGACGACCGCGCCCGCCTTGGTTTTGGGGTCCAGGATGCGGTCGAACGAACCCTTCACCGCGGCCGAGCTCAGCGTGCTCCCATCGTGAAATTTGACGCCATCACGGAGCGTGAAGGTGAATGTCTTCGACGCGTCGGTGATCGTCCACTTCGACGCGAGCGCCGGATAGAACTTCTGGTCGCTGTCCATCGTGATGAGGGCGTCGAGGATGTTCTGCGCGATCTCCCCCGCGGCGGCGCCGGTGGTAAGCGCCGGATCGATGACGTCGATCTTCTCCACGAGAGGATCGCGATGCTCGCCGCGGCGAGCGCCGAGCGACGGAGCAGCTCACGGCGGTACATGAGGTGATTCACCCTGGACCTCCGCCACTCTTGATGCTGTCCGCGAGGGACGCCTCGAGGATGTCCAGGCCCTCGCCGAGCTGTGCGTCATCGATCGTCAGCGGCACCAGCGTGCGAATGACGTTCGAGTAGAGACCGGCGCGCAGGAGCAGGAGGCCACGGTCGCACGCTGTGCGAATGACGGCCTCGACGATCTCGGGAGCCGGCTTCTTCGTCGCTCGGTCGCGCACGAGCTCGATCGCGCGCATGGCACCGACGCCCCGGGCGTCGCCGATGACCCGGTGCTTCGCGGCCAGATCAGCGAAGCGTTCGCCGATGATCTCGCCGATCCGCGTCGCGCCTGCCAGGATCCCATCACGCTCGATGACCTCGATCGTCGCGATCGCCGCGGCGCACGCGATCGGGTGCCCGCCAAACGTGCTTCCGAGTGAGCCGGGACCGAGCTGATCGAAGAGCTCCGCGCGGCCGGTGACCGCGCCGATCGGAAAGCCGGCCCCGAGCGACTTCGATGTGACGAGCACGTCCGGCGCAACACCCGAGTGCTCGATCGCGAACATCCGTCCGGTCCGGCCCATCCCGGTCTGGATCTCGTCTGCGATGAACAGGATGTCGTGGCGGCGGCAGATCGCGGCGATGCGCTTCAGGAATCGCGCGGGCGGGACCACGAACCCGCCTTCTCCCTGGATCGGCTCGACGATCACAGCCGCGACGTGCTCGGGCGCGAGGTTCGTCTCGAGGACCTGCTCGAACAGGCGCACGTGGAGGTCGGTCAGCTCCTCCTCGCCTGCGCCGCCGATCGGCCGATACGGATAGGGGTATGGGACGTGTGCGACGTTGGGGCTCGTCGAGCGCATGAATGCCATCCGCGAGTTCTTCGTCTTCCCGGTCGCCGTCATCGCCGTGTAGGTGCGTCCGTGGAAGCTGTTCTGGAAGGCGATGATCCACTCGCGTCCGGTCGCGACGCGCGCGATCTTGATGGCGTTCTCGACAGCCTCCGCGCCGCTGTTCGCGAAGACGCTCTTCGTCGCCACCGACGCGTCGCCTCGCGGGTAGATCCGATCGAGCGCTTCGGCGAGACGAACGTAAGGCTCGTACGTGACGACCTGGGCGGATACGTGCGCGTACCGTTCGAGCTGCTCGCGCACGGCGGCGATCACATCCGGGTGCTGATGACCCAGATTGAGCGCCCCGATGCCCGCGACGAAGTCGAGATAGCGGCGCCCTTCCGGGTCGAACACCTCGGCGCCCAGCGCACGCGCGACGACGACCGGTGTACCCACATGCAATCCGTGTGGCACGTACCGCTCGCGAAGGATCCGCGTCTCCGCGCTCGAGAGCCCTGGCGTGGTCTGCACGAGCGTGCTCATGCCGCTCCCCCCTTGATGTGGTCATCGATCCGAACGCGCAGCTCCTGTAGCTCCTTTGCCGCGGCGAGCGCACCGGCGCGGTCGAGCTCGGCGAGGCCGAAGAGCAACGCGTCCAGGACGACGACCGTGATCGCCGAAAGGTGGAACATACCGCCTCCCGCCCGATGCGCGGTAAGCGCGACCGTGAACTGCCCCGCCAACGCGAGGCCGAGGGTGTCGGTGAGGAGGATCGACCCAAGATGCAGGTCGCGCGCGCGTTCGAGGGTCAGCTCGGCCTCGGGACTCGAGCGGTCGTAGGCGAGCACGATCACCACGTCGCCCTTTCGCATATCGATGAGCGCGTCGGCGAGTCCCTGGCCGCGAGCGCCGACCGACACTGCCGCGCGGCGCATGCGACGCAGCCGCGCCGCGAAGTATTCGGCGAGCGGCGCGTTCGGCCCGAGTCCCTGGATGACCACCCGCTCCGCACCGGCGATCAGCTGGAGCGCGTGGATGAAGTCCGCGTTGCGCAGCGTCTTCCGCGCGTCGTGCAGCAGCTGCAGCTCGGTCGCGAGCACGTGCTCGAGCACGACCGAGGGATCGTCGCCGAGGTCTTCAAGGCTCCGGCCCAGGCGGAGCGTTGGCGTGGCGCGCGAGCGGAGCGCATCGCGAAGCTCGGCTTTGAGGGCCGGGAGGCCCGAGTAGCCGAGCGACTGCGCGGCCCGGATAACGGTCGCGTCGCTCGTGTCGAGCCGCGCGGCGATGTCGACGGCCGACAGGAACATGACCTCCTCGCGATGCTCCGAAAAGAACGACGCGACTCGCTCCTCCGCCGGGCTGAGGTCCGCGCGCGCGGCGGCGATCCGCTCGTCGAGGGAGGGAGCGCTCCGAGACTTCGTCGTGGTAGCGTTCACCACGTTCGACATGCCTGCACTGTAGTGTATGCTGCGGTCCAGGATCAAGCGGGGGGGACAGCATGGGAACAGCGCTCGAGCTACCGACGATCGAGGTGAGCGGCGGGCGCCGCGACGTTGGCCGCCAGCACGGTGAGGCGGCGCGATCACAGATCCGCGACTCGATCGGCTACTACCGCGAGTCGTTCAAGCGGATCACCGGTCTTGAGTGGGCGGAGATCCGCCGTGGCGCACCGCGCTGGGTGACGCCCATCGACAGCTACCTGCCCGGCATCAGCGACGAGATCCGCGGGATCGCGGAGGGGGCGAGCGTCGATTTCGCGGAGGTGCTCGCGCTCAACGCACGCGGCGAGCTCTCCACCCACAACCCGTTCGCTGCCGAAGCCGAGGAGGGCTGCTCCTCATACGCCCTGCTCCCCGAGGCCGCGGGCGACCGTCACGTCTACTGCGGTCAGAACTGGGACTGGCGATGCGAGACCGTCGGAACGGTCGTGCTTCTCCGCATCGTCCAACCCGGAAAGCCAACGATCATCATGCAGACCGAGGCCGGGCAGGTCGGCCGTCATGGAGCGAACTCCGCGGGCATCGCGCTCAACGCGAACGGCCTGGGGACCCGATGGGGCAAGGGCATCGGCGTGCCCCAACCGATCATCCGCCGAAAGATCCTGGAGTCCGTGGAGATGCAGACCGCGCTCCGCGCCGTCTTCGAGTCCCAGCAGACCCTGTGTACGAACCTGCTCATTACGCATAAGGACGGTTTCGCGATCGATCTCGAGACGACCCCCGATCGCCATGGGTGGATGTATCCGACGGACGGGCTGCTCGTTCATACGAACCACTTCATCGCGTTCATGCCCGAACAGATCGCCGCGACGTACCGGCCGTTCTCGGTCAACTCGCTCTGGCGCCTGCCACGCCTGACCGACGGTCTGCGTGCCGCAAAGGCGACGGGCGACTCCGCCGCGGTGCGGGCCGCGATCGGCACCGCCCTGCGCGATCACTTCGGGCATCCGAACTCGGTGTGCAAGCACGGAGATGCGACGTCGCAGGGAACGGACCTCAACCAGACGATCGCGTCGAGCATCGTCGACCTCACCACGGGTGAGTACTGGCTCGCGCCAGGGAGCCCGTGCGAGAGCGAGTACCGCCGCCTGCCGTGGAACCTCTACGACGGGGCGGCGAGCCGGCCCCGAGAGGCGGCGATCGCCGGGCGGGCGTGACCGGCGGCTCGCGGCTGCGCGTCTACTCGGGACGGAACCGTCCGGATCTGACGCCGATCTACCGGCTCTTCGAGCGCCTCACCGACACGAAGGTCGAGGTGGAGATGATCTACCACCTCGATGTCGAGCAACGGCTCATCGACGAGCGTGCGGATCCCGGCGCCGACGTCCTCGTTACCAACAGCCAGGTCGCCGTCGAGGCCGTTCGCGACCGCGGGATCTTCGAACCGTACGAGGCGGAGGTCGCGCGCGCGTACGACGCGTGGCTCCGCGCGCCGGACTTCAGCTGGCTGTCATTCACCGCGTGGCCGCGGACGGCGATGATCAATCGCCGGCTGCTCCCCGACTCCGCGGACTGGCCGCGAAGGCTCGAGGATCTCGCGGACCCGCGATTTCGCGGCAAGGTCTCGATGGCGACGACGAACGAGGAGACCACCGTCTCCCAGTGGAGCTCGATCCGCGCGGCACGGGGCGACGTGTACGCGTGGGCGCTCGCCGATCGGCTGATCGCGAACGGGCTCCGTACGTACGAGTCCAACAAAGCGACGCGCGAGGCGCTCGTCCGCGACCGGAACGAAGTCGCTCTGGTGAACTCCTCCAACTACCACGTCTTCTTGATGGAGGGCAATCCGGTCGGCGAAGCGTGGCTCGACCAGGAAGATGGCGGCCTGGGTACCCAGGTCGAAGCGCACGTGGTCGCGCTCGTCCGCGGGGCGAGGCATCCGGATGCCGGCCGCGCCTTCATCGACTTCCTGCTCGGGCCCGAGACGCAGACGCTGCTCGCGCGCATGTTCGGGGAGACGCCGGTCAACCCACGCGCGGTGACCGGAACGGTGCGGCCGCTGTCCGCCGTCCGCCGCACCCCCGTTCCGCTGGCGAAGATCACCGAGCTCCGCGACACGACGCGCGCGCACCTGGCCAAGAAGGGCTTCGCTCCGCCCGCTCGCGATTAGGAGGGTCCGTGCTCGACTGGCTCAGCGTCGACGGGAAGAAGCTGCTGGTCACGAGGATCCTCCGGACCTTCGCCTACGGTTACCTCGCCGTCGTCCTTGGGCTGTACCTCGACAAGCTCGGGATGGGGCCCGTGGAGGTCGGCCTCGTCTTCACCGCCGCGATCGCCGGGTCGGCGGTGATGACGATCTTCTGGTCGATCGTCGCCGACCGGTACGGCCGCCGCCGGACCGTCGCGACGATGGCGATCCTCATGTTCGTCGGTGGGCTCGTCTTCGCGCTGACCAACAGCTTCTGGATGCTGATGCTGGGCGCGTTCACCGGGACGATCAGCGCGACGAGCTCCGAGGTCGGAGTCTTTCAGACGGTCGAGCAGGCGGTCCTGCCGCAGACGGCACCGAACGACCGCCGCACGTGGCTCTTCTCGATCTACAACACGGCCGCGAACTTCGCCGGGGCGCTGGGTTCGCTCGCCGCCGCTTCGGTTGGCTTCTTCGCGGCGCTCGGGCTCTCCGGGGCGGATGCGTTCCGCCCGCTCTTCGTCCTGTACGCGCTGATCGGGCTCGCCAACTTCGCGATCTTCGTGACGCTTTCCGACAAGGTCGAGCTGGCGAAGGTGGAGGGCGAACGCCGATTCATCGGGATCCATCGGTCCACCGGCACCGTCGCGAAGCTCTCGCTCCTCTTCGGCCTTGACTCGTTCGCCGGCGGATTCGTGGTGCAGTCGGTGGTCGCGTACTGGTTCTACCTGCGCTGGGGCCTCGATCCGGAGGCGCTCGCGGGAATCTTCTTCTGGGTCGGCATCCTGTCCGGCCTCTCCCTCCTCGCCGCCGGCTGGCTCGCCGAGCGGATCGGCCTGCTCAACACGATGGTCTTCACGCATCTGCCCTCGCAGATCGCGCTCGTGCTGATCCCGATCGCGCCGACGGCGTGGCTCGCCGTCGCCTTCTACCTCGCGCGGATGAGCGTCTCCCAGATGGACGTTCCGACCCGGCAGTCGTTCACGATGGCCGTCGTCGATGCGGATGAGCGCACGGCGACCGCGGGTATCACGAACGTCGCACGGACCGGGTCAGCGGCGATCGCCCCCACGTTCGCGGGAATGGCGTTCAGCGCTGCGGCGCTCGGGCTGCCGTTCTTCATCTCCGGAGCGCTGAAGATCGTGTACGACGTCGCGATCTACTTCACCTTCCGCAACGTCCACCCGCCGGAGGAGCGGGAGCGGCACGCGCGACGGGTCGCGCAGGCGGCCGCGAAGACGACGACGACGTGAGCTTTAGGGTGTAGGCCGGAACGAGAGGGGGAGCGTGGCCAAGTTCGTCGCGCAGCGGCTTGTCGAGACGATTCCGGTGCTGCTGCTCGCCTCGCTGCTGGTGTTCTCGATCCTGCACCTGGTCCCGGGAGATCCGATCGACGCGATGATCGGCGCGGCCTCGTTCGGCGTCGGCGACCGCGCGGCGCAGGAGCAGCTCGTCGCGCAGCTCCGGGACCAGCTCGGCCTGAACGATCCGCTGCCGATTCAGTACCTCCGCTGGCTGTGGAACGCGACGCATCTCGATCTGGGAGAGTCGTTCATCCGCCATCAGGCCGTTGTGAAGGTGATCGGCGATCGGCTGCCGAGCACGGTCGAGCTGGCTGGGGCCGCCCTCGTCCTCTCGGTGACCCTCGGGGTCGTGCTCGGGATCGTTGCGGCCACCAAACGCAACTCGCCGATCGACCGGCTCGTCATGTTCTTCTCTCTCGGCGGCGTGTCGATCCCCAGCTTCTTCTTCGCGATCCTGCTCATCCTGCTGTTTTCGGTGACCCTCGGCCTGGTCCCGGCGACCGGCTCCGGGGGCCTGGACCGGCTGATCCTTCCCGCGCTCGTTCTCGGCTACGAAGGGACGGGACTCATCGCGCGGCTGACGCGGGCGTCGCTTCTCGACGTCCTCGGCCGGGAGTACGTGCGGACGGCCCATGCGAAAGGGCTCCCGCCGCGTTCGGTCCTCCTCGGCCACGCGATGCGAAACGCGCTGATCCCGGTCGTCACGATCGTGGGTCTCCAGCTGGGACGGCTGCTCGCCGGGAGCGTGATCGTGGAGACGATCTTCGCGCGGCAGGGGATCGGCCAGCTCGCGATCGACTCGATCATCGCGAAGGACTATCCCGTCGTGCAGGGCGTCATCCTTTTGACCGCGACGACCTACGTCATCGCGAATCTGATCGTCGACGTCTCGTATGGCTTCATCAACCCCAGGATCCGCGCCGCCTAGCGTCGGCCGGGCGCCGATCGTCGGTTCGCTGCAGGGCTCGCAGCGACCGCTCCCGCGGCTGCCCGCGAGTCCGGGCCCGTACGCGCGCGCCTGGCGGCGCCTCCGCACGGATCGCCTCGGGATGGTCATGCTCGCCTATCTCGTCGTCCTCGTCGCCGCGGTCCTCGTGCTGCCCGCGGCCATCGCGATCGATCCGTTCAAGCAGAGCCTCCGCGATTCGCTGCTGCCTCCGGGCACCGCCGGACATCTCTTGGGGACCGACCAGTTCGGCCGCGACGTGCTGCTGCGACTCATCGACGGCGGTCGCGCCTCGCTGTCCGTCGGCTTCGCCGCGGTGGCGATCGCGACCGTGACCGGAAGCCTGATCGGGCTCGTCGCGGGGATGCGCGGCGGCTGGTTCGATCGCGTCCTCATGCGCATCGTCGACGTCGAGCTGGCGTTCCCCGGAATCCTCCTCGCGCTCATCATCGTCACGATCCTGGGCACGGGCCTCGAGAAAGTCGCGATCGCCGTCGGGATCGGCGGCATTCCGCGCTTCGCGCGGATCGTGCGCGGGTCGGTCCTCGCGACCAAGCACGAGCTGTTCATCGAGGCGGCCCGCAGCATCGGTGCGACAGCGAGGCGTGT
>VBGS01000190.1 GCA_005889445.1 Chloroflexota bacterium
AGCAGCTCCTCGGCGAGCGCGCCCGGAAGCTCGCGCCACGCCGGGCGCAGCGCAGACAGGTCCGCGTTCGCTCGAACGTGCAGCTGGGTGAAGTGGCCATCGCGCACGAGCACGATCCCGGGTTGTATGTCATCGATCGCGCCGCGATCGATGGGGCTGGCGTCGAACGAGCGAGCCACGGCCTCATCGATCTCCCCATTCGCGCGGACGACGCGGTGGGTCGCCAAAATGCGCAGGCCCGGGTCGCTCAACGAGCACAGGTACGCGAGGACGAACCGGAGAGGAGCGCCATCAGTCGCGTTGGCGCCGCGCTCGGCGAGGTAGGTCAGGGCGGTCTCGTAGCGGTGATGGCCGTCGGCGATATACACGCGACGCTTTTGCAGCGCCTCGCGGAGGACGCCGAGGGTCACGCGTTCGCCGATCGCCCAGAGGCGATGCCGCTCGTCGCCCACGACCGCCTCCGCCAGCGGCTTCATCGTTCCACCGCCGATCGCGCGGTCGAGCGCGCCCGCGATCTCGCCTCGCGAATCCGCGTACATCCCGAAGACCGCGCTCGTGTTCGTACGGGTCGCTCGTAACAGGGCGAGCCGGTCCGCCTTCGCCTTCGGGAACGTGAGCTCGTGCGGCATGACGATCCCCTCGTCGAGCGAATGGAGCCGAAGCGCGAGGTGCAGCCCGCGCCGACGCAGCCGCGCCTTCCCGACGACGAACTCGTGATCGTGCACGTACATCGCCTCGGCAGCGTCCTGTCTCAAGAGGTGGCTTCTTCGCCACTCGGTCAGCGTCGCGGCCGCTGACGCGTACGGGTCGCCGTCCGGTCGGGAAAACTCGACCCGCACGAAGTTGGCGGGACTCCGGGCGTAAAGCTCGTCGCGCAAGGCGTCGGAGATCACGTCATAGGGAGGGCAGAGCACGTCGCCGAGCGGACCGGCGAGCGTCTCGTCGTAGCGAAGCGCACGGAAGGAGCGGACCTCGGCCATCCCGCGATTCTGCGACGGCACCCGCGACAATGCGGAGGTGACCCACCGTGCTCTGGTGATCGGAGCGGGTAACGCCGGGGGCGCTCACGCGCAGGCGCTCCGTTCGATCGGCGTCGAAGTGGCCGGGCCGCTCAGCGGGACGGCGACGGTGGCCGATCCGGAACCGATCCGAGATCCGGATGTGGACGTCGTGCACGTGACCACCGCGAACGATCTGCATCTGCCGCTCGTTCGCGAGGCGCTGCGTAATGGCAAGCACGTCGTCTGCGAGAAGCCGCTGGCCGGCGACCTTGGGAGCGCCGAGCGGCTCGCCGCTCTCGCGAGCCTGTCCGGACGCAAGACGACGCTCTGCATGAACTATCGCTTCCTGCCACAGACCGCCGAGCTCGCCCATCGCGTCGCCTCCGGCGAGCTTGGGCAGGTCCACCTCGCGCGCGGCTCATACCTTCAGGATTGGCTGCTCCTCGCGACCGACGAGAACTGGCGTCTCGATACAGCGCGCGGGGGCGCGTCGCGGACCACCGCCGACATCGGCGTTCATTGGCTCGACCTCGTGGAGACGATCACCGGCTCTCAGGTCGAGGCGGTGATCGCCCAGGTTGGCTACATTCACGGTCGCAAGACCGAGGATCACGCCGGCCTCTTGATCCGGTTCAGCGGCGGCCTTCAGGGCGTCTGCACCCTTTCGCAGGCGTCGGCGGGACATCGCAACGAGCTGGAGGTATCGCTCGACGGCGCGCGCGGATCGGCAACGTGGCGGAGCGAGCGCAAGGACGAGATCTGGGTCGGGGCGCGCGAGCGAGCGGCCACCCTCGTGACGGCGCGCGATCTCCGGTCTGTACGTGCCCGCGACCTAGCCGATCTCCCTGGCGGGGCGAACGACGGCCGGCTCAACCTCTTCGCCGCCTTCTATTCGGCCCTCGACGGAGCTCCGACGCCCATGGCGTTCCCCACGTTCGCCGATGGCCTGCGCCACGTCCGCTTCGCCGAGGCGGTCATCGCCAGCGCTCGCCGGCGCGCATGGGTCGAGCTCGACGAGGTGACTCCGAGCGTCGCGGTCGTCTAGCGTGACCCGCCTCGGCGTGCAGGATCGTCTGGTCCCCGGCGCGAGCATCCGCGAGAAGTACGACGCCGTCAGGACATTCGGGTTCGACGCGCTTGAGCTCTCGGGGCGGCCGGCGTTCGAGGACGCGAGAGCGGCGATCCGGGACCGCGTTCCGGTCACCGCCATCGCCGGCGGGTACCGGGGCTGGCTCATCGATCCCGATCCGGACCAGATCGCGCTCGCCCGAACCGACCTCGCGCAGCTCGTCGATCTCGCCGGCGAGCTCGGCACCGGGATCGTCGTCGTGCCGATCTGGGGAAGAACGCGCAATCTGCCGGGCCTCGCGACAGGCCGCTCTCGAGACCAGGACGAAGCGCTTTTCCTGGAGGGTCTGCGTCCGCTCGCCCAGCGCGCCGAGCGCGCCGGCGCGCGGATCTTCATCGAGCCCCTCAACCGCTATCAGAACGACGTCTGCGTCACGATCGCCGATGCCCTGCGCCTGAGCGCGGCGCTCGCCAGCGCCGCGGTGATCATCGTCGGCGACACCTTCCACATGAACATCGAGGAGGCCGACATGGCCGCGTCGCTCGCCGGGGCCGGCGAGCGCCTCGGATACGTGCAGGTCGCGGACTCGCAGCGACTCGAGCCCGGCGCCGGGCACATCGACTTCGGTCCGATCTTCGACGCGCTCGACGAAATGGGCTATGAGGGCGACATCGGCCTGGAATGCGCCGGGCTCTCCGGCCCGGCGCCGGTCGCTCTGCCGCGGGCGGCCGCATTGCTTCGCGATCTCATTCGCGAGTCCGAGCTCCGCGCGTGAGCGAGATCGATGACCTCGTGGCCTGCGGCGAGATCGGCGGCCGGACCGTGCGCATCCTCGAGGACGGGGTCGTCGATTGCCATGACTACC
>VBGS01000191.1 GCA_005889445.1 Chloroflexota bacterium
AGATCCCGTAGCCGATGGTGATGATGAAGATGGAGCCAAGGACCACGCGCGGCATCGCGTTGAGCGCTTTGATGTACGGCGCGAAAACATCGGACAGCAGACGGACTCGCCCGAGGGTGACGCCGAAGACGATGCCCAGAACCACGCCGATGAGGAACCCGAGGAACGCTTCCTCGAGGGTCGTCGCGACCTGAAGCCAGAGCGGTCCCTGCGCGGTGCCGTTCTGGATCCACGTCCAGAGCTGGCTCGCGATGCCGGACGGCCTGCCGTAGAAGAACGGGTCGATGAAGAGGCCGTCCTTATGAGTCGCATCGATGACGGTGCCACTCTCCCAGGAGCCGAGGACGATGACGGCGAACGCGACGCGCAGTCCGTTGACGAGCAGCCGTCGACTCGTCCGTGCGCGCGCACGCGCGCGATCGGTGCTCGTCGGCTCGGGGCCGACGAAAGCGCTACGAGACGCTGCGCTTAGCGCGCTCATAGCTCACGAGCACCTCGTCCCTCAAGTCGTTCCAGATCTCCTGATAGATCCGCGAGAACTCCGGCAGGAAGCGGATCTCGGCGACGTTGCGCGGCCGCGGGAGATCGACGCGATATACGCCTTTCACTGTCCCGGGCCCAGCGGTGATGACGACGACGCGGTCGGCGAGCGCGATCGCCTCCTCGAGATCGTGCGTGACGAAGACCACGGACGCGCGCGTCGTGGACCACAGCTGGAGGAGCTCGTTCTCCATCAGCGTGCGCGTCTGGACGTCCAGTGCGCTGAAGGGCTCGTCCATCAGGAGGAAACGCGGCTCGTTGATGAGCGTCTGGGCCAGCGCGGCACGTTTGCGCATGCCACCCGAGAGCTGGTGCGGGTAGTACCGCTCGAATCCGGCGAGACCGACACGCTTGATCCAATCGCGTGCGCGCTCCTCCGCCTCGCGGCGCGCGATCCCGCGAAAACGCGGACCCGTCGCGACGTTGTCGAGCACGCTCTTCCACGGAAAGACCGCATCAACCTGGAAGACGTAACCGACGTCACGCCCGACGCTCCGCACCGGTACGCCGCCGACGAGCACCTCGCCCTCGCTCGGTGGCTCGAGCCCGGAGATGAGCGCGAGCGTCGTCGACTTGCCGCACCCGGTCGGACCGACGACCGCGCAGAACTCGCCCTCGTGCACCACCAGATCGAGGTCGCGCAGCGCGGTGTACGCCGTTCCCGAAGGCGTCAGGAAGCGCTTGCTGACATGACGAAGCTCGATCGCCGGTCCCCCCATGCCGCCTACGGTGTCGCCGCGCCGCCGGCGGCGCAAGCATTCGCGCGCTTCGGTCGTTCTGGTCATTTCGCTCGCGATGACACGCGTGCTCGCGCGGCGCAGGATTAGCGCATGCGCCCGCGGCAGCTCGCCTCGCAGGTCCTGCTCATCCAGATCGCCATCGTCGCGGCCGCGGTCCTGGCCAGCGCCTCCATCTCGTTCTGGCTGGTGAGCGGCCAAGTCACCGACGAGTACGAAAAGCGCGCGCTCGCGATCGGCCACTCGGTGGCCGCGATGCCCGACGTGGTCGAGGCGTTCGGCGACCCGCAGCCGTCCAAAGCGATCCAGCCGATCGCCGAGGCGATCCGCATGGCCGAGGCGGCGTCCTTCGTCGTCGTCGCGAACGTCGACGGAATCCGCTACTCGCATCCCAATCCCGACCAGATCGGCCAGCGGGTCTCGACCGATCCCTCACCGGCGCTGCAGGGCCAGTCGTGGGTCGGGATCGAGCAGGGGACGCTGGGACGGTCCGTTCGCGCGAAGGTCCCGATCTTCGGCGCCGCCAGGGAGGTCATCGGGATCGTGTCGGTCGGCTTCCTCGAGGAGCAGGTCAACGCCACGCTCTGGCAGTCGATGCCGCTGATCGCCGCGAACATCGCCCTGGCGCTTGGACTTGGCATCGCGGGCTCGGTGCTCCTCTCGCGGCGCCTCGGGCGTCAGACCTTCGGACTACAGCCGCGCGACATCCTCGGTCTGCTCGAGCAGCGCGAGTCGATGCTGCACGGGATTCGCGAAGGCCTTCTTGCCACGGACCGCGACGGACGGATCACGCTCGTCAACGACGAGGCCAAACGGCTCCTCGGTCTCGACGCGAGCGCTGAGGGAAAGCGGATCAGCGACCTCGTCCCGCCTGGGCGGATGCGCGAGATCCTCTCCGGCGAGCGCGCCGGGATCGACCAGATGCTCCTCGCGGGCGACCGTGTCCTCGTGGCGAACCGGATGCCGGCGGTGGTGCGCGGCGAGGCCGTCGGCGCGGTCGTCACGCTCCGCGACCGGACCGAGCTCGAGGGGATCCTCCGCGAGCTCGATGGCGTCCGAAGCCTGGCGCATGCCCTGCGCGCGCAGGCGCACGAGTTCTCGAACAAGCTGCACACGGTCGCCGGCCTGATCGAGCTCGGACGCGCGGACGAGGCGGTGCGCTTCATCGCGCGGACGGCGATGGTCCATCAGGAGCTCGTCGATCTCGTGCACGATCGCATCGGCGACCCCGCGCTCGCCGCGCTCCTCCTCGCCAAGGCCGCGATCGCGAACGAGCGCGGCGTCGAGTTCCGTCTCGCCGGCGAGACGCGCCTTCCGGCCGACGCCGCCGACGCGCGCGACCTCGTGACGGTCGTCGGCAATCTCGTCGACAACGCGGTCGATGCGGTGGCGACATCGGGATCCGCGGGCGGCTGGGTCGAGGTCGCGGTGCAGGCCGGGGCCGGCGGCGTCGGCGTGCGCGTCCGCGATTCGGGACCCGGGATCGGTGACTCGGTCGCCGACGAGATCTTCGAAGAAGGGTTCACGACGAAGACCGGCACCTCGCATCAGGGGCTTGGGCTCGCTCTGGCCCGTGAGGTCGCGCGCCGTCGCGGCGGCTGGCTTCGCGTCAGCAACGAAGGCGGGGCCGTGTTCACGGCGCTGCTCCCCAGCGAGGGGACGAACGCGTCGTGATCCGCGTGCTCATCGTGGAGGACGACTTTCGCGTTGCCGAGATCCACCGCGCGTATGTGCAGCGCCTCGATGGGTTCGTGGTCGTCGCGGAGGCCCACAGCGCGACCGAGGCGATCCGCCTCGCCGAGGAGAGCCGGCCCGACCTCGTGCTGCTCGACATCTACCTGCCGGATCGTTCGGGTCTGGACGTGCTCCG
>VBGS01000192.1 GCA_005889445.1 Chloroflexota bacterium
AAGTGCGCTTTAAGTCAATGGTTATCCTTGAGACATGCCGGCTCTCGGCGAGGAGATCACGATCGGCGAGCTCGCCGCGCGGAGCGGTGTGAACGCGTCCGCGCTTCGCTTCTACGAGACCCGCGGGCTCATCCGCGCCCAGCGGACCGCGGGTGGTCAGCGCCGCTACGAGCGCGCGATGCTCCGCCGCGTCGCGTTCGTCCAGGCCGCGCGGCGCGTCGGTCTGTCCCTCGAGGAGATCGCGGTCGCGCTTCGCCTCCTCCCCGAGGGACGGACTCCCACGAAAGCCGATTGGGAGCGGCTCTCGCGATCGTGGCGCGCGCTTCTCGAGTCGCGCATCGACGAGCTCGAGACCCTGCGCACGCGCCTGGTCAGCTGCATCGGCTGCGGCTGTCTTTCGCTCAAGACCTGCGGGCTGCTCAACTCGGACGATCGCGCGGCACGACGGGGCGCGGGTGCTCGCTATCTCCTGGGGGACGAACCCACCGAACGACCACGCCGCCCCGGGTAGACGAAGCGCTGTGCACCATGCATAGCGCCGTTTGACCACCCGGGCGCGCGTTCAATAGCCTCAAGGCGATGCGTCTCGTCCTTATCCCGCCGATGCCGATCGCCCCGATGCCGGGGCTCGCATCGCGTTCGGGGGGCTAGCCGCACCGCTTTCACACCAGACCAACCCAGGTGAGGGCCTCCCGAAAAGGGAGGCTTTTCTGTTTCTCTGGAGGTAGCGATGGCCACGACGCTCGACCGCACCACTGCCCTTCGCGGCTTTCGCTGCCGCGCCTGCCGCACGCTGCAGCCGGCCGACGAACGCTTCGTGTGCGCCGAGTGCTACGGGCCCATCGAGCCCGAGTACGACTTCGCGTCGTTCGAGACCGAAGAGCTCCGCGCGCGGATCGAGGCCGGCCCCGCCTCGCTGTGGCGCTACGCGGATCTCCTTCCGGTCGCCGAGCCCGCCTCGCATTTCCCGGTGGGCTGGACGCCGCTGCTGCGTGCGAACCGCCTGGGTGACGCCATCGGCATCGATCGGCTGTTCCTGAAGGACGACACGCGCAATCCCTCGCTGTCGTTCAAAGACCGTCCGGTGGCCCTCGCCCTCGCGCGTGCGCTGGAGCTCGGGCTCGATACGCTCGCATGCGCGTCGACCGGAAATCTCGCGGGTGCGGTGGCCGCGGCCGCCGCACGCAATGGGCTTCGCGCGTTCGTCTTCGTTCCCGCGACGACCGACGAGGGCAAGATCGCGGGCGCCGCCGCGTACGGCGCGACCGTGGTCCGAGTGCGCGGCACCTACGACCAGGTGAATCGCCTCTGCGGGCGTCTCGCCGACGAGGAGCGCTGGGGGTTCGTGAACTTCACGCTGCGGCCGTACTACGCCGAGGGCTCGAAGACGCTTCTCTTCGAGTGCGCCGAGCAGCTCGGGTGGCGGCTTCCCGATCACGTCGTCGTGCCGGTCGGTTCGGGCGCGCTGCTTACCCGGACTGCGACGGCCGCGGCGCAGCTGCGGGCGAGCGGGCTGGTCGACGGTCGACCCTCTCGCATACACGCGGCGCAGCCGGCCGGCTGCGCGCCGGTCTCCGACGCGGTGCTCGACGGGTACCGCGAGGTGCGGCCGGTCCGCGATCCGCTCACCGTCGCGCGTTCGCTGGCGATCGGCACGCCGGCCGACGGCGACGGCTCGGTCGCGGTCATCCGCGCGAGCGGCGGTTCGGCAGCCGCGGTCTCCGATCGCGCCGTGCTCGACTCGTGCGATCTGCTCGCTCACACCGAGGGCGTCCTCGTCGAGCCCGCCGGCGGCGTCGTCTTGGCGACGGCGCGAGCGCTCGCGCTGCAAGGCGCCTTCGGGCCCGACGAGTCGGTGGTCCTCTATCTCACCGGTAACGCGTACAAGGGCGTCGTCGAGGCGCCGCCGCTGGGCCAGCCGATCGCCGCCGACGTCGACGAGTTCCGCGCGGCATACGCCGAGGCACTGGCATGAGCGTCATCGTTCGTCTTGCGACGCCGCTGCGCTCCGCGGCCGGCGGCAACGCGACGATCGCGATCGACGCTGACGATCTCGCCAGCCTCCGTCGCGAGATCGCGACGCGCTATCCGGAGCTCGGGGCGCGGGTTCTCCGTGACGGCGCGTTCGGTCCGTTCGTGAGCGTCTTCATCGACGGCGAAGATGCTCGCTTTCTCGATGGCGACGCGGCGCTCGCGGGAAAGCGCACCGTGGAGATCCTGCCGGCGATGAGCGGCGGTGCCGTCGCGGAACTGCCGCGTGACGACGAGCCGCATCCGGTGTACGGCTCGTTCATCGACGAGACGATCGGCATCGCCGCGCGTCAGACCCGCGACACCGTGCTCTTCGCCGTCGGCTCGCCGGCGCGCGAAGCGCTCGAGATGGTCGGCGCGGATGAGCTCGCCCGGACAGTTATCGAGCGCGACGGACCCGCCGCGCTCGGCTACGGAATCACCGAGGGCGATCCGGAGCTGCGCGCGATCGTCGCCGACGAGATGCGCCGCCGCGGCGTGCGGTGCTCGACCGAGCACGTGATCGTCACCGCCGGCGCGCTGCAGGCCGTCGACCTCGCGGCGCGCTGCTACCTCCGGCCGGGAGACGTCGCGGTCGTCGAGTCGCCGCATTTCACGAACGCGATCTCCGCGCTGCGCAATCACGGCGCTCGCGTGCTCGAGGTCCCCGCCGACGAGGACGGCATCGACACGGCTCAGGCCGAGCGGATCATCCGCCGCTCGGGCGCGCGACCGAGGGTGTTCTTCGTCGTGCCGAGCTTCCAGAACCCGATCGCGTCGCTCGCCGACGGTCGCGCTTCGACCGTCTACTGCGGATCGTTCTCGAAGGTCTTCCTGCCGGGATTGCGCGTGGGCTGGGCCGTGGCGACGACCGAAGACGTCGCGCGCATGGCCGCGGCGAAGCAGACCATTGACTCTTCGACGTCGTCGCTCGGTCAGCGGATCGTCGTCGAGTTCCACCATCAGGGGCGCATGCCAGAGCACGTCGCGCAGCTGCGCGCGTTCTACGCCGCGAAGCAGCAGCGCGCACAGGAGGCGCTGTCGCGTGAATTCGCCGGGACCGGGGTGACCTGGAACGATCCGGACGGCGGGTTCTATCTCTGGGTCCGCCTCCCGAACGGGCTCTCATCGCAGCTGCTGTTCGATGCCGCGCTCGAGGAGGGTGTCGCGTTCGTCCCGGGGCGCGCGTTCGGCGTCGAGCGGGACCACTCGTCGGCGTTCCGCTTCTCGTACAGCTCACCGACCCTGGAGCGCATCGACGAAGGCGTCCGACGCCTGCGGCGCGCGTTCGATCGGATCGCGTGAGAAGCTGGGGAGCGTGAGCACGCTCTCCGAGAAGATCTGGGAACGGCACGTCGTCAGGCGGGCCGCCGGCGAGCCGGATCTGCTGTACGTCGACCTGCACCTTGTCCACGAGGTGACGAGCCCGCAGGCGTTCGAGGGTCTCCGTGCGGCCAAACGCCCCGTGCGACGGCCGGACCTCGTCCTCGCGACGATGGATCACAACGTTCCGACGAACGACCAACGACCCGAAGAGATCTCGGCTCGGCAGATCGACGCGATGGCGCGCAACGCGCGCGAGTTCGGCATCCGTTGCTATCCGACGGGCGATCCCGAGCAGGGGATCGTCCACGTGATCTCGCCGCAGATCGGCCTGACGCAGCCAGGCATGACGATCGTCTGCGGCGACAGCCACACCTCGACTCACGGTGCGCTCGGCGCGCTCGCGTGGGGCATCGGGACGAGCGAGATCGAGCACGTGCTCGCGACGCAGACGATCTGGCAGACGAGGCCCGGCACGATGGCGATCACCGTCAATGGCGAGCTTCCGGCCGAATGCGCCGCGAAGGACGTGATCCTCGGGATCATCGCGCGCATCGGGACCGCTGGCGGGAACGGGACCGTCATCGAGTACCGCGGCTCGACGATCCGGGCGCTCTCGATCGAAGGCCGGATGACCGTCTGCAACATGTCGATCGAGGCGGGCGCACGCGCGGGCATCGTCGCGCCTGACGACACGACCTTCGCCTGGCTCGAGGGACGGCCGTACGCACCGAAGGACGAGCTCTGGGAACGTGCCGTCGATGAGTGGCGCGCGCTCGCCACCGATGCGGACGCGGCGTTCGATCGCGAGGTGACGATCGACGCGACGACGCTTCGTCCCTACGTCACCTGGGGCACCAACCCGTCGCAGTCCGTGACGATCGATCAACGCGTTCCCGACCCTGAGTCCTACCGCGAGGACGGGCAGCGCGATTCGGCGTCGCGTGCGCTCCGCTATCAGGACCTTCGTGCAGGAACGCCGGTGCGCGACATCGCGGTGGACGCCGTTTTCATCGGCTCGTGCACCAACGCTCGGCTCGAGGACCTGCGCGCCGCGGGTGAGGTGCTGCGCGGGCGCCATATCAAGCGCGGCCTCCGCGCACTCGTCGTACCGGGATCGATGCGCGTCAAGAAGGACGCCGAGCGTGAGGGCCTGGATCGTGTGTTCCGCGAGGCCGGGTTCGAGTGGCGCGACGCGGGATGCTCCATGTGCCTGGGGATGAACCCGGACATCCTGCGGCCGGGGGAGCGCTGCGCGTCAACGTCCAACCGAAACTTCGAGGGACGTCAGGGTCCCGGCGGCCGGACCCACCTCGTGTCGCCCGCCGTCGCGGCGGCGACCGCGGTCGCGGGACACTTCGCCCTGCCGTCGGACCTGTCCTGATGGACCCCGTGCGCCGCGTCGCCGGTCGCGCGCTGCCGCTGGCGCGCGCGAACGTCGACACCGATCAGATCATCCCGAGCCACTGGCTCAAGCGTCTCGAGCGCACCGGCTACGCGGCCGGGCTCTTCGAGGCGTGGCGGCGCGATCCCTCCTTCGTGCTGAACGACCCGCGCTACCGGGGCGCGAGCGTCCTCCTCGCTGGTCCCAACTTCGGGTGCGGCTCGTCGCGCGAACACGCGGTCTGGGCGCTGCGCGACGCGGGCTTCCGCGCGGTCATCGCCCCGAGCTTCGCGGACATCTTCCGGAGCAACGCGCTCGCCAATGGCTTCGTCCCGGTCGAGCTGGACGCGCGCCTGGTGGAGGACCTCATCGAAGCGGTCCGCATGGATCCGTCCACCGAGATCGTTGTCGACGTCGATCGCCGGACGGTCGCGGCCGGGACGATCGCCGGCTCGTTCGCCCTGGACGACTACGCGCGCACGCGACTCCTCGAGGGCCTGGATGACATCGCCCTAACGCTGCGCCACGATGCCGCGATCGCAGCGTACGAAGCGAAGCGACCGGAGTGGCTTCCGCGGGTCCGCTAGAAGCGGCGGAGGACCGCGTCGCGTAAACGTCACACTCCGGCTCGAAACTGACCATGTGGAGCTGGCGTGAGCGCTGACGGTCCCGTCCTCGTCGTCGACGACGATCCGAAGATCGTTCAGCTCGTCCGCGCGTACCTCGAGCGCGAAGGCTTCGCGGTGGTGACCGCCGGCGACGGCCGCGCCGCGCTCGCCGCGATCCGCGACCTGGCTCCGCGGCTCATCGTGCTCGACCTGATGCTCCCGGAGATCGACGGCATGACCGTCGCTCGTCGCGTGCGCGA
>VBGS01000193.1 GCA_005889445.1 Chloroflexota bacterium
GGTCGCAGAGCCGATCGGCCTCGTCGAGGTTGTGCGTGCACAGGAAGACGGTCCGGCCTTCGCCGCGCAGCTGCACGATGAACTCGCGCACCGTCTTGGCGGCGTCCGGATCGAGCCCGGTCGTCGGCTCATCCAGGAAGAGCACCCGTGGCTCGTGCAGGGCCGCCCGGGCGATGGCCATCTTCTGTTTCATGCCGCGCGAGAAGGTCGCGACCGCCTCGGCGCGACGCTCCCAGAGGCTCATGAGCCGCAGGTACCGCTCGGCCTGGGAGCGTGCCTCCGCGGGGCTCAGGCCGTAGAGCGTCGCGAAGAACACGAGGTTTTCCCACGCGGATTGGCGCTCGTACAGGCCGGGCTGCTCGGTGAGGATGCCGACGCTCGCGCGGATCTTCAGGTCATCGCGACCCAGGCGGTAGCCGGCGACCTCGGCGGTCCCCGACGTCGGGGCGATGAGCGCGCACAGGAGACGCAGGGTCGTGGTCTTGCCGGCGCCGTTCGGGCCCAGAAAGCCGAATACTTCGCCCTCGCCGACCTCGAGATCGATCGCGTTCACCGCGACCAGATCCCCGAAACGCTTGGTGAGCTTCTCCGTGCGGAGAACGGCCTTCATTCATCGCGAGTCTATTTCTAGAATTCACAAATGACCGCATCTGACGCGGAGCGAAAGCTCAGCGAGCTGTCGTTCCTGCACGAGGTCGCGCAGCTCGCATCCTCAGCGCGCGACTGGGACGAGATGCTGCGCATCGTGATCGAGCGCACCACCGACGCGATGGGCGCCGAAGTGTCATCCCTGTATCTGCTGGAGCGGAGTGACAACCTCCTGCGTCTGGTCGCGACCAACGGCCTGAACCGCGGGGGCATCGGTCGTGCGACCCTGCGGCTCGGCGAAGGGATCGTCGGCTGGGTCGCGAACGCGCGCGTGCCTCTCGCGGCGCGCGATGTCCGCACCGAGCCCCGCTGGAAGTGGGTGCCGGAGGTCGACGAGAAGCGCTTCGTGTCGATGCTCTCGGTGCCGGTGGTCATCCGCGATGAGGTCATCGGCGTGATGAACGTGCAGACGGTCGAGGCCCGCGACTTCGGCCGCGAAGAGATCGACTTCCTGCAAACGATCGCGAACCAGATCGCGGGCATCATCGAGAAAGGGCGTCTGCAGCGCGAAGCCGAGCGCAAGCTGCGCGAGGTGTCCGCGCTCTTCGAGGTCTCGAACGTTCTGACCTCGACACTCGATCTTGATGAGGTCCTCGCGCTCGTCGTCGATCGACTCGTGCGCGTCTATCCGGGCGCGTCAGGGGCGATCTTTCTGCGCGAGCCGAACGACGAGGTCCGCGAGCGGGCGCGCTCCGGCGATCTCGGGAAGATCGCGGCGCAAGCGGCTGACCGGGCGATCGCCGAGCGGCGTCCGATCGTCGCGTTCGATCACATCGCGGTGCCGCTCATGGCGAACGACAGCCTTCTCGGCGCGGTCGCGCTGCAGGTGCCCGATTACAAGGAGTTCCTGGAGGAGGAAGTGCGCTTCGTCGGCGCGCTCGCCAACCAGGCCGCGCTCGCGATCGACAAGGCCTCGCTCTACGCCCTCGAGCGCGAGACCACCGACAGCCTTCGCAAGCTCGAGCGAGCGCGATCAGACTTCGTCGCCGTCGTCACCCATGACCTGCGCACTCCGCTCTCCGTCATCCGCGGCTACCTCGAGCTGCTCGCCGAGAAGAACGGGAAGATGAAGCTCCCCGTGTCCGAAGCTACGGCCCAGGTCAAGGTGCTCGATCAGCTCGTCGACCGCATCCTCGCCGGGGTGCGCGCGGATCGGCCGGAGCTTTCGCTGCGACGGACACGGTTCGACCTTCGCGCCACGGTCGCGGCCGCACTCAAGGACGTCGCGCCCATGGCGCGGCGGCACCGGCTGGTCGCTCCACGGGCGGGGCAGCCGCTCTTCGTACGCGGGGATCGCCGGCGCACTGCTGAGGTCGTCGCCGGTCTCGTGCACAACGCCACGAAGTACGCGCCCGAGGGTACGAGGATCAGCGTCCGCATCGAGCGCGGCGACGATCGCGCGGTGATCCGCGTGCAGGACGAGGGTCCCGGCGTGCCGCCGCACGAGCGCGCACGGATCTTCGAGCCATACGCGCGCGGCGCGGCGCACGGCGACCTGCCCGGCTCGGGCATCGGGCTCTTCGCGTCGCGGCGGGTCGTCGAAGGGCAAGGCGGCGATCTCTGGGTCGAGGACGCGGCCGACGGGGGCGCGGTCTTCTCCTTCAGCGTGCCGCTCGCGCGGGCGGCCACCTCGACCACGGTCCGATGACGAGCGTGCTCGTCGTCGACGACGACCGCGCGCTCGTCGGCATGGTCGCGGCGCTGCTTGGCGAGGATGGCTACGACATCGTGACCGCGTATGACGGCGAGACGGCGCTTCGCCGGCATGCCGACGAGAACCCCGACCTCGTCGTGCTCGACCGGAACCTCCCCAAGCTCAGCGGCGACGAGGTGTGCCGGCGGATCCGGGCGTCATCGTCGACGCCCATCCTCATGCTCACCGGCGAGAAGGGCGCCGACGAGCGTGCCCGCCTTCTCGATCTCGGCGCCGACGACTACCTCGAGAAGCCGTTCCACACGAAGGAGCTTCGTGCGCGAATCCGTGCGCTCCTGCGCCGCACGGCGCAGCAGGCCGCTCGCATGCAGAGCGCGACGTTGGTCGGCGGGCTGCGCGTCGATCCCCGCACCCATGCCGCGAGCGTGGACGGGACGACGCTGGACCTCACGCCGACCGAATTCCGTCTTCTGGCCGCGCTCGCGGCGCGGCCCGGGGAGGTGCTCGATCGCCGCGCCCTTCTCCGCGCGGGCTGGCCCGAGGAGCGCGACCCGGATCCCGAGTGGCTGAAGGCCCACCTGGCGCGGCTGCGCTCGAAGCTCGACCTGGCCGGCGCGCCCGCGCTCGCGAACGTGCGCGGCGTCGGTTACCGGCTCGGCTGACGCGCCTCCGCGCGATAGACCATTTGGATTAGGTCGACTCAACACGTCAGCCGATTGCCTACATCACCTTCGGCACGCCGGTCTTTCGGTCACGCAGTCTTCGCGGGCTGATACGCGGCGGCGACGACAGCGTCACCCATTCGGGTGGAGTCTCGCGCGGGGGTGGTAGGGATGGGCGTGATCCCGCTGCAAGCATCGCATTCCGGTCGGACGAGCGACCACTGCCGACTTTGCGCGGCGGCCGCGGAGCGCGATCAGGCGACGACGACGGCCTCGCGGAAGCTTGTCGAGGTCCTTCCGCTCGGACTTGCGGCGTGCATCGCGAGGCCGAAGATGCGCACGCCAGCAAGTTCCAGGAGCTATCAGACGACGCGGACTCGCGTGTGCAGGCGGTCATCACTCAGTTCGAATGGGCGGTCCACGACGTCGCGAGCCTGCGGACCCGGCTCGACGAGAGTGAAGCCCAGGTTCGGAGCCTCACCGACCGTGCGCGGGAGCGCGAGCACCAGAACGAGCAGCTCGTGCGCCAGATCTCGCGGCTCCGCGAGCGGCTCACCGAGATCGCGATGGCGGCCTCGCTTGCTGATTCGGGAAAGAGGCGGCGCGCGCCGCTCTTCGACTCGATCAACTTCTCGTGGCGGCTTCAGCAGGACGGTGTGCGCACGCGCATCGAGCTCGAGACGGCGCTGACCGAGGATGCACCGACGCGCGTGCGAGTCACCGACCCTGACGGCCAGGTCGTCGCGGCGAGCGGAGTCGCCGTCTTGTCGGTCGAGGGCAAGCTCTCGTTCCAGCTCGAGCTGCCGCTCGATCTCGCGGGAGAGCTCGACGCAGGACGTGAGATCACCAGCTACGACATCGAGGCGCTCGTTGTGGACGAGTGGCGCCGCGTCCGACTCAAGGAGACAAAACGCGTCGCGTCCGAAGATCGGGTTGCGGCGGTTCGGATGACGGAGACCGATGTGACTTCGCACGGCGTCGTGATCCACGAGGCCCGTCGGACCGCCCTGAACTAAAAGCCGCGGCCTACCTAACCGTCTCGGCTGAGGCTCGCAAAGTCAGACGAGCGCTTTCGTCGTCGACAAGATGACGTATCCGACGGATCGGTCCATGCTCGGGGAGGCGGCAGCGGGAGGGGACGGGTCGTCTCCCATTCTCGCGCCAATTCTCTAGGAGGTATTCATGGAGCAGACCAAAGAATTTGCACTGACCCTGGACGATCGACCGGGCACGCTCGCGAAAGCCACGGACGCGATCGCGAAAGCCGGGATCAACATCGAAGGCTATGCCGCCGTGCCGTCAGGTAAGGACGGCAAGGGCGTATTCCGGGTCATCACAAAGGACCCGGCGAGCACGAAGAAGGCGCTCGAAGGCGCTGGGTTCAAAATCCAAGAGGAGCGTGACGTCGCCCTCGTTGAGGTCGACGACCGGCCGGGCGTCCTCGCGCAGACCCTGCGCGGGATCGCCGAAAACGAGGTGAACGTCGGACCGACGTACTCGATCACACAGAACCGTATCGCCATCAGCGCTGACGATTTCGGCAAGCTGCGCGAAGCTCTCCAGGAGCTGAGTCCAACCGCAAGACGCAGGTAGCGAGGCCACCAACCCCTCCTGCTGCCGCCGACCCGATCAGGTGAGCCTGCGTTACCCCAGGACGGTCCTGAGCGACCCGAGCCATGCCGACAGCACGAGCAGCGCGGTCGTCGTGACCGCAGCCGCAAGGACGAAGAGCGCGTCATCCCAGGTGAGCCGGGTTTCGCGGTAGTAGGTCCGCCGTGTCGCGGCGGCGAACGCACGCGCATCCATCGCGATCGCGATCCGCGTCGCGCGCCGCGTGGCGTCCGAGAGCAGCGTGACCAGCTCGCCGACCGCCTCGCGCGCGCGGCCGAGCGGACCGCGCGGGACCGCGCCGCGCACCCGCCGCGCGAGCCGTACCTGCGCGTACTCGTCGGTGAAGAACGGCAGGAAGCGATAGCCCGCCAGCAGGGGATACCCGATGCGGAACGAGACTCGCGCGTGCTGGATCAGGCTGACCACGAGATCGGTCGGGTCGGTCGTCCAGACGAACGCGAGCGAGAACAACCCGATCGCCATCCCGCGGATCGCGATCGCAAGCCCGAAGCGCAGCCCTGATTCGCTCGCGTGTACCGGCCCGATCGTCCAGGTCGCCGGTCCCTGGGTCGCCGCGAACACGGCGTTGCTCCAGACGAAGCCGACGCCGAGGATCGACAGCGGAACGAGCGCGCGCAGGATCGTCGCCGGTCGCGTACCGCCGGCGAGCGCCACGCCGATCGCGACCACGAGGAACAGGCTCGGCGTGACTGGATCGACGATGAGGATCAGCAGCAGCGAGATCGCGAAGACCACGGCGAGCTTCACGGTCGGATCCCGCCGCGCGAGCACGTTCACGCTCGGACCGGCACCAGCGATGCGAGCGCGCCGCGCGCTGCGTCGAGTCCGGTCAGCGGCGGTACTGCCGGATCGCGCTCTCGCGCGCGCGCGAACGCGCCGGCCGCTGCCGGTAGCGCGAGGCCGAAGCGCGCCAGATCGGGGCGCTGGAAAAGCCGATCGGGCGATCCGTCAAAGCCAATCGCTCCGCCGGCCATCGCAATGGCGCGGTCGGCGACCTCCGCGACAAGCGAGAGGTCGTGCGTGATGAGAACGACCGTCGTGCCGCGGTCGCGCTCCTCGCGAAGGATCGAAACGAGCTCGCGCGTGTTCCGCAGGTCCTGCCCGAACGTCGGCTCGTCGAGGATCAGCACCGCCGGACTCGTCACGAGCGCGCTCGCGACGGACAGCCGCCGCTTCTCGCCGTGCGAGAGCGAGTGCGGGTTCGCCTCGGCGAGACGCGCGAGGCCGAACCGTTCGAGCAGAGCGTCGGGATCGCGGGCGATCCGGCGGCCGATCGTCGCGCTGTAGCGCACCTCATCGCGGACGGTCGCCGCCAGGAACCCGCGTTCGGGGTACTGGAAGACATAGGCGACGTCGCCGGTCACCTCGACCGCGCCGCGCGACGGACGGAGGACCCCCGCGAGGAGCAGGCCGAGCGTGCTCTTCCCGGCGCCGTTGGCGCCGACGACCGCGGCGATCTCGCCCTCGCGCAGCTCGAGTGACGCATCGTTCACCGCCTCGCGCTCAGCCGCGCGGTATCGGTACGCGACGGCCCGAGCGGCGACGGTGATCCGCCGCCCGGGCGCCCGCTCATCGCGCCGGGCCGAGGCACCGCGCGGCCACCGCTCGACGAGAAGGTCCGCGGGCTCGTCCGCGCGTCCCATGAACACGTTCTCGGGATCGCCCGCGAGCGCGAGCCGGCCGTCGTCACCGAGCACCGCTACGCGGTCGATGAACCGGAGGAGCGGATCGATGCGATGCTCGATCACCAGGAACGAGCGCTCGCGCCGTATCGCCAGCGCTGCGAACGCGGTGACGACCTCGCGCGCGCCGATCGGATCGAGGTTCGCCGTCGGCTCGTCGAGCACGAGCGCTCGTGGCCGCATGGCCAGCAGCGAGGCCAGCGCCACGCGCTGCTTGGTCCCGCCGGACAGCGTGTCGAGGCGGCGTGGGGTTTCTGGGCCGAGGCCGGTGGAGGCGCGTGCCTCCGCGATCCGCTCGACCATCTCCTTCGGCGGGAGGCCGAGGTTCTCGAGCCCGAACGCGATCTCATCGTCGGTCTCCAGCATCACGAGCTGCGTCTCGGGATCCTGGAACAGCACGCCGACGTCCCCGGTCAGCTCCGCGAGCGTCGCGCTGCGCGTGTCACGGCCGCCGACCGTCAGCGTGCCGTTCTCCCAGTGCGCGTCCAGCGCATGCGGGATCAGGCCGTCGAGGCAGAGCGCGAGGGTGCTCTTCCCGGCGCCGCTCGGACCGAGGAGGAGCAGACGCTCGCCCTCCTCCCAGTCGAAGTCGAGATCACGGAGCGCCGGTCGTTTCCGTCCGATGTGCCGGACGGTGAGGCTCCGTGCGCGCGCGAACACGCTCAGACTTCCCGCACTCGCTCCCGGCCGAGCGCGAAGTAGTTGAGCGATCCCGTCGCCGCGATCAGGTCACCGATCGCTTTCGCGGCGAGCCCCGCGAGCGCCCCGGCGATCACGCGAGTGATGAAAAGACCGAGCATCACCCCCGGATCGAGCGCGAAGTACCCGAGGCGCAGCCAGTTCCACGGGAGCGCGACGATCCCCGCGGCCATGCCGGCGACCGCCATCGTGCCCCAGCCCCACCGGCGATAGCCGGTCGCGGCGAAGGTGAGCTCGGGACCGAGCGCCTGCATGAAGCCGGTGACGATGAGGACCGGCCCGGCCGGTGCGCCGAGCAGCACCTCGGCGAACGCAGCGAGCGTCTCAGAGAGAAACGCCGCACCCGGGCGGCGGATGATGTACCCGCCGAGCAGCCCGCTCACGAACCAGAGACCGAAGAGCAGCTCCTGACCGAACTGCGCGCTGACGCCGGCGAGGATCGTCTCGATCCCGAGGTACGGGCCGAGCCACGCCCAGTAGATCGCGCCGAAGACCACGGCGAGCACGGCCAGCAGCACGTAGTCCTGCGTGCGCCAGGCGCGCTCGTCGGTCGCCGGGCGCGCGAGGATCGCGCCGACCGCCGCGACCGCGAA